>NZ_BAAHXV010000053.1:0-23212 GCF_054657895.1 Desulfatiferula olefinivorans | reverse complement strand
TCCGGGGCTCTTTTCTGTCACGGCATGTGCAGGTCCAGGCGATTGCCCTGGGTGTGAGTCAGTCCGGGATTTACAGCCGGGTGACGGGTGTGCTATCCAATTCAGATACCGGGGCCGGATGTGACTCATTTCATAGGGCACGGCCAACGGATCGGGTAAGGTGATGTCAGAGTGCAGGCGCTTTCGGGGGGAAAAGGAACATCATGAGCAAAATCAAATCATCACCGCTTCTCGTTGCATCGATCATCGGTGTGGTCGTGGTGCTTTTTGTGTATCTTTTTTCCCTGACCGACCTTTATAAACGCATGGCCTACAGCGCCCAGGATTTCAGCCGGCATCACTGCGCCCGGAAAGACCTGGCCGATCCGGATATCGTGATGGTGGCCATTGACGACGCCTCCATCAGCCGGTTTTCCGAGAAATTCAATTTTCCCTGGCCCTGGCCCCGCCAGTTTTACGGCATCATCCTGGATTATTTCAAAAAGGCCGGGGCACGGACCGTGGTGTTCGATATGCTGTTTTCCCAGTCCGAGGTGGGACGCCTGGACATCGATGCGGCCGCCTCGGAGCAGGCTTTTGCCGATGGGGCCGCCGCCTTCGGCCGCACCGTTCTGGGTGAAAACCTCATCGACGCCCCGGGCCGGGCCCCTGCCACCGCTTCCGGATTGTCCATCGAAAACGGGGACGCCCTGCCTGCTCGGGAATACAGTGGCGTTGAACCGCTGATCCCGTCCCTTTCCCAAAGCGCCGCCGCCGTGGGCGTGGTGAATTTTCACGCCGACGAAGACGGGGTCTGCCGACGCATGCCCCTGGTGTTCAAGGCCGGCGGTGTTCTTCGGCCCCAGCTGTCCCTGGCCGCCTACCTGACGGCCGAAAACGACGCCCTGGTCGGCTACGATCCGGAGACGGGGGAACTGGTCACCCGGAAAAAGCGATTCCCCCTGGACAGGAACGGGTTTTTCCCCATTTACTGGTACGGCAAAGGCGGACCGGCAGGTAACGTGTACCGCTATGATTCCTTTTACAACGTGTTCATTGCCGCCACCCAGCTGATGGGCGGCCTGGAACCGGGCATTCCCCTGTCCGAGTTTGCGGACAAGGTGGTTGTGATCTGCGCCACGGCCGGAGGCCTGATGGATCTGAAGGCCACCCCCTTTTCCTCGACGGAGGCCCCCTACCCGGGCGGCGAGATCCATGCCACCCTGCTTGACAACCTGAAAAACGACCGGATCATCCGGGAAGACACCCTTTTGTGGACGGCGGTTCTGACCCTAATCCTCATGGTGCTTCTGGCCCATGTGTTTATCAGCCGTTCCCTGGCGGCGGCGCTTCCGCTGGCCGTCGTGCTCGGCCTCGGGGCCGTGGGGCTGAGCTTCTATCTGTTTTCTTCCCGCATGATCCATGTGGATTTCATCTTTCCGGTCCTTGCCGTGTTTCTGACCTCGGCCGCCGCCGCCATGTACAAGATGCTGACCGAAGGCCAGAAAAAGCGGCAGATCCGCTCGATTTTTTCGCGCTACCTCCACGAGGACGTGATCAATCTTCTGATGGAAGACCCGGAGAGGGTGGATCTCGAAGGCACCGAACTGGTGGGGACCGTGCTGTTCACCGACCTCCAGGGGTTCACCACCTTTGCCGAGGACAAGAGTCCCCAGACGCTGATCGAGGTGCTCAACCGCTATTTCGAGACGGTGACCAACATCGTCCTCGATCAGAAGGGCATGCTCGACAAATACACCGGCGACGGCATCATGGCGATTTTCGGGGCCCCCGTGGCCCGGGAAGGGCACGCCAAAAGCGCCTGCGAGGTAATTCTGGCCTTCCGGGACAAGGGGGTCAACGATCTGATCTCCTCCGAAGGTCCGAAAATCCTGACCCGTATCGGGATCAGCACCGGCCCCATCGTGGTGGGGAATCTGGGCAGCACCCGGCGCATGGATTTCACGGCCATCGGCGACACGGTGAATCTGTCGGCACGCCTCGAAGGGGTGAACAAGGCCTACGGCACCTTGAACATCATGAGTGAATTCACCTGGGAATATGTGAAGGACGATTATTTTTTCCGGGAGCTGGATTTCATCCGGGTCAAGGGAAAGAACAGGCCGATCCGGGTCTTTACCCTGGTGGACCGGCTCGAGGCCATGACGCCGGAAAAGCTGGCTGTGGAGGAGCGGTTCAAGGAGGCGATCGCCTGTTACCGGACGCGGTGCTGGGCCGAGGCCGTGACCCTGTTTGAGAAAGTGCTTGAACTCAACCCCGGCGACCCGCCGTCGCTTGCGTATATTGAAAGGTGCCGTCTGCTTCAGACCAATCCGGACCTGGTTGACGACCATGGGGTGTTTACCTTTAAAACCAAATAACGCTGGAAGGTGATTATGAAACGAACAGTAACGATCGGGTGTCTTTTGCTTGTGATGACCGCCCAGGCGGCCTTTGCCGAAAAGATCATGAACAACAACGTGTCGGTGCGCACCATGCCCGGCGCATTCTATCCCATCGTCACGGTGCTGAACGCCGGTGATACGGTCACGGTGCTCGATGCCCAGGATCCCTGGAAAAAAATCAAGACCGCCGGCAACCAGGCGGGATGGGTGTCGGCCAACGCCTTCAACGCGGTGGGAAGCGCCATCGATTACGGGGTTATGGCCCGTGAGAACCCCACGCGGTCCATCTCGAACATCATGGTGACCGCGGCGGTCAAGGGCTTTTTCGAAAACAGGATCAAGGACGATGCGGTCAACGCGGCGGTGATGGCCAATCCCTACACCCGGTACATCATGCCCAGCGACTATATCAGGTTCGTGAACGAGACCTACGCCGGACGCTGGAGCCGTGAGAAATACGCGAAGAAAAATGCCGTCCGCCGGGAAGGGGCCTTCCGTATCGACGAAAACCTGGTGGCCCTGTCCAGCTACATCTGCGGCCGTCTGGCGGCCCCCGGCCTTTCCACCAACGAGCCGCTCGTGCGCTACGTGAACAACGTGGCCCAGCTGATCATGGAAAACACCGAATTCTACGATCTGCCGATCTGTGTTCATGTGGTGAAAACCGATGCGATCTTCGCCAACGCCACCCCCATCGGGGTCATCATGGTGTCCGAGGGCATGCTGAAAACCATTCGCAGCGAAAACGAACTGGCCTGCCTTCTCGGGCATGAGATCGCCCATGTGACCCTCCATCACGGGGCGGCCGAATACACGATCCGCAAGCCCAAGTTCGCGGCCGAAGACGCTTTTGACGAATTGGGCGAGGAGCTTGGCGTGGACGAGGATGAGAAGGAGCTGGACGACCTGTGCGACGAGATGTACGAGCGGGCCATCCGGGGACGCAAGGCCGAATACGAGATGGCGGCCGATGAGCGGGGTATGCTTTACGCCAGAAGGGCCGGGTACAATCCCGCAGGCATGGCCGGCCTCCTCGAACGTCTGAAAACGAAAATCCCCGCGAGCCGGAATCCGGAAGACGCCAGCCACTGGCTGCCCAACGCCATGGACAAACGCATCGGAGCTCTTGAGCCCCTATTGTCCGGCAAATACAAAGATACCCGCCATTACGAAACCTTCCAGAGCCGCTATCAGCAGCAGATCCGATGACGGTCCGTGATCCGGGCCGGTTTGTGCGCCCCGCAGGGGGTGACAAACCGGCCCGGCCCATGCCCCCTGCCGTTGCCCTGATCTTTCGGGGTATTGATGTTGACACTTCCCATGTAAATAGGATATTTAGACCTGTTTGTTGTGGATTGACCCCATGTTTTTCCAGGGGTTCGGAATCACATGTCCGCCTCGGTCCGCCGTGGGCGTCTATCGCCCGCCAATCGGATATATAAATAGATGATTTCAAGGGTGAGTAATGGAAAACGAGAATAAAAACGATGTGATTGAAAAACGGAAAATCAAGAACGCCGAACTGCGTGAAGCCGGCGTGAACCTCTTCCCAAACGATTTTTCCGTCGAGCATACGATCCGGGAGGTGACGGAGGCCGTTGCCGCGTCCCCGGAACGGTTTGAAACGGACGGCCCGGTGTTCGTCCTGGCGGGCCGGATGATGGCCATCAACAAGATGGGCAAGTCCTCGTTCATCCGCTTCAAGGACCGAACCGGTCAGCTCCAGGCTTACATCCAGAAGGACAAGGTCGGCGATGAGGCCTATGATCTGTTCAAAAAGCTGGATATCGGGGATTTTATCGGTCTGACGGGAACGATGTTCCAGACAAGGACCGGAGAATGGACCCTGCTGGCCACGGAATTCCGCCTGGTCTGCAAGACGGCCCGGCCCCTGCCCGAGAAGTTCCACGGCCTGAAAGATCCGGAAAAACGCTATCGTCAGCGCTATGTGGACCTGATCATGAACCCGGACGTCAAGGAGATCTTCATCCGCCGGAGCAAGGTGGTCCAGGCCGTTCGGAATTTTTTGCTCGACCGGGACTATCTGGAGGTGGAAACGCCGATGATGCAGCCCGTTGCAGGCGGTGCCGAGGCCACGCCCTTTGTGACCCACCACAAAGCCCTGGACATGGAGCTGTACCTGCGCATCGCGCCGGAGCTTTATCTGAAGCGGCTGGTGGTGGGCGGATTCGAGCGGGTGTTCGAAATCAACCGGAACTTCAGGAACGAGGGCGTCTCGACCCGACACAACCCGGAATTCACCATGGTCGAGTTCTACCAGGCCTATGCGACTTACACGGATCTGATGGATCTGTCCGAAGCCCTGTTCCGCCATGTGGCCGAACAGGTCACCGGATCGGCCCTGGTGCATTATCAGGGTGCCGACATCGACTTTGCCAAACCCTGGACGCGGATTCCCATGATGGATGCCCTGGTCACGATCGGCGGGGTGGACCGCAGCATTCTGGACGACCACAAGGCGCTTCTGGCCTTTGCCGAGGCCAAAGGCATCCATATCACCAAGGCCGACCGGATGGGTAAGGTCATCACCAAGCTGTTCGATGAACTGGTCGAACCCCATCTGATCCAGCCGACCTTTATCACGGGCTACCCGGTGGAAGTCTCCCCCCTGTCCCGGCGCAGCGATGAAAATCCGTCCCTGACCGAACGGTTTGAGCTGTTTATCGCCGGTCGTGAGATTGCCAACGGGTTTTCCGAGCTGAATGATCCCGATGACCAGAAAGGCCGCTTTCTCCAGCAGATGGCCGACAAGGACGCCGGGGCCGAGGAAACCCACGCCATGGACCTGGACTACATCGAGGCGCTGGAATACGGCATGCCCCCCACGGCGGGGGAAGGTATCGGCATCGACCGGCTGACCATGCTGCTGACCGACGCCCCGTCCATCCGGGAGGTCATTTTGTTTCCGCTGATGAAAAAGAAATAAATCCGTTGCTTTTTTATACGAGGTCTTTTAATTTCATCTTGGCTTGGGGGGCAAGCTGACGTTCCTGCACGGATCTTGGGTTTTGGTTTTCAGGAATAGCGAGAGACAATCGACATCATTCAAAGGATTTTTTGCAGGATATCCATGGATATGCCCTATGAGTATTTTATCGCTTTGCGTTATCTCAAAGCCAAGCGAAAACAATCCTTCATATCCCTGATCACCCTTCTGTCCGTGGCCGGCGTGGCCGTGGGGGTCATGGCTCTGGTGGTGGTCATCGCCGTGATGAGCGGGGCCGAATCCGATTTCCGCAAGCGGATTTTAGGGTTTCAGTCCCACATCAGCGTGCTGCGCCACGGGGGCCAGTTCTCCGATTACGATTTCGTGGGAAAACAGATTGCGACGCTGCCCGGTGTCGTCGAGGTGTCGCCGTACATCAGCGGGCAGGTTCTTTTAAGGTCGGCCTACGGTGTGTCCGGGGCCTCGGTCCGGGGCATCCGTCCCGATGTGTCGGTCAAGGTCATCGAGGGGTACGATCGTCCGGGCCTGGAATCCGCCCTTGCGCCTCCTTCGGCGGCAGAACCGGAACAGCCGGTTTTGCCCGGCATGATCCTGGGGCAGGACCTGGCCATGAACCTCGGCGTGTCCGAGGGGGACGTGTTGTATCTGATTTCACCCAAGGGCATGATCTCGCCCATGGGCCAGGTGCCGTCCATGAGAAAATTCCGGGTGGCGGGCCTGTTCAAATCGGGCATGTACGAGTACGACGCCTTTTTTGCCTACATGAGCATCAAGGACGCTCAGCACGCCCTGCGCATGAACGATTCGGTGACCGGTGTGGATGTCTGGGTCGATGACATGTACCGGGCCTCGGAGATCAAACGCACCATTTTGTTGGCCGTCGGTACCGCCTACTGGTCCCAGGACTGGATGCAGATCAACGCCAGCCTTTTTTCAGCGCTCAAACTGGAAAAGGTGGCCATGTTCGTGATTCTGATTCTCATCGTCCTGGTGGCCGCCTTCAACATCGCCAGCACCCTGATCATGATGGTCATGGAAAAGACCAAGGACATCGCCATCCTGAAGACCATGGGGGCAAGCGACCGCAGTATCCGGAAAATCTTTGTGTACCAGGGGACCGTGATCGGCATGATCGGCACGGGGATCGGGGTGGCCCTGGGCCTTTTGATCTGTTATATCCTGATGCACTGGCGCATCATCGAGCTGCCCTCGGTCTATGCCTTCTCGACCCTGCCGGTGCTGCTCGAAGCCCGGGATGTGGTGGTGATCGCCCTCTCGGCCCTGGTCATCTGTTTTCTGTCCACCCTTTATCCGGCCTGGCAGGCCGCGAAGATCGATCCGGTCGAGGCGATTCGTTATGGTTGATGCTGTGGCTGCGGAAACGCCCGCCATTTCGCTTAAAGGAATATCCAAAGGGTTCACGGTGGGCGGCTATCAGGTGGACGTTCTTCGGGACGTGGATTTTGAGGTGGCTGCCGGTCAGACCCTGGCCATCGTCGGGGCTTCGGGTATCGGGAAATCCACCCTGCTTCATATCATCGGCACCCTGGAACGGCCCGATTCGGGTCGGCTGATCATTGCCGGACAGGATGTGTTCAACCTGGCCGACGACAAATTGGCGGTGTTTCGAAACCGGAGCATCGGCTTCGTGTTTCAGTTTCATCACCTGCTGCCGGAGTTTTCGGCCCTTGAAAACGTGGCCATGCCCATGCTGATCGACGGAACGCCCAAAGAGCGAGCCCACGCCGAGGCGGAAGCGATTCTCACCCGGGTGGGGCTCGGGCGCAGGCTGGTGAGCCGGGCCGGGGAACTGTCCGGCGGTGAACAGCAGCGGGTGGCCATCGCCCGGGCCATTGTCCGGAAACCCGGCATCCTCCTGGCCGACGAACCCACGGGGAACCTGGATCGCAAGAACAGTGAACAGATCCATGAGCTTCTCGACGAACTGAACCGGGAATACAACATGACCACACTGGTGGTGACCCACAACATGGCGCTTGCCGCTTATATGGAACGTCAGGTGACGTTGCTCGAGGGGGCCATTGTCCCCCATGATCCTGACGGTGATTCGGAGTTGATGTGATGGTAAAACGAGTCTTATGTGTGTTTGGCGCAATGATGATCGGCCTGCTTTGCGGCGCGGCGTTGGTGCATGCGGAAAGTGCAGCGCGGATCATGACGCTGCCCTTTGAGATCCATTCCCCGACCGACCTGTCCTATCTGAAAACCCAGGTGCCCTGGATCATTGCCGGGCAGCTTGAAAAGGACGGGGGCGTCATTGTCGACGCGGACAAGGAGGCGATAGATCCGACCCGCCCCATGTCGGCGGACGAGGCCCGGCGCCTGGGACAACGCGCCGGAGCCGACTACGTGATCTGGGGCAGTCTGACCCGGCCGGGCCGGCGCATCAGCCTGGATGTGAAACTGCTGGCCGTTTCATCGGAGACGGGTCCGGAGTACCTGTACGCCGAGGGCGAGGATATCGAAAATCTTCTGTCCACGGTCAACGCCGTGGCCCTTGACATCGGAACCCGGGTATTCGGATTCGAGTCCATCGCCGCCATCGAGATCCGGGGCAACGAGCGGATCGAGACGGACGCCGTGTTACGGGTCATCAAGGCCAAGCCCGGCGACCGGTTTCAGAAGGCGGTGCTGAGCGAGGACCTGAAGAGCATTTTTGCCATGGGCTATTTCGAGGATATCCGCATCGAGGCCGAACGGTCCGACGCGGGCACCCGGGTGGTCTTCACGGTCCAGGAAAAGCCCACGGTGCACAAGGTCAAGATCAAGGGTAACAGCGCCCTGGACAGTGAGAAGATCCTCAAGGAGGTGACCATCACCCCCGGGTCCATTCTCAACAGCTTCAAGATCAAGTCCAACATCCGTCAGATCGAGTCCCTGTATCAGGAAAAGCACTATCACAACACCAAGGTCACCTATAAAACTTATCCGCGTGAAAACAACCAGGCAGACCTGGAGTTCGTCATCGACGAAGGGGAGAAGGTCCTGATCAAGACCATCACCTTCGAAGGGGCCTCCGCGTTTACGGATAAAAAACTGAAAAAAATGATGAAGACCAAGGAGAAGGGCTTTTTCTCCTGGCTGACGTCCTCGGGGGTGCTGGACACCGCCGACCTGAACACCGACGTGGCGGCCATCGGCGCCGAATACCAGCGCCAGGGTTATATTGATGTCCGTATCGCCGAGCCGGTGGTCGAATACGAGGGCAACTGGATTTTCGTGACCGTCAAGATCGACGAGGGCCCCCGATACAAAACCGGAACGGTCGGCCTTTCCGGCGATATGCTCGAATCCCGGGACGACCTTCTGGCCCGGTTGTCCATTCCCAAGCAGGAGTACTGCAACCGGGAAATCATCCAGCAGGATGTGATGACGCTGACCGACATGTATTCGGACAAAGGGTACGCGGCGGCCTCGATTTATCCGCGTCTGTCGCGCAATCCCGACACCCTCACCGCCGACGTGGAGTTCGAGATCCGCAAAGGGGATCTGGTGCATTTCGACCGCATCGTCATCGGCGGCAACCTCGTCACACGGGACAAGGTGATCCGTCGGCAGCTCCAGGTCCATGAAAAGGAACTGTTCAGCGGCACCAAGATGAAGCGAAGCGTTCGCAACCTTTACCGCATGGATTACTTCGAGGACGTCAAGGTCAGCACCCAGCCGGGCAGTGAGCCGAACACCATGGACCTGATCATCGACGTCACGGAAAAACCCACCGGCACCTTCACCTTCGGCATGGGCTACAGCAGCCAGGACAAACTGTTCGGGACCCTGGCCGTGGCCAAGCGCAACCTGTTCGGCCGGGACCAGACCCTGAACATCCAGGGCGAGTTCGGGGACAACAGCAACAAGTACTCGATGAGCTTCATCGAACCCTGGCTGTTCGACATCCCCCTGTCCGCGCAGATCCAGTTCATGAACTGGGAGCGGGAGTACGATTACTACGACAAACAGACCCTGGGCGGGTCCCTGAAATTCGGGTATCCGGTCTTCGACTACACCCGGCTCTATGTGTCCTACGCCTATGAAATCAACGATATTTCCAATATCCAGCTGGGGGCCGACTACACTACCTATCTGCTCCAGGGCGAGTACACCACCCGCAGCGCCGGCAGTACCCTGCATTACGACTCCCGGGACCGGGCCTACAACGCCCAGGCCACCCGGGGGACCGACAGTGCGCTTTCCGTCGAGTATGCCGGCGGTCCGTTTGGCGGCGATATCTCGTTCACCAAATACAAACTGACCATGTCCCGGTATTTTCCTTTGATCAGCCGGTTTATCGGCCATCTTCACGGCGAGGGCGGCTATGTGCGTGAAAACAGCGACGGTATCCTGCCGCCCTACGAGAAGTTTTTCCTTGGCGGTATGAACTCCATCCGGGGCTTCGGCTGGAACGATATCTGTCTAAAGGAACCTTACACTTACATCGGGCCCGACGGCCCCGTGACCGATTATGTGGATGTGGGGGGTGAAAAATACGTCCAGTTCAACGTGGAACTGCTTCGTCCCCTGTTTTCGACCGAGGGGTTTCTCGGTCTGGTATTCTTCGACGCAGGAAACGTTTACGCCAAGGACAGCCATGTGGATTTCGATCATCTGAGACGCAGCTGGGGTTTTGGTATCCGGTGGTTTTCGCCCATCGGCCCCATCCGTTTCGAGCGGGGCTACATCATCGATCCCAGGCCCGGTGAGCCCAGCAGCGGAAAATGGGATTTCACCATGGGCGGAACCTTTTAACAAAGGACAGCGATCATGACAGCGGCATTCCGACACCTCACCCGGCGATCATCCGTCCGATGGGCCTTTGTCTGTGCGGCGGTCCTGGGTCTTTTCACGGCGCCGGGATTTGTAAAAGACAGTCGGGCCGCCGATGTGGCCCGGATCGGCGTGGTGGATTTCCAGCGGGTTCTGCGGGACTCCCTGGCCGGCAAAGCGGCGGCCGCGGCCTTAAGACAGAAACAGGACCAGCGGTCTGCGGATCTGACAAAACGCCGGCAGGAGATCGTCGATCTCAAAGCCGCCTTAGAGCGCATGGAACTTGTGGGCGATGCCTCGGACCGGGAGGAGAAGAAACTTGAGCTGACGCTGAAACTCGATGCCTTCAACGAGGCTGAGGCCGCCTACACGGCCGCCCTGAAGGAGATCAACGCCGAACGGACCGCAGGCATCCGTCAGGCCGTGTCGACCCTGGTTGAGGCCATCGGAAAAAAGGGCGGCTACCTGCTGATTCTCGAAAAAACCGACATCGTGTACGCCCCGGCGTCCACGGACATCACCGGCCGGGTGATCGAGGAGTACGACCGACAATACACGGGGGGGAAGTGATATGAGCATGACTCTCGCATCCATCGCCGAGATGCTTGGCGGCAGGCTCAAGGGCGATCAACACCATACGATCACCGGCGTCGCCGCCTTCGAACAGGCCGGGCCTTTCGATATCTGTTTTGCGGAAAGCGCGCCCTATCTGACCCGGATCGCCGATATCCGCGCCGGGGCCGTGCTGGTTCCCGACGATGCCGGGGACCTGCCGGGCAACGTGATCTATGTGGCCCACCCGCGCATGGCCTTTGTCCGTTTGTCGGGTCATTTCAATCCCGGACCCTGCGTCGAGCCGCGTATCCACGCCTCGGTCTGCCTGGGCCGTCAGGTGACCCTGGGCGGGCCGGTGGATCTGGGCCCCGGGGTGGTGATCGGTGATCGGGTGACGGTGGGCGATCGCGTCAGGATTTACCCCAACGTGGTCATCGGCGACGGGGTCATTCTGGGTGACGATGTGATCATCTATCCCAATGTGACGATTCAGGACCGCTGCGTGATCGGCAGCCGGGTCACCATCCATGCCGGGACCGTCATCGGCAGCGACGGCTTCGGTTTTGTCCCCGACGGGGAACGTTATCTGAAGATTCCCCACAAGGGGATTGTCCGCATCGGCGATGATGTGGAGATCGGCGCAAACAATACCGTTGACCGGGGAACCCATGGGGAAACCTGGATCATGAACGGCGTGAAAACGGATAACCTGGTCCATGTGGGGCACAACGTGGTGGTCGGTGAGAACACCCTGTTGGTGGCCCAGGTGGGCATCGCGGGAAGCGCCGTGATCGGAAACCATGTGATTCTTGCCGGACAGGTGGGGGTCGCCGGCCATCTGATTATCGGCAACAACGCGATCATCGGTCCCAAGGCCGGGGTTCTCAAATCGGTGGAAGAGAACGCCGTGATGTCGGGCATTCCGGCCATGCCCCACAAACAGTGGATGAAAGCACAAACCGTGGCGGCCCGGCTTCCTGAGCTTAAAAAACGCCTGGGCCGCCTGGAAAAGATTGTCAACGAACGGCAGGAAAAGGGGGAATGAAAGTCTATGTCCAAGGGAGTACAGATACATCCTACGGCCATCATCGATCCGTCGGCAGAGCTGGGGGACAACGTCACGGTGGGTCCGTATTCGATCATCAAGGGGGATACGATCATCGGTCCCGGCACCACCATCGCGTCCCATGTGGTCATCGACCAGTTTGTGACCGTGGGGCCGGACTGCACCATTTTTCAATACGCGTCCGTGGGTGCCGCGCCCCAGGACCTGAAATATCACGGTGAAAAAACCTATCTGAAAATCGGCCGGGGCACCGTGATCCGCGAGTTCGTCACCATCAACCGGGGCACCGGCGTGGGCGGCGGTATCACCGAGCTGGGCGAGGAAAACTACCTGATGGCCTACGCCCATGTGGCCCATGACTGCCGCATCGGCCGTCGGGTCATCCTGGCCAACAACTCGACCCTGGCCGGCCATATCGTGCTGGGCGACTATGTGACGGTGGGGGGGCTTGTTGCCATTCACCAGTTTGTCCGGGTGGGCGACTACGCCTATATCGGAGGTAAATCGGCCGTGGTCAAGGACGTGCCGCCCTTCGTGATCGCCGCAGGCGACCGGGCCCAGCTCCATGGTCTGAACAAGGTGGGCCTCCAGAGACACAATTTCTCACCCTCCACCCTGGCCGCCCTCAAGAAGGCCTACCGGATCGTGTTCCGGATCGGCCTGACGTCCACCGAAGCCGTGGAGAGGGTTCGTGCCGAAGTCGACCTGCTGCCGGAGGTGATCGCCTTTATCGATTTCATCAGCGCATCGAGCCGCGGGGTGACCCGGTGAACACCGTGACCGGGTCCCGATGACGCGGGGTTTGGCCCCGGGGGTGAGGAAGAACCCATGACGAGGATCGGTATCATTGCGGGGAACGGCCAGTTCCCCCTTCTGTTTGCACAGGCGGCCAGGGAAAAGGGTTACGGTGTCTTTGTGGCGGCCATCGCGGGTGAGGCGGACCCGGCCCTTGAACAGGCAGCCGACCAGCTGATCTGGATGCACCTGGGTCAGGTGAAGAAACTGCTGGGATTTTTCCGACGCCACGGGATCACCGACACCGTGCTGGTGGGCGGCATTCGAAAAACGCGGATTTTTTCCGATATCAAGCCGGATCTCAAGGCCGTGATGCTTCTGGCCTCCCTCCGGCATACGCACGACGACGGGCTTCTCGGGGCCTGTGCCCGTTTTTTGGAAAAGGAAGGCGTTACCGTTCGGTCGTCCACCTTTCTGCTGCCCGGGATTCTGGCCGAAGAGGGATGCTGGACCCGCCTCAACCCGACCCGGGCGAACTGGGCCGACATCCGCGTCGGGTTCCGGCTGGCCAAGGAGATCGGGCGTCTTGACATCGGTCAGTGTCTGGTGATCGGCGGCGGGTCGGTGCTGGCCGTGGAAGCCGTCGACGGCACCGATGCCACCATTCTTCGGGGGGGAACCCTGGCCCGGGGCGACGCGGTGGTCGTCAAGGTCAGCAAACCCAATCAGGACATGCGTTTCGATGTTCCCGCCGTGGGTCTGAAAACCCTTGAAACCATGCAGGCGGCGGGTATCCGGGTTCTGGTTGTCGAGGCGGGCCGGTCGGTGGTGTTCGACCGCGACGCCATGGTGGCCCTGGCCGATCACACGGGCATGATCATCGTGGCCCTTTCCGAAGACGAGGCGCCTGATGCCCAAAAAAAACGGTCGCATTGACGCGCCGTGATTCAAAGATCCCGGTTTATCCCGACGCGGGCGGTGGCCGGGTGACGCGAAGGACCGCTTTTTCATGAAAATCATATCCGAATTTTTCAGACAGAACCGATACCGGCATATCCTTGCCCTGATCCGGAAAAACCGGCTCAAGCTGGCCACGGCCATGGTCTGCATGATGGTGGTGTCCTGGACCACGGCGGTTCTGGCCTTTCTGATCAAAAATATCCTCGATGATATCTTCATCGCCAAGGACGAGATGATGCTGACCCTGATTCCCGTGGTGGTCATCGTCACCTCCCTGCTCCGGGGCCTGGCCGTTTTGGGCAAGGAATACCTGATGAATCATGTGGGTCAGAGCATCGTTATGACCCTTCGAAACGATTTGTACGACAAGATCCAGGACCTGTCGCTCAGTTTTTTCCAAAAGGAGAAAACCGGCGGGCTGATGTCCCGGATCACCAACGACGTGGCCGTGATCAAGGGCATGGTGTCCACGGTGGTCACCGGCGCCATCGAACACTGTTTCGCCATCGTGGGTTTGACGGTGGTCGTGTTTTACCGGGACTGGAAGATGGCCCTCATCGCCTTTGTGGTGGTGCCTCTGGCCTTTCTGCCCATTGTGCAGCTGGGACGGCGCATCCGCAAGGTCAGCACCGGCACCCAGGAATCGGTGGCCGACATGAATTCCTTTCTCCATGAGACCTTTGCCGGCAACCGCATCGTCAAGGCCTTCGGCCGGGAGGACTACGAGAAAAAGCGGTTTTTTCGCAAGTCCTACGGCCTGTTCCGCTATGAGATGAAGAAGGTCAAGGCCCAGGCCCTGTCCTCGCCCATCATGGACATCTGCGGGGGGCTCGGCATCGCCTTTATCGTCTGGTACGGCGGCAACGGCGTGGTTCGGGGCACCTCCACCACCGGGACCTTTTTTTCCTTTCTGACGGCGGTGTTTCTGCTGTACGAACCGTTCAAGAAGCTGACCAAACTCAACAACACGGTCCAGGAGGGCCTGGCCGCCGTGGACCGGGTGTTCGACATCATCGAGACCGAGTCGGACATCACGGATCCCGTGAATCCCCGGCCCCTTCCCCGGGGCAACCACCTGATCGCCTTCGACCATGTGTCGTTCAGCTATGGCGGGGACACGGTGCTCGACGACATCTGCATCACCGCACGGCCCGGTGAGGTCATCGCCCTGGTGGGCATGAGCGGCGGGGGCAAATCCACCCTGCTCAACCTGATTCCGCGGTTCTACGATGTGGGCGGAGGGCGGATCACGATCGACGGGCTCGATATCCGCGAGGCGTCCCTTGCCGATCTTAGAAGCCGGATCGCCATGGTCACCCAGGACGCCATTTTGTTCAACGAAAGCATTCGGGACAACATCGCCTACGGAAACCATGACGCCGACGGGGCCGCCATCGAAGACGTGGCCCGGGCGGCCTTTGCCTATGATTTTGTCATGAAGCTGCCCCAGGGCTTCGACACCCCCATCGGTGAGCTTGGGAGCCGCCTGTCCGGCGGCGAGAAACAGCGGATCTGCATCGCCCGGGCCCTGTTGAAAAACGCGCCCATCCTCCTGCTCGACGAGGCGACCTCGGCCCTGGACGCCGAGGCGGAAAAGGTGGTGCAAAAGGCCCTTGAAAACCTGATGGCCGGACGGACCACCTTCGTGATCGCCCACCGGCTCTCGACCGTGACCCACGCGGACCGCATCATCGTGCTGGTCCGGGGCCGGATCATCGAAGAAGGCACCCATGACGAACTTCTGGCCCGAAGGGGCGAGTATTACAGACTGCATGCCATGCAGTTCGCCGACACGGACGAAACATCACAGGAATGATCTATGAAAAGCACCCATGTTGCCCCCGTCGCCACCCTGATCCGGGATCTGACCGCCCGGGGCGTTGACCGCATGTCCCTGCTGCTCCGCCATTCGGCACGGCATTACGATGACGATATAAGGATGGAGCCTTTCATGTGCCT
This sequence comes from Desulfatiferula olefinivorans, assembly GCF_054657895.1. NCBI lineage: Bacteria > Pseudomonadati > Thermodesulfobacteriota > Desulfobacteria > Desulfobacterales > Desulfobacteraceae > Desulfatiferula > Desulfatiferula olefinivorans. Next base: position 7,803 of record NZ_BAAHXV010000053.1, on the reverse strand, counting down.
GACCGGAAAGGGGAGGGACATGGCCCTTGCCCTGGGCGCACAGCTGCCCTACCATGTCAGCGTGGAGTTTTTTTCAAGTTACATCGGCCGCTGCATCGAGACGGCCTACCTGATCGACAAGGGCTTTGTGCGGCAGGCCGGCGGGTTGACCTGCGACAACCGGGTGGTCGAATCCCTGGCGCCCTTTTATGTGAACGACATCAAAAAAACCGTGAATCTGGTGATGGAGCAGGACGTGTTTACCTTTATCCGGAACTGGATGGACGGCGTGATCGGCGAGAGCATCCTGATGAACGCCCGGGAGGCGGCCCGGCAGATGCTTCGCGTGCTGGTGGGCGGGCTCCGGGAGATTGATAAAAACACCCTCCAGGTGTCGGTGACCCATGACTGGAACATGTATCTGATCAAGGAGTACGTCCTGGGTCTTTCCCATGAACAGTGCGGCAAGGTCGACTACCTGGAAGGGGTGGTGCTGTTTCCGGACGGAGACACGGTCTATGCGGTCAATCACCAGACGGGGCCTGTGGCCCTTTCCATGGAGTTATGATGAAACGCATCATCACGCTTCTTTGCCTGCTTGCGGCGCTGGGCCTTTCCGGCTGTGCCAACGGCCTGTTTTATCATCCCAATGACACGATGTATATGACGCCTGCGGATTCGGGGCTGAGCTATGAGGACGTCGCCTTTGAAGCCGGCGACGGAACCCGTCTCCACGGCTGGTTCATTCCCTCCCGGGGCCCGTCCTGGGTCACAATCATCCACTTTCACGGCAATGCGGCCAACATGTCGGCCCATCTGAAATATGTCAGCCCGCTGGCCTATCAGGGCTGCCAGGTGATGATGTTCGATTACCGGGGCTACGGCGCCTCTGAAGGCCGGCCGTCCCGGCGCGGTCTGTTCGAGGATTCCATGGCAGCCCTCAATTATGTGCTGAGCCGGAGCGATGTGGACCCGGACCGGGTGGTGCTTCTGGGCCAGAGCCTGGGCGGGGCCAACGCCGTCGCCGTGGCCGCCGCGGCCGGGGAGGGCGCCGTCCGGGCGGTGGTGGTCGACAGCACGTTCTACTCCTACCGCAGCATCGTCCGGGACAAGATCGGTCAGATTCCCCTGCTTCGGTGGTTCAAGACGCCCCTGTCCTATGTGATGGCCACCGACTCCTTCCATTCCGGCGACCTGATCGGCCTTCTGTCGCCCATCCCCGTCCTGATCATTCACGGCACCGACGACGAGGTGGTTCCCTATGACCATGCGCCCCGCCTGTTCGACCGCGCCCGCGACCCCAAGACCCTTCTGACCGTCGACGGCGGTCGCCACATTTCCGCCCTGACCGTCCAGGGTTACCGTTATCAGCCCATGGTCCTGGATTTCTTCCGGGAAGCCCTGAGCGGGCAATAAATCATAGTGAACCCCGGCTCCCGAATCGAATCCGGCTTTTTCCGGCCGGAACCGGTGTGAAACAAAACGAAATAATCTAATTGGTACGGCCTTGCTTATTCGGAAAAGAACCGGTGGTTGACCATGGATAACACTATGTAATAACAGACAGTTGATCAGAAATTGTTTTTTTCGCCGGAAGGCGGAAAAAAGCAAAGTTCAATTGACAAACCCCTCGGGCTTTCTTTATAATGGCTCACAATTTTCAAACAAAGATCTTGTTGTTTCACACCGTCATGTGAATCCAAAGCCCAGACCAACCGTATTCATGAGATGACCTTAATCCGAGCGACCGTGACCCAGTGTTGCCGTCCTGCCATCCAACCCTTTTTTTGTTGTTGTATAAAACGGCAAAGGAATGATTATATCGTGAATGACATCGCCGAAGCGCGGGCCTCGCTCCAGGAGGCCATGAATTTTTTGGGAGCCCTGGCCGGCGGGATCGAGCAGGCCATCGGCCAGTCGGCCAACAGCATTTCCTTTCTGGCGGGCAAACGCCTGGGCATGCAGTTTTCCGAAGGGGCGCCCGCCACAACCGACATCGTCGAAGCCCTGGAAACGATCCGGGATGTGCTGGTGAAATACAACTGCCTCTGGCATTTCGAGCCGTTCAAGCCCCACGACCGGCCCTCGCTGGTTCTTTCCACCGGAAACGGAGAGGAAATTCTCCTTGCGTTCAGCGACTGCATGATCCGCCAGTCCCTGTTCAGATTCGGGCACAACCAGAAAGGCTCGCTTTGCAACATGATGAACGGGTTCTTTTCCGGAGCCATCCGGAACATCATGGGTGTCGACTCGACCCTTGAGATCATCCACGCCGGGGAAAACGCCTGCCTGAAAAAACTGGTGGTGAACCGGAACAGCGATTCCGGCGAAAAAAAAGACGATGGCGAGGTGACCCCATGAGCGACAACGCGGCGAAAAAGCCGGTTACCGTGAACCTGGAATGGCTGAGCGACTGCGGCGGCTGCCACGTGGCCGTGGTGGACCTCCACGAGAAAATCGAAAAAGTGCTGGACGCGGTGACGATCCAGCGCTGTCCCGTTCTCACGGACATCAAGGGATACCCGAAAGCCCGGGTTGGCCTGGTGTCCGGCGCGATCCGGAACGAGCACGACCGGCACGCCGCCGAGGCGATGCGAAAAAGTTGCGATCTGGTTATCGCCTGGGGTTCCTGTGCCGTGTACGGCGGCATCGTGGGGGCGGGCACGGTCCACAGCCGCAGCGACATCTTCGATACGGTGTACGTGAACGGCAAGACCACGGCCACCCACACCGGTCCCTCGGTGGAGGTGGCCTCCTTTGAAAAGATGGTGATGCCCATCGACGAGGTCATCGACGTGGACATGTACCTTCCCGGCTGCCCGCCCCATCCGGCCTTCGTGTTCGACGCCCTGATCTCTCTGGTGGAAGGCCGGGCGCCCAAAGCCGGCAAACGCTCGGTGTGCGCCCGCTGCAACCGGATCATGAAAAAAACCGAGATCGACCGGATCAAGAGCAGTTCCGAGGGCATTCCGGATCCCAGGCTCTGTTTTCTCAGCCAGGGCTACATCTGCATGGGCAGCGTGACCCTGGATCGCTGTCTGGCCCCCTGTCCCACCAACGGGGTGGTCTGTACGGGCTGCGCCGGAGCCACCATGCAGGTGTTGACCGAACCCAACCGGGACATCCGCACGGAAATCGCCGACAGGATGTCGCGCCTCACCCGGATTCCCCGGCAGACCATCATCCGGGAGATCGAACGGACGGCCAAATCCCACTATTCCTACACCATGGCGTCCACCATGATCGGCGACAAACCCACCTTCCTCATCAACAAATGGCTCAAAGACGCGGAGGCCGGCTATGAATAGAACCATCACCATCGACCCCGTGACCCGGATCGAAGGGCACGCCCGGGTGTTTTTGAACATCGGCGACGACGGGTCCCTGGCCTCGGCCGGTCTTGTGGTCAACGAACTCCGGGGCTTCGAACGGATTCTCGCGGGCATGGAGGCGGACCGCATGCCCCTGATCACCGCCCGGATCTGCGGCGTCTGCCCGGCGGCCCACCATCTGGCCGCGTCCAAGGCCCTGGATAATGCGGCCGGCGTCACGGCTCCTAAGGCGGCTCTGCTTCTCCGGGAACTGCTGTGTCTGGGACATCTGATTCACTCCCACGTGTTGTCGATCTTTGTTCTCGAAGGGCCGGATCTGGTGTTCGGTCTGGCCTCGGACCCTTCGGAAAGCAACGTGGCGGGTATTGTGAGGGCCAATCCCGAGCTTGCGAAAAAGGCCCTGCGCTGCCGGAGCCTGGGTCAGAAAATCGGGGAACTGGTTGGCGGCCGGGGCATTCATCCCGTGACCTCGGTGGCCGGAGGCGTCTCCTTTGTCCTGGACAGTGAAAAGAAAAGCCGTCTTCAATCCTGGATCGAGGAAATCAACATCCTGGTTCCCGAACTGGCCGTGGCTGCCAAGGAGCTGCTGCTCCGCCTCATCGACGCGCATCCTTCCCTGATGTCGGACTGGGTGATTCCCTCTTGGCATGTGGGCACGGTTCAGGACGGGAACATCGCCATGCTGAACGGAACCCTGAGGGCCGTGGACGCGACGGGCGGCGTGACGGCCGAATTCCCTGCCGGAGACTATGAAAAATACATGGAAGAAACGGTGGTGGACTGGTCGTACATGAAGGAGGTCCGGCTTCTGTGGGAGGGAACCCGTCACGATTACAGGGTGGGCCCCCTGGCCCGGGTGAACCTGGCGGAGGGATTCGGCACCGAAGCGGCGGATGTCGAACTGGCCTCGCTGCGGAAACTCGGTGGCGATCCCTGTCATGCCGTGGTCTTCCAGGCCTACGCCCGGGTGGTGGAAATCCTGTACGCCGCCGAACGGGCGCTCCAGATCATCACCGACCCCGGGATTCTCGGAGAAACCCGGGTGCCCGTCACCTTCAGGGGCGGCCGGGGCGTGGCCCATGTGGAAGCGCCCCGGGGCACCCTGATCCACGACTATGAGATCGATGAAAACGGCATTGTCCGAAGCGCCAACCTGATCGTGGCCACCCAGCAGAACTACGTGTCCATCAACCGGACCATCGAGAAAGCCGCCATATCCCATGTTCTGGGAAAATCGGACGACGCCGTGCTGTTGAACGCCGTTGAATTCGGCATTCGCTGCTACGATCCCTGTCTGTCCTGCGCCACCCACGCCTTGGGGGCCATGCCCCTGGATATCGTGGTGATGCGGGGGGGCGATATTGTCCGAACCGTAAGGAGGAACCGTTAATGGTGGAGATTCAGCTGCACGAACCGTCCTGCCGGGGCTGCGGCCTTTGCGCCGACATCTGCCCCACCTTCGTCTTCGACTACGACGAGGGAAAAAACCTGGCCCTCATCCGCCGTCCCGAGGACTGCATCGCCTGCCTGTCCTGCGCGTACATCTGCCCGTCGGGGGCCATCACCCATGCCGATTACCATGTGGTGAAAAACTTTTACCGGGACCAGACGTTCTGCGGAAAAATGGAGAAATTTCTATGAGCAGTCAAGCCCTTACCGATCTGACCCTCGAAGACCACAGGGCCGCGTTCACGGAAGTGGCCTTTCTCACGGATATTTTCGCCGCCACCATCGACAACATCATGGGCGGGGCCACCTCGTCGGTGGGCCGTATGGCCGGACGGGACACGGCCAGGAAATACCCCGTGTTTTTGGAGAATCCCACGCTCGAGGACGGGGTGGCCGTGGTCCGGAAACGGATGAAGGCCGGATTCGGCATTACCCTGGAAAAAGAAGGCGACGACACGTTCATGGTGTTCGACCGCTGCATCATCCGGGACATCTGTCGCCAGAGGAACCTCGCCATGGGCCAGGCCCTCTGCCGACTGTTTCATTTCTATCTGGACGGGGTGGTGGACGAGCTGATCAACCGGCCCGTGAAATCGGACATCGACCGCTGCGGTGAAACATGCCGGACTCGGATCAGAATCCAGTGACCGGCGGCAGGCCGACCACCCTGGTGGTCTGCATCGGCAACGACCTGGTGGCCGATGACGCCATCGGCTACGACATTTATGAGACCTTGAAGACCCGCCCCCTTCCCGGGCATGTGCGGCTTGAATACGCCGCCGTGGGCGGCCTGTCGTTGCTGGATCGGTTCACCGGCGATGAAGACAGCCTGATCGTGGTGGATGCCGTGGCCTTCGGGGCCGAGCCGGGTACGGTCCACTGCCTGGCCTGGGACGAGATCCCCCGGTTCAGTCGCTCGTCCATTTCCGTCCACGACGTGGGGCTGAAGGACACCATCGCCATCGGCCGGGCCCTTTATCCGGAAAAAATACCGCCGAAGATCCGTCTCGTGGGGATCGAGGGGCGGTGTTTCAACCGGATGCGCGAGTTCATGACACCCGAAACGGCCGCCGCCCTGAAACCTGCGGTGGAATGCGTCCTTGATATGATCATACAGGAGACATGAGGCTATGAAAACCGTACAGACTCCCCTGCAACGCGTCGATAAACCGAAATCCGGCGCCAGCGACGAAATCCTCCGTCTGGCCGAAGCCATGGTGAACGGCGAGCTGGACGAGCGGGGCAACCCCGATGATTTCGAAGGCGAGGACCGGCAGCTGATCACCCTGGTCAACCGTATGCTCGACGCCCTGGTGACGCCTCTTCGGCTCGCGGCCAGCGCCATCGACCAGATTTCCCACGGCACCATCCCCCCCTTTCTGATCGACGATTACAAAGGCGAGTACAACGACCTGAAGCTCAACCTCAACACCCTTCTGGCAACGCTCTACGGACTGCATAACGAAACGAACAATCTGATCGAGAAAATCAACGAAGGAAGGCTGAGGACCCGGGGCAACGACTGGGATTTCAGCGGCATCTGGCAGGACCTGATCCGCGGGGTGAACGGAACCCTGGACGCCGTCACCGACCCGGTTCAGGAAGCCGGAGACGTCCTGTCGAAACTGGCCGCCTACGATCTGAGGGCCCGGATGAAAGGCCGTTACAAGGGTGAGCACGCCATGATCAAACGGGTGATCAACGGCACGGCCAATTCGCTTCATTCCGCCATCGCCCAGGTGGCCGAATCGGTGGAAAGCGTGACGGAGGTGGGCAACCGCATCGCCATGAGCAGTCAGAGCGTGGAGCAGGGGGCCGCCGACCAGAACCGCCAGGTTTCCGAAGCGTCGAAAAATCTGGCCCAGATTTCCGAAAGCTCCGGCGTCACCTCGCGAAACACGGAAAACGCCAGAAAAACGGCCCGGCAATCCGTCGAGGCGATCACCGCCGGCAAAAAAGCCATGGAACGGATGCTGGTGACCATGGACCAGATCCGGGCGGCCGCCGAAAACACCACGGCCATCATCCAGGAAATCGACGCCATCGCCAAGGAGACCGACGCCCTGGCGTCCAGCGCTGCGGAAAAAGCCGCGGTCATCCGGTCTTCCGCCGCCGGTTTCGACGTGGTGGCCCTGGAGATCCGGAATCTGGCCAAGCGGTCCAATGAGGCGGCCCGGCGCCTGGATGATTTCGGAGAAACGTTCAGGAACCAGTCGCGTGAGGAAGGTGAAGCCGCTCTGGCGGACCTGGGCAAGGAATTTCGCGCCATCATCGACGAACTGCTCAGCGTGTCGAGAATTTCCCACAATCTGGGGCTGAACGCTTCGGTGGCGGCGGCCCATGTGAGCGTCACCGGAGACCGGTTCGAAATCATGACCGAGGAAATCCGGCGGTTCGCCGCACGCTCCACGGACGCGGCCCGCCGCACCGAAGGCCTGATCCGGGAATCCGTGGAAAACGCCCGAAGGGGTGAAGAGATTTCACGGGAGATCGACGGCCGGCTGGCCGAAGCGGTCAGCGGCGGAGCCGTCATCAGCCGGATGACCGATGACATTTCTGCAGGAAGTCAGGCACAGGCCCGGGGACTGGACGAGATCATCAAGGCGGTGGACCAGATCGATCAGGTGACCCGGCTGAACACCGTCATCGCCCGGGAATCGGCGGAGTCGGCGCACATTCTGGAAACGGAAACGCAAAAGCTCAGCCGGATGGTCAGCCAGTTCCGCATCGAACGCTGACGGTCTGGATGAGACTGTCATATGCGTTGACAAAGGGCCTCGGTTCTACTATCATAATCCATCTTTTTTCGGTTTTGTCCGGTAGCCCAGAGATAAATTCATGAGATATTCGTAATTCAATGCCATTATCTTTAAAAATTCTTGTTATACCGGTGATGGGCACGCTGCGCTTTTCCCCCCCCCCCCCCCCCCCCCCCCCGGATGGGCAAAACACCACACGCCCCCCCCAATCCTTAGCGAACGACCTTTACTCCCACCTCCCCTTCCCCCCCCCCACCCCCTCCGCACATCCCCCCCGCTCGGGG
>NZ_BAAHXV010000052.1:0-24071 GCF_054657895.1 Desulfatiferula olefinivorans | reverse complement strand
CTACGTTTTTTCAAAGACGGCCCAATACCTACCCAATCGCATGAATGGTCTATAAAACACATGGGCCTCTCCTGCGTGACGGATTCATGCCGTTCACGTTTACGGTCACAAGCACGCGCACGTTCACGATGGCGGTCGAACAGTCTCGGCCTACCGTGCACGTGCTCGTGAACGTGAACATACACGTGAACGAATGCTGCCTGCAGTTGCCTTGGTCCCAATACCCCGGCAGCTTGTTGCAACAAAGCGATTTAACACACTTCCTTTCGGATATGTGGCCATTCGAGGCCTGCCAAGCTTTTCACGAGTTCATCACATGACGGCAAAGAAAAACGTTCGAGTTCAAGGCGTCGCGAATCCGTTAGGAATAAGGCGTACTTCGGGTACGCCGCAGTGACGAGGGATCAAGCGCAACGCAGACACGAAGTGAAGCTTTATCGCTAAATCGGACGTTTTACGAAGCCGTCAAACATGATTCGCATCGCGCGGGCGGGCGGATGACCATATTTAAAGACGGACGGTCGCCAGGCTCAGAGTCGGGATTGCCGGTGGGAAAGGAATCGGGGGGCCGGAGCGAGGCTCCGGCCCCCCGATGAAATCAGGCGGTACGGGACGCCGCGTCAAAGCCCAGGTCGAAGGCCTTGAGGTTGATGTCCACGAAGGATGCCTTGGTGTGATTTCGAATGGCGGTCTTGATGTTGTCCGCCGACAGGGGCAAAACCCCGGTCTGGGCCAGGGCCCCCAAAAGCACCATGTTCACGGCCATGACAGAGCCGGCCTCGGTGGCCAGGGCCACGGCGTCGAAGGCGATCAGGCGGGCGGTTTTTTCCCGGATCAGCCGGGTCACGTCGTCAAGATTTGGATAGATTCCGCGCCCGATGGCCACGGTGAACGGCGGCAGGGGCGCGAGGTTGGTGATGCATACCGTTTCGGCCCGGCATTTTTTGAGGGCCCGCAGGGCCTCCGACGGTTCGAAACTGACGAACACATCGGCCTGGCCGTCTGAAATGATTGTACTTTCCGCATCCCCGAACACCAGCGCCGATTCCACCACACCGCCCCGCTGGGCCATGCCGTGGATTTCGCTCATGCGGACCGGAACGCCGGAGAGAAGGGCCGCTTCGCCCAGAACCCGTGAGGCCAGAAGGTTGCCCTGTCCGCCCACGGCCACAATGATCAGTTTTGTCGTATTCATAAGAGTCTCATCCGTAGTTTGCGATAAATGTCAGGAAACCTTCACCGGCCGGATCGCCTTTTCCGGACAGATCTGGGCGCAGACCGAACAGCCGGTGCACATGTCCGCATTGATTTTCACGCGATCCCCGTCCAGGTAAAAGGCCGGACAGGCGATGGTCGTGATGCAGTCCCGATGGTTCTTGCACTTGTCCTGGTTGATTTCAAAGGCCTTGCCCCTGAGCTGCTTGAGGCTCTTGGCGTACAGCACACATTTTTCCTTGGCGATGATCACCGATACCCCTTTGAAAGCAAGGGCCTCCTTGATGGCCTCGGTGCTTTTGGACAGATTGTAGGGCCGGATCACCGACACATGCTTCACGCCCAGACCGCGGACCACGGATTCGATGTCCACCGTATTGTAGCCGCTCATGTTCATTTCGGTCATGTCCACCCCGGGATTGGGCTGATGGCCGGTCATGGCGGTGATGCGGTTGTCCAGAATGATCAGTGTCATGTCGTGGTTGTTGAACACCGCATTGATCAGGCCGGAAATGCCCGAATGGAAAAAGGTCGAGTCCCCGATGAACGACAGCACCTTCTTGCCCGTGGCGATGGAGAATCCGGCCGGTGTGCTGGTGGAGGCGCCCATGCAGACGACAAAGTCTCCCATGGCGAGGGGCGGCAGAAAGCCCAGGGTGTAGCAGCCGATATCCGAGGGATGGATCACGTCCATGCCGCGGGTGGCCTGCTTGACGGCGTAGAACACGGCCCGGTGGGAGCAACCGGCGCACAGTGTGGGCGGCCGTCCCGGAATCTCGGGCACATCGGAAAGATCGAGGGCCGGGGGAGCAGAAAACGGCAGGTCAAAATACGAGGCCATCACGGTCTTGACCATCAGGGGATCGAACTCGTAGAGGCGTGAGAACAGGCCCTCGCCCTTGCCCCGGACGGGCAGGGTCAGACCGGCTTCCTGGGCGCAGGCCTTGACGGCCTCTTCGAGGTAGGGTTCGCCCTCCTCGATGACCAGCACCCGGTCGCAGCCGGAAAGAAAGTCCTTGACCAGGCGATCGGGGATCGGATGGGAAAAACCCACCCGGAGGATGCGGACGCGATCGGCGGCGGAAAGTTCGGCCACGGCGTCTTTGGCATAGGCATAGCTGACGCCGTTGCAGACCACGCCCAGGGGGCCTGTGCCCTCGACGATGTTCCACCTGCAGTCGTTGGCGATGCCCCGGGCCATCTCGTAATTTTCAAGCAGGGTCACATGCAGGTTCCGGGACACGGCCGGGACCGTCACATAGCTGAAGGGATCCTTGACGAATTCCCCCCGGGTCACCGGCGTGACCAGATCCCCCAGCTCCACCACGGCGGTGGAATGGTTGATCCGGGTGGTGGTCCTGAAAATCACCGGTTCCTGAAGATCTTCGGACAGATCAAAGGCGTATTTGATCATCTCCTTGGCTTCCTGGACCGAGGACGGCTCCAAAATCGGCAGGCCGGAGAGCTTGCCGTAGTAGCGGTTGTCCTGCTCGTTCTGGCTGGAGAACATGAAGGGGTCGTCGGCGGTGAGGATCACCATGCCCGCCTTGACCCCCACGTAGGCCAGGGTCATCAGCGCATCGGCGGCCACGTTCACGCCCACGTGCTTCATCACGCACATGCTTCGGACGCCGCAGTTGGCGGCGGCGGCGGCGGCTTCCAGAGACACTTTTTCGTTGATGCTGTATTCGAAATAAAGGTCCGATTCCTGGGAAATCTGAAAAAAGTTCAGCGAGATTTCCGACGAGGGGGTGCCCGGATAGGACGCGGCAAAGGCGAGGCCCGCTTCGATTGCCCCCCTGGCAATGGCCTCGTTCCCGAGCATCAGCACGCGTTCACCGGTGTGATCGGTCAGTAGTTTATGCATGGCTTTCTTTCCTGTTGAAATGATCCTTCACCGAAGGCCGGGGAGCGAGTCCCCAGGGCATCCGGCCCCTTTCCTCCGACCCTGACGAAAGGGTCGTAACCCGACAACTATACCAAGACCGGCCGGGGTGTAAAGATTTTTTCTTTGGCCAAAAGAGCCTCCGCCCCGCCCGGACGCCCGTGGGATCATGGCGCCGGCATGCCCCGGCCGACATTCCCGGGACGACGGAAATCATTGGGGAAGTTCGCGAAACCGGTTGCCCGCCACGTTGAGCAGGTAAAGCTCTTTCCAGACATCGCCGCGTTCGTTGACCGAGGTCATGCCCGTCACACCGTCGAATTCCCTCAGAGCCAGCAGCCGGTCCCTGAAGACGCCGTAGGACAGGGGGCGCTCCAGAATCACCTGAAAGATCATCATGGCCGAATCGTAACCGATGGCATCGATGAAACCGGGCGTTTCACCAAAGGTGTCCCGAAACTCACGGACAAAGCGCCGGACCCGGGGTTTGTCGCTGCCCGCAAAGAACCCGTCGGGGATCACGGTGCCCTGGGCATGCCCCCCGGCCATCTGAATCAGCTCATCCGTATGCCAGAGGTTGGTGCCCAAAAGGTAGACGTCCCCTGCATCATGAAAGGACAGCTGGGGAAGGATCAGCCCCACCTTGGCGCTGGCGTCCGGAATGAACAGGGCGTCGAAATCCACCACCGGCGTCTGAGGTTCGACGCTCGACGGATGGGTCGTACTCGCCGACACGGTGCCGTCGGCCGCGACCTGAGGTTCCACGGGGAGGGGATAATACATGCCGATCAGCTTCCGGATCGGCACGGCGAAATCCGTCGTGTCCAGGCCATAGGACTCGACCCCCACAATCTCGCCCTCATAGACGTCCACCGCGTCCCAGAACAGGTTCATCAGATCGATGCCGTACTGTTCTTCCGGATAGAGTATGGCGAAATTGTTGAGCCCCAGAACCTCGAAGGCATAGGCCACCACGGATTTCACCTGCATCTCCCGGGTGAGAAAATTTCTGAACACAAAGTCTCCCGTCTCGGCGATATCCTCCTTGCCCGACAGGGTCATGACGGGAATGCCCCGCATCTGAGCCTCTTCAGCCGCCTCCTCCGCCGTTCCCACGGGACCGACGATGGCGCAGACCCCCAGATCGGCCAGTTCCCGCACGGCCTGGCGCGTCCGTTCGGGATCGGATTCCGTGTCGCGGTACACCACACTCAGATCCAGGTCCGGAAATTCGGTCATCAGACGGTTGTAGGCCAGGTCAAAGCCCCTCTGGGCCCGCAGGCCGTAAGATTCGTACCGGCCGCTGGTCGGCATCAGGCAGCCCACCCGGTTAATCCGGTAGGCCGAACTGGTCAGCTCCGATTTGATGCGCTCGGCTTCCACAGCCTCCGGATGCCGGGGATAGTCCAGAAGAAATCGGGTCAGGGCATCCAGGGCCTCGTCCCTGTTTCCGCCTGAAAGAACATTCCGGCACTGCTGAAACGCCATGTAGCCCCGAATCGGTTCATGGACGGTCCGGTCGATGAGCGCGGCCAATTCGCTTTCGGACAGAAGGGCCAGGGCTTTTTTCATGCGATCGATCAGACGCAGGTTTTCAGGCGGGTCACTGCGGCGGTAGGCTTCGAGAAAGGCATCCACCGCCTGGGCGGGCCGGGACAGAGCCAGAAGGGCATCGCCCATCACGGCGTATTTGCGGATCAGGTAATCGCCGGGCGTCCTGTTCTCCGGAATGTCCCCGCTGCGGACGAGGACCTCGTCATAGCGGCCCTCCTGGTAGTAGGTGACCAGGATCTCGACCATGCCGTCGGAGGCATAGGGGCTGTCTCCATGGGTGTTGACCAGACGGTCGTAGGCCGTGCGGGCCTTGTCGTATTCGCCCCGGGAGGCATGGATGGCGCCGATCTTCAACAGGGCCGCCGGGACCATGTCCTGATTCGGATAATCGGTGATAAACGCCGTATAGGCGGAAAGGGCCCGGTCGAAATCGCCCTGTTCAAAACGTTTTTCAGCCCGTGCGAACGACCGGTCTCCCTCATCGACCCCCTTGGGCCCCACCATCGTTTTGAGCCCACAGGACACCGTCAGGCAGATCGCAAGAAACACCGGAATAAAACGTAACGGCATGAATTTCATGGCACACCTAAATTAAACATGACTGTTAGAAATGACACCCAACCTACACGGCGCGGCCCCCGGTTGTCAATTCATAGTTGACGACCGATGTCTTCGCCTTCAGGAGCGCCCCAGAAAGGTGCGGCACCGGCGGATCATGGCGTCCGGATCACCCGGATCGAACCATTCGACGGCAGGATCGGCCCGAAACCAGGTCATCTGGCGTTTGGCGTAACGCCGGGTGTCCCGCTTGAGCAGGCGCAGGGTTTCGTCCCAGGTTTCACGGCCCCCAAGCCAGGCGATGATATGACGGTAGCCCAGAGAGCCCATGGACTTGAGCGTCGGCGAATACCCCCGGGCCAGAAGGCCTTTCACCTCGTCGACGAAGCCCGCCTCGATCATCAGGTCCACCCGGCGGTTGATCCGTTCATACAAACGCTCCCGGTCCATGGCAAGTCCGAGGGTGAGAACCCGGTAGGGCCGGTCGGCGAACCCGTGGGCCGCCTGATAGTCCGAGATGGGCCGCCCGGTGGTTTCGAAAATTTCAAGGGCCCTGATAATGCGGAAGGCGTCGTTGGGGTGGATGCGACAGGCGGCCTCGGGATCCAGTGTTTTAAGCCGGTCGTGAAGCATCCCGGCCCCCTGCTCCCGGCAGGCCTTTTCCAGGCGGGCCAGCACGGCCGGATCGGCCGGACGGGCCCGGAACAATCCGCCCACCAGGGCCTTGATGTACAGCCCCGTCCCCCCGGCCACCACCGGAACGATCCCCGCGGCCCAAAGCGCACGAATGCAGGCGTCGGCATCCCCGGCGAAGCGGGCGGCGTCATAGGGCTCGTCGGGATTGACGATATCCACAAGATCATGGGGGACCTGGGCACGCTCGTCGGCCGTGGGCTTGGCCGTACCGATATCCATAAAACGGTAAATCTGCATGGAATCCGCATTGATGATGCGGCCGCCCAGGGCCTTGCACAGGCCGATGGCCGCGGCGGTCTTGCCGATGCCGGTGGGTCCGCAGACCACGATGATGTTGGGTTTGTCCATCCGATATCCGTCCCTCGTTCAGGTTCCGGGGCGCCCGCTGCGACGCGGTTTTCCTGGCCCTGCTTTAGCATATCCGCAGCGAAAATCATACTATTTAAGAGGATACAATTCTATTGACAAGCCTTGGCATTAACGGTAGTAGGTATATTTGCTCATTTTACCTTTAAGATGGTGAAATAGCCTGATATTTTTTGTAACCTAATGATAGTATTGATATTTATGCGATCAACAAGGTTCATTGTTTTGGTATAGTATTGTAACATTGCAGAGCCGGCCATGATCGTCCTGGTCAGGTCGCTGCATTATTATTTAACAGGAGAAAGAAGCCATGTCTAAGGATGTAATCGGATCCGTAATGGTCGTGGGTGGCGGTATCGCCGGTATGCAGACCGCCCTGGACCTCGCCGATTCAGGCTACTACGTGTACCTGGTCGAAAAAGGCCCGTCTATCGGCGGTGTCATGTCACAACTGGACAAAACCTTCCCCACCAATGACTGCGCGATGTGAATTATCTCACCCAAACTGGTCGAGGTCGGCCGGCATCTGAACATTGAGCTAAAAACACTGAGTGACGTCATTGACATCAAGGGCGAGGCAGGTAATTTTGAGGTTGAACTCAGACAGAGACCCCGATACGTCAACGTTGACAAATGTATCGCCTGCGGTCTCTGCGCCGAAAAATGCCCCAAGAAGGTCACAGACCCCTACAACGCAAATCTTGTCAAACGCAAAGCCATCTATGTGGAGTACGATCAGGCCGTTCCGCTGAAATACGGCATCGACCCCACCCAGTGCATCAAACTGACCAAGGACAAATGCGGTAACTGTGAAAAGGTGTGCCCCACCGGCGCCATCGAGTACGACCAGAAAGAACAGATGGTGACCCTCAACGTGGGCTCCGTCGTCTTCGCCACAGGCTTCAAACCCTTTGATCCTTCGGTCTTCGACACCTATCAGTACAGCAAGTTCCCCAACGTGGTCACGGCCCTGGAATTCGAGCGTATTCTCTCGGCCTCCGGCCCCACCAAGGGACACCTGATCAAACAGTCCAAGGACCATGAAGAACCCAAGAAGATCGCCTGGTTCCAGTGTATCGGCTCCAGGGACATGAACAAGTGCGACAACGGTCACTGTTCATCGGTCTGCTGCATGTACGCCACCAAGGAAGCCCTGATGGCCAAGGAGCACAACGGGGACGATCTGGACTGCGCCATTTTCTACATGGATATGCGTACGCCGGGCAAGGACTTCGAAGCCTACTACGACAACGCCAAGAAAAAAGGCATCCGCTTCGTCAAGAGCCGGATCCACACCATCAATCCGGTGCCCGATTCGGACAGCCTCGAAGTGCGTTACGTCACGGAGACCGGCCAGATCGATACGGAAATCTTCGACATGATCGTTCTGTCCATCGGCCTTGAAACGCCGCCGGAAATGATCGAACTGGCCAAGAAACTGGACATCGACCTGACCCGAAGCAACTTCGCCGCCACCACCTCCTTCGAGCCGGTGAGCACGTCCCGCAAGGGCATCTATGTCTGCGGCGCCTTCCAGGGTCCCAAGGACATTCCCGAATCCATCGTCGACGCCAGCGCCGCTGCGGCAGCCGCCGGTGAAGCCCTGGCTTCCGCCCGGAACACCCTGACCAAGACCGCCGAGGAAATCGTTGAAACCAACGTCCGGGGCGACCGTCCCAAAATCGGCGTGTTCGTGTGCAGCTGCGGAACCAACATCGCCGGCACCGTCAACGTCGAAGCCGTGTCTGAATACGCCAAGACCCTGCCCTACGTGGAATTCGTTGCCAACAACCTGTTCTCCTGTTCCCAGGACACCCAGGACAAGATTTCCGAGATCATCAAGGAAAAGGGTCTGAACCGGGTGGTGGTTGCCGCCTGTACGCCCAAGACCCACGAAGGCCTGTTCCAGGAAACCCTGCTGGCCGCCGGTCTGAACAAATACCTGTTCGAAATGGCCAACATCCGGAACCACAACTCCTGGGTTCACAAGGACATGCCGGACCTGGCCACGGAAAAGGCCAAGGACACCATCCGCATGTCCGTGGCCAAGGTGGCCCTGTTCCAGCCCCTCGAAGAAGCCGAACTCCAGGTCGATCAGACCGCCATGGTTCTCGGCGGCGGTATCTCCGGTATGTCCACGGCCCGCAGCCTCTCCAAGCAGGGCTACAAGGCCCATATCGTTGAACGCAGCGACGTGCTCGGCGGCCAGGCCAACAATCTGTTCCGTACCGCCAAGGGCGAAAGCATTCCCGAGAAACTGGCCGAACTGATCGGCGAGGTCAACGCCGATGCGAACATCACGGTTCACCTGAACACCACCCTCGAAGAGGTTCAGGGCTTCGTGGGCAACTTCGAATCCACCCTTCGGACCAACGGCAACGACACCGTACTCAAACACGGCGTGGCCGTCATGGCCACCGGCGCCTATCCGTACCAGCCGACGGAATACTCCTACGGCAAGGATCCCCGGATTCTCACCAGCCAGGAACTGGACAAGAAGTTCATGGACAACGATCCGTCGATCGAAGGCGTCATGTCCGCGGTGTTCATCCAGTGTGTGGGCTCCAGAAACAGCGAACGGCCCTACTGTTCACGCCTGTGCTGCACCCATTCCGTGGAAAACGCCATCGAACTCAAGAAGCGCAATCCGGCGACCAACGTCTACGTGCTGTACCGCGACATCCGGACCTACGGCGAACGCGAATACCTGTACCGCCAGGCCCGGGACATGGGCGTGATTTTCATCCGCCATACCGTGGACACCCTGCCCCAGCTGAGCATCGACGGCGGCACGATCACCATCAAGACCCGGGACCACGTGCTTCACCGGCCCCTGGTGATCGAAGCGGACCTGGTCACCCTGGCCACCGCCATCCTGCCCTACCGGGATGAAAAAATCGCCCAGTTCTTCAAACTGCCCATGAACGACAACGGGTTCTTCGTGGAACGCCACGCCAAGCTCGGACCGTCCGAATTCGCCACCGACGGCGTGTTCCTCTGCGGCATGGCCCACTATCCGAAACCCATTGACGAAGCCATTTCACAGGCCAAGGCGGCGGCGTCCCGCGCCATCACCCTCCTGGCCCGTGAAACCATTCACACCAGCGGCCAGGTCGCCAGTGTGAACACGGCCCTGTGCAGTTCCTGCGGCGTCTGTGTGTCTGTCTGCCCCTACTCCGCTCCCTCGTTTATTGACAGCGGCCGGGATGCGGGCAAGGCCCGAATCAACCCCGTTTTGTGCAAAGGCTGCGGCCTCTGCGTGGGTTCATGCCGCTCCGGCGCCATCAACCACCGGGGATTCGATACGGATCAGATTTTCGCCCAGCTGATGACCCTGAACGAGGCGGTTTAACCCGAGACACATCGTCCGTCACCCGGAGCCGGGCGGCGGACGATACATTTTATATGAAGGAGATCAAATACCATGACTGATTTTGAACCGAAAATAGTCAGTTTTCTCTGCAACTGGTGCAGTTACGGCGCAGCGGATCTTGCCGGCGTCGGCCGCGCCCAGTACCCCCCCAATGTTCGGGTGGTGCGTATCCCCTGTACGGGACGCATGAGCCCCAAATTCTTCCTGGTGGCATTGCGCGAAGGCGCCGACGCCGTCTGGGTCTCCGGCTGACATCCCGGAGACTGCCATTACCTGGAAGGTAATTACTATGCTCGTCGGAAGTTCACGCTGCTCAAAAACCTCATGGAACATATGGGTGTGGAGCCTGGCCGCCTTCAGTTCTCCTGGATTTCATCCGCGGAAGCCACCAAGTTCGTTGACGTGGTCAAAGACGTCACCGAATCGGTCAAGGCCCTGGGTCCCAATGAAAAATTCATCAAGAAAACAGTTAAGGTATCATAACTATGGACGCATACATCACTAAAATCAAAGACATATCTGAACGGCTCCTGAAGGATGGTACCGTCGACGCTGTCATCGGTTTCCGCAAAGGGACCATTCCCATGATGAACGAGCCGTGCATGATCACCAAGACGGACGATGTCAAGGATCTGGTGTGGGACGCCAACTGCCGCATCAATCTTTGCAACTACCTGACCAACCGCAAGGAAAAACTGGCCATCGTGGCCAAGGGCTGCGACAGTCGGAACATCGTCACCCATATCATCGAAAACAAGATCAAACGCGACCAGCTGGTCATCATCGGCGTGCCCTGCAAGGGGATGAACGACAAGAACACCGGCGAACTTCAGGACAACTGCGCGACCTGTACCCACCGGAACCCGGTGATCTACGATGAACTGGTCGGCGATCTCGTGGAAGAACAGAAAAACGTGGACAAATACGCCGACGTGAAGAAGGTCGAAGCGATGAACCCCGATGAAAAATGGGCCTTCTTCGACGATCTTTACTCAACGTGCACCCGCTGCTACGCCTGCCGGAACGCCTGTCCGCTGTGCTACTGCCCCACCTGTTTCGTCGACGAGTCGAAACCCCAGTGGGTGGGCAAGGCCTATGATCCCATGGATGTCCGGACCTACCACCTGCTCCGGGCCTTCCACTGCGCCGGTCGCTGCACGGACTGCGGATCATGCGAAGCCGCCTGTCCCCAGAACATCAAGGTCCGCCAGCTGACCAAAAAGCTGGAGAAGGACTGTCAGGAACTCTACGGCTGGGAGGCCGGGCTGACGCTCGACGAACGTCCACCGCTTGATACATTCAAAGTCGATGATCCCCAGGACTTTATCAAGTAAGGCTGCCGGATCTGATTACGAATGAACCATTATCTATAAGGGCTAATATTATGAAGGTCATAAAAATAGACAAAGAAAAATGGGCCGGCGGTGTCGAGACTCTCTCAGGTTCCTACCGTTTGTTCGGTCCTGTCAAGGAAGACGATTCCCATAATTTCAAGGAGCTCGCCAAAGGGGAGCTGCCTGATCTGAATTACGGGAACACCAAAATGTCCCCCAAATCCGTTGTGTTTCCCCCGTCGGAAGCCATGTTCACCTACAGCCTCGATGAGACCAAAGAGGGGCACCACATCCTCAACGATGTGAAGAAAGACTATTCTCCCCGTGCCGTGCTGGGCATGCGGCCCTGCGATGCCAAAGCCGTCGCCCTGGTCCGAATGAACTTCGACACCAAGGAATACCGTGATCCCTACTGGATGGACGCCTATGAGGCCACCACCTTCGTGGGTCTGGCCTGTGACAATCCCTGCGCCACCTGCTTCTGCACCAGCACCGACTGCGGCCCCTACCACGAGGAAGGGCTCGACGTTCTTCTGGTCGATGACGGCGCCTCTTACATCGCCAAGGCCCTGACCGAAAAAGGGGAAAAACTTCTGGACGCCGCCGGATTCAAAGACGCCGGTGACGACAGCGCCGTTGCCGCCAAGAAAGCGGCCGCCGAAGCCAAAATCACCGCGACCATCGAAACCGACAAGCTGTCGGAAAAAGTGATCATGGATCTGTACGATGCGCCCTTCTGGAAGGAAGTGGCCTTTTCCTGCATCAACTGCTGCACCTGTACCTACGCCTGCCCCACCTGCTGGTGCTTTGACATCCAGGATGAAAACAAAGGGCTTGAAGGCGTTCGCATGCGCAACTGGGACAGCTGCATGACCCCGCTGTTCACCATGCACGGATCAGGACACAACCCCCGTGAGCACAAGCATCAGCGGGTTCGTCAGCGCTTTATGCACAAGCTCAAGTACTTTGTGGACAAATACCAGAAAGGCATCATGTGTGTGGGTTGCGGTCGCTGCGTGCAACAATGTCCGGTCAACATCGACATTCGCACCGTCAGCAAGAAAATGAACGATTACGTGGCTGCGAGCTGACGCGAACAAAAGGAGGAGTACTGTGCAAAATCCATACAAGGCATATCCGGTTCGCATCGACAGTATCGACGTTGCGACGGAGGATAAATCTCTCAGAACGTTCAAATTCGTCTTCCTCAACGAAGGCGATGAAGAAAAATTCGCTTACAAGGCCGGTCAGTTCGCCGAACTGTCCATTCCCGGCAAGGGCGAGATTCCCATCGGGATCGCCTCGTCCCCCACGGAAAAAGGCTTTGTGACCTTCACCGTGTTCCGGACGGGTCTGGTGACCAACCATCTTCACAACATGAAGGTCGGCGACATCATGGGTGTACGCGGTCCCTTGGGCAACTGCTACCCCCTGTCCGAACTCGAAGGCAAAAACATCGTCATCATCGGCGCCGGGTTCGCCTTCACCACCCTGCGTTCGACCATCGTCTGGCTGCTCGATCCGGCCAACCGGTCCAAATACGGCAAAATCGACGTTATCTACGGCGCCCGGAACCCCGGCATGATTTTGTACAAGGACGAGCTGACCGCCTGGGAACAGCGTGACGACATCAACATGCACATCACCGTGGATGCCACGGACGATCCGAGCTGGAAATACCACACCGGTTTCGTCCCCACCATCACGGAAACCCAGGCGCCCCAGGCCGACGACGACACCTATGCCATCATGTGCGGGCCTCCCATGATGCTCAAGTTCACCAAACCGGTGCTCGACAAACTGGGCTATCGCCATGATCACATCATCATGTCGCTGGAAAACCGGATGAAATGCGGCATCGGCATCTGCGGACGCTGCAACATCGGCAAGGAGCTGATCTGCAAGGACGGCCCCGTGTTCACGCTGGCCCAGCTGAAATACATGCCGGAAGAAGATACCTGATGCCCTTTTTGTTCATTCGGGTTGACAATAAAATGATATTCATATAACGTGATCATTCCGTAAAATTGGAATTTTAGGGATAAGCCTTACAAATTATATAAATTTAACAGGAGGTTTTGTAAGATGGCTGAAACAGTAGAATACAATGGTGTATCTTTTGAAGTCGACGAAGACGGTTTCCTGCTCGATTTTAACTCATTCAAACCCGAATGGATCGAAATCGTAAAAAAAGAAGAAGGTATTTCCGAGCTGAATGACGAACACAAGATGGTTATCGATGTTCTTCAGGACTACTACAAGAAAAACGGTATCGCTCCCATGGTACGCGTTCTTTCCAAACTGACCGGTTTCAAACTCAAACACATTTATGAACTGTTCCCCTCAGGACCCGGCAAAGGCGCCTGTAAAATGGCCGGCCTCCCCAAACCGACCGGTTGCGTATAATTAAGCATCCGCACCGGTTTTAGAAGTATGTGTTTCAAACGGCCCTGTAATTCGCGTTACAGGGCCGTTTTAATCTTGACGGCTTCGTAAAATGTTCGATCTCTGCGTTACGCTTCATCCCTCGTCACTGCGGCGTACCCGAAGTACGCCTCATTCCTCGGGATTCGCAAGCCTTGACCTCAAACATTTTACGAAGCCGTCCAAAACGTGACATCTTACGAAACCATCAATCGTGACAGACGCCCATGCAGATCACCGTCACCACCACCGCGCGCAATCAAATGATCGACATCACGGAGGCCGTCGAACAGAAACTCCGTGAAGCCGGGATCAACGACGGCCTGTGTCTCGTGTTCGTGCCCCACACCACCGCCGGGGTGACCATCAACGAAAACGCCGACCCCGATGTCAGGACGGACATCCTTGCCGCCCTGGCCCGGATGGTTCCCAAGGACCCCGCCTACCTTCACCGTGAAGGCAACTCGGACGCCCATGTAAAATCTTCTCTGACGGGTGTCTCCGCGACCCTTGCCGTTGAACGGGGCCGACTGGTTCTGGGCACCTGGCAAAGTGTTTTTTTCTGTGAATTTGACGGGCCCCGGACACGCACGGTGCAGGTCCGCATCCTTTAAGGAGACCGTGATGGACCCCATCGACGACATCGATAAACGGATCATCAACCGCATTCAGTCGGAGTTTCCCATCTGCCGCAGGCCCTATGCCGCCATTGCCGACGAACTCGGCATGACGGAGGCCGATGTGCTCTCCCGCATTCGCACCCTGAAGGAAAAGGGCATCATCCGCCGGATCGGCGGAAACTTCCGCCCGGAAAAACTGGGTTTCTTCAGCACCCTCTGCGCCGCCGAAGTCCCCGATGAGGTCATGGACACCTTCACGGCCTGCGTCAACGCCTATCCGGGCGTCACCCACAACTACGTGCGTGACAACCGCTACAACATCTGGTTCACCTTTATCGCCCCATCGCGGGAGGAAATCAACCGGGCGCTTGAGGATATCCGGCTCAAAACCGGTGCCCGGATCCTGAACCTCCCGGCCAGCCATATGTTCAAGATCAGCGCCCAATTCACACTCTGAGGCGGAAAAAGGCGGCGCCCATGAAAAATTTGCGTGTGGCTCTCAGCGTGTTTTCAGCCTCCCTGGGTCAGACGCGCGCCAATCTGGACCGCATGGCCGAACAGATTGCCGAGGCCGCGAGCAGCGGCGCGTCGCTGATCTGCTTTCCCGAACTGGCCCTGACAGGCTACTGCTCGGACGAACGCATCCTCTCCCTGGCCCTCGATGCTGACGACGACGCCCTTGCGTCACTTCAGGATATGGCCGATAAGACCCCCATCACGATTCTTGCCGGCCTGGCCGAACGGGACCCCGCCGGCAGGGTCTACGCCAGTCATTTTGTGTTCATTCCCGACAAACCCCTTGGTAAATACCGAAAACTCCACCTCGCCCCGCCTGAAAAGGCGGTCTTTACAGCAGGAGATCAGATCCCGGTGTTTGACCTTCCCGGCTTCCGGTTCGGCATCCAGCTTTGCTACGACGCCCATTTCCCCTTTCTGTCCACCCGTATGGCCGAGATGGGCGCGGACGCGATCTTCATCCCCCACGCCTCGCCCCGGGGCAGCTCCGAAGACAAATTTTTGTCCTGGATGCGTCACATCCCGGCCCGGTCCTACGACAACGGGGTGTTCACCCTGGTCTGCAACCAGTGCGGCGCCCCGGACGGCGGACTCGTCTTCCCGGGGCTGGCCTTCGCCGTGGATCCCTCGGGCCTTGTCATGGCCCGGGACCTCACCGGCGAGGCGGGTCTCCTTTACGCGGACCTGACCGACGCGGCCATGGAACACGTCCGCCGTCACCGCATGCGCTATTTTCTACCGAATCAGCGCCATGACCTGACATGATGACCCGCCGACTAAGGTTCGGCCAGGGTTTCCCTGATTTTGACAGCCAGCGCCCGCTTTGAAAAAGGTTTGTGAATAAAGTGAACCCCTCCCTCGATCACCCCGTGGTCGGCGATGACGTCGGCGGTGTATCCGGACATATACAGACATTTAAGACCGGGATGCACGGTTCGCATGAGCCTTGCCAAATCACGACCGTTCATCTTAGGCATCACCACGTCGGTAAACAACAGATGGATATCCCCGGTGTACTCGTTTGCCAGACGCATGGCCTCATCGGTGGTCAATGCCGACAAGACCGTGTAACCAAGATCTTCGAGCATGGAGACGCCCAAATTCAGAATGGCCGGTTCATCTTCGACGATCATCACCGTTTCATCCCCGGTAGGAAGCCCGATTGGAACGGGTGTGCCGTCCGCTCCGGCATCGTCTTCAAGACAGCGGGGGAGATGAATTCTGAAGGTGCTCCCCCGCCCCGGTTCGCTGTGAACCGTAATGAATCCGCCGTTCTGTGTGACGATGCCGTAGATCGTCGACAAGCCCAACCCGGTCCCCTTGCCCAGCTCTTTTGTGGTATAAAAGGGCTCAAAAATATTCTCGAGGGTCTGTCTGTCCATACCGACACCGTCATCGCTCACGGCGATGACCGCATAATCTCCCGGTCTGCTTTCCGGATGGATGGGCGTTTCATCGGCACCCAATGACACATTGGACGTCTCAATGACCACATGACCCACATCCGCAATGGAATCCCTGGCGTTTGTGATGAGATTGGCCAGAAGCTGGTCGATCTGGGACGGATCCATTTTGACGGACCACAGACCGGCCCCCGGCTTCCAGTTCAGCGAAATCCCCTCACCGATCAATCGCCGAAGCATATTGAGCGTGTTTTCGATGACGCCATTCAGATCAAGGAGCGTCGGCTCGATGGTTTGCTTCCGGGCATAGGCAAGAAGCTGCCGAACAATGTCCGTCGAGCGCCGTGCGGCAGACAAAAGTTCCTGCATGGACAGGCGGTTGGGATCGGATGGGTCCATGGACTCCATTACCATTTCACCGTATCCCATGATGATGCTCAGCATATTGTTGAAATCGTGGGCCACACCTCCGGCAAGACGACCCACGGACTCCATTTTCTGGGCCTGGACCAACTGGTCCCGGAGGCTCAAGCGTTCCTTCTCCGACCGTTTGCGAAAGGTGATGTCCCTGGCGATGCCCAGCACGCCGATCAAATCACCCGACGATGAATAAACCGGCGTTTTGATGGTTTCGAGATCCTCGCTATGGCCGTCATCGGCAAATACGATCGTTTCGTCATTAATGCACGGCTTACCCGCCTCCATGGCGGCCAGATCATTCATCCTGAAAAAGTCCGCCAGCTCCTTGTCCACGAAATCATAATCGGTCTTGCCGACAATAGTTTCCTCCCTCGCGCCGAAAAACCGCTCAAAACGGGTGTTGCACCCAAGATAGACCCCATGGGGGTCTTTGAGCCAGACAAGGTCCGGGATCGTCTTCAACAGGGTGCTCAGATGGGCTTTGCTTTCAGCCAGAGCCTCTTCGGCCTGCCTGCGCTCTATGACCTCCCTTCTCAGATCCTGGGTTTTCAGGTAGACCGCCCGCTTGAGCGTACGGTTCCACACTAGAAAACCGATGATCACGGTCAGGAGAATGGCGACACTGACGATCATGACCCGTCGGAATTCACGCATGCTCAGACCCGGTTCGGCGGCAAGAAAAATCCATCTGTTGTGTATGGCCTGACGTTCGTCGTCCGTGATAAGAGCGACCGCCTTTTCGAGAATGGCACTGAGCTCCGGCCAGTCCGAACGCACGGCAAATCCCGACACATTGGGCGGCTCGGTCTCTCCGGCCAGCCTCAGATTGGTTATTTTTTCAGATTCAATGTAGAAACTTGCCGTGGCCAGGTCTCCCACAAAGGCGTCCGCCATACCAAACGAAACCTTTCGGAGCGCCGTTTTCAGATCCGCAACCGGTTCAATGGCGATGCCGGGATAGGTGTTCCGAATCAGATCAAGGTACCCGTAACCCTCCACCATCACGACATGCATGCCCTCGAGCATCGCGAGGGTCATGGTTCGATCGACCTGTTTTCTGACGATGATCACCGACGGTATCGTCAGGTAGGGCGGGGGAAACAGCATGAAGGTTTCTCGCTGGGGAGACCTCACCACGGCATTCAGCACATCCACCTCCCGCCGCTTCATCCGTTCGATGACCTCACTCCAGCTTTTGCATTGCACAATATCAAAGGAAAGGCCGGTTTTCTGCTCAATCAGCCGTGCGTAATCGGCTCCGATCCCCATGTAATTCCCGTTTTGATCAAAAAACTCGATGGGTTGGAATTCCGGGTCAGGCGCCAGGCGAATGACGGGGTGTTCCTTTAACCAGTTTTTTTCCCGGTCGGACAAAGCAAGGGTTTTCGCATCACCGGCACAGGCCCACGGGGACAAAAAAGCAATCATGAGCAGGATCAAACAGACGATGAGACGGCAGGATCGGGCTGCGATGACGGGAGCAGGGCTCAGGTTAGGCATACATGATATCCGTTTTGTAGAGATGGGGTTTGGCAATCACCACAGGACGCCCCGTGCCCTCAAACCCTGTCGGTCCGGCATCTGCCGATGCAAAACGCCCTTGGGAGAATGAATCGTCAATCGGCTGGGGAAATCGTCTATGATCCGGCTATGAACAATGCTTCCCCATCATAAACCAACGCCTCTGAAAAAACCACACCCAAAAAGCAGCACGCCCGATCGAGCCATAGCCCATCGATCAGGCAACCCACGGTTGTTTGTGCCGGCACGGCGCTTCGAATGGGGAACGCGGCCGGTCGCGCACGAGGGGACCGGCCCAAAGGCGTCAGACCGGCTCGAGGACGGTGCGGCCTTTCCGGTTCACGATTTTCAGGTTGAACATGGCCATGGTTTCGATGAACGGGCGGCCGAGGAGGAAGGGGAGCATGTCCGGATCGACCTTGGCTTTGTCGATCAGGGTCTGGCGCAGGGTTTTGTCGTAGGCGATCATCTCGTTGATTGCGGCCAGGGCCTCCTTGTCGCCGTCAAGGGCCAGGCGGTCGGTCAGCGTTTTCATCCGGGCATAGGAGCAGCGTTCCTGGTGATCGACGATCAGGTCCCAGAGGCCCTCCACATCGCAAAGGAGGTCCTTGCGTTCCAGGGGCTCCTCGGCGTACTTCATTTCGATTTCCGTGGTGTCCCAGCATTTGAAGGCCCGGCATTCCGAGGGCCGGGTCATATAGATCCCGCAGCGGTTGCCTTCCTTGAGATACAGGCAGGCCAGGGTGTCCCCCACCACCTTGATCTTGATCAGATCGGTTTCGACCGGAACCATGGCCAGTTTGTCCTTGTCAAACAAAAACTCCCCTTTGCGGATGGTGTAAAGATCCTTCGAGGGGATTTTGCCGGTCCGGATCAGATGGGCGTCGGCAAGACGGAGAATGGGGCCCCCGCCGACACAGCAGGCGCCGCACCCGTCGCAGGCCGTCTTGAACCCTTTGCCGTCGTCGCTGGTGATGTTTGCCAGATCCATGATCGTCTCCTTTAACGATGTGACCCCATGGGGCAAAGGCCCCACGCATTATCTTGAATACAAAAGGTCACCTTTCCATGGCGAAAAGGTGACCTTTGGATATAACCTGTCTTACCGAGTCATGGCCGCAGCCCGGACATGACTCGGACACGGCGGTGAATTACTGGGCAAGCCGTGAATACATGTCGAACTTCTTCTTGAGCTCCGTTTCGATCTGGACCCGGAGTTTTTTCGATTCCTCGGGGAAGGTCTTTTCCAGAGCCGCGTAACGGGTTTCACCGGACAGGAATTCCTGGAGGGTTCCATCCGGGGTCTTGGATTCAAGAACAAAGGGATTCTTGCCTTCTTCGGCCAAAAGCGGGTTGTAGCGATACAGCGGCCAGTACCCGGCGTTGACGGCCAGTTTCATCTCTTCCTGGGACTTGCCCATGCCCTTGCGGATGCCCTGGTTGATACAGGGGGCGTAGCAGAGAATGACCGACGGTCCGGGGTAGCTTTCCGCTTCGAGGAAGGCTTTCATCATCTGCTGCTTGTTGGCGCCCATGGCCACGGAGGCCACATAGACATGGCCGTAGGACATGGCGATGAGGCCCAGGTCTTTTTTGCCGATCTTCTTGCCGGAGGCGGCGAACTTGGCGATGGCGCCGGTGGGGGTGGCCTTGGAGGCCTGACCGCCGGTGTTCGAGTACACTTCCGTATCCATCACCAGGATGTTCACGTCCTCGCCGGAGGCGATCACGTGGTCCAGACCGCCGAAGCCGATGTCGTAGGCCCAGCCGTCACCGCCGAAGATCCAGTGGGATTTCTTGGTCAGAAGATCGCTCATGGCATCGATTTCGTCGAGAATGGGATGCGTCACAGGTTCCATGAGCAGCATCTTGATCTGGTCGCCAAGCTCCCTGGATTTGACCGCATCGTTTTTGTTTTCAAGCCATTCTTTCATCACGGCCTTGAAGTTTTTCGGAATGTCCGCATCGAGGGCCTGGGTCATCAGGTCGGCCAGACGGGCCCGTCTCTGGGTCATGCCCAGGGCCATGCCGTAACCGAATTCGGCGGCATCTTCAAACAGGGAGTTGCCCCAGGTGGGACCAAAGCCGTCCTTGTTGGTACAGTAGGGGAAGGACGGTGCGGAACCGGCCCAGATGGAACTGCATCCCGTGGCGTTTGCGATGGTCATGCGCTCGCCGAACAGCTGGGTCAATACCTTGACATAGGGCGTTTCGCCGCATCCTGCACAGGCGCCGGAGAACTCAAGCAGCGGCTGCTGGAACTGGCTGCCTTTCACCGTATCCCGACTCATGACCTTGTCTTTGAAATCGATGCCGGCGGAAAAGTCGTAATTGGGAACCTGATCGCCAAGCTGAGTCTCGATGGGCTTCATCACCAGGGCCGGGACCTTGGCCGGGCAGATATCCGCACAGCTTCCACAGCCCTGGCAGTCCAGGGCGTTCACCTGGATGCGGAACTTGTAGGTGCCCTTGAGTTCCTTGCCGGTGGCCGGCAGCATGACAAAAGTTTCCGGGGCGTCTTTCATCTCCTGCTCGTCGAGAAGGACGGGAAGAATGGCGGCATGCGGGCAGACAAAGGAGCACTGGTTGCACTGAATACAGTTTTCAGGAATCCATTCGGGCACCTCGATGGCCACCCCGCGTTTCTCGTACCGTGACGTTTCAACGGGGAACACGCCGTCGGCAGGGAAGCTTGACACCGGCAGGGAATCACCCTTCTGGGCCTGAATGGGCTGAAGAACGTTTTCGATGAACTCGGGCACGGGTTTCTTTTCAGCCGCCTCATCGCCGGCGTCTTTCCAGCTCTGGGGAATGGTCACGGACACAAGCCCTTCGATGGCCTTGTCCACGGCCTGGATGTTCATCTGAACGATTTTGTCGCCCTTGAGGCCGTAGGTTTTATGGATGTCCTTCTTGAGAAGGTCAATGGCCTGCTCGAACGGCAGCACGTTGGCCAGTTTAAAAAAGGCGGTCTGCATGATCATGTTGATGCGCCCGCCGAGTCCGACGGACTGGGCGATTTTCACGGCATCGATGGTGTAGAAATTGATCTTCTTTTCAAACAGAGTCCGTTTGATGGAGGCGGGAAGCTCCTTGTCAAGCTCTTTGGTGTTCCAGGAACAGTTCAGAAGGAAGGTGCCTCCTTCACGGAGACCGGCCGTGACGTCGTACAAATGGACATAATTGGCTTTGTGACAGGCCACGAAATCCGGATGGTTGACCAGGTAGGTCGACTTGATGGGCTGATCGCCGAAACGCAGATGGGACACGGTGATGCCGCCGGATTTCTTCGAATCGTAGGCAAAGTAGCCCTGGGCGTAAAGATCGGTGTTGTCGCCGATGATCTTGATGGCTGTCTTGTTGGCGCCGACGGTTCCGTCTGAGCCCAGACCCCAGAATTTACAGCGCACGGTCCCCTTGGGAGCGGCGATGTAGGACGGACCGAGGGGAAGGGACGTATGGGTGACGTCATCGATGATCCCGACGGTGAAATGGTTCTTCGGCACCAGCACTTTCATGTTGTCGAACACGGCCTTGACCATGGTCGGGGTGAATTCCTTGGAGCCCAGACCGTAACGTCCGCAGAAAATCTGGGGGGCGTTGCCGTGTTCCATGAAGGTCGTGCAGACATCCAGGTACAGGGGATCGCCGATGGCGCCGGGTTCCTTGGTCCGGTCAAGCACGGTGATGCGTTTGACGGTGCCGGGAAGCACGTGGAGGAAGGCATCGGCATAAAAGGGCCGATACAGACGAACCTTGACCAGACCCACCCGCTCGCCTTCGGCGTACAGACGGTTCAAGGTCTCTTCGATGGCTTCACATCCGGAGCCCATGGCCACAATCACCCGGTCAGCCTCGGGATGACCGACGTAATCGAACAGCTTGTACGCCCGACCGGTCAGCTTGGCGACCTTTTCCATGCTTTCAAGGACGATATGGGGCACTTCCTCGTGGTACATGTTGGCGGCTTCCCGACCCTGGAAATAAATGTCCGGGTTCTGGGCCGTACCGCGGATTTCAGGATGCTCGGGGTTCATGGCGTTCATGCGGAATTCCTCGATTGCATCCATGTTCACCAGGGATTTGATGGCGTCGTAATCGGCCAGTTCAATTTTCTGGATTTCGCTGGAGGTCCGGAACCCGTCGAAGAAATGAAGGAAGGGCACCCGGCTTTCGATGGCGGCCAGATGGGCCACCAGGGCCATGTCGTGGACTTCCTGGACGCTGCCCGAACAGAGCAGGGCAAACCCGGTCTGACGAACGGCCATGACGTCCTGATGGTCACCAAAGATGGACAGGGCATGGGCGGCGATGGCGCGGGCCGACACATGGAAAACCCCGGGAAGCAGTTCACCGGAGATCTTGTACATGTTGGGAATCATCAGAAGAAGCCCCTGGGAGGCGGTGAAGGTGGTGGTCAGCGCGCCGGCGGCCAGGGAGCCGTGAACCGCACCGGCCGCCCCCGCTTCGGACTGCATCTGCTTGACGCTGACAATCTGGCCGAAAATGTTCTTGCGGCCTTCGGCGGCCCACTGGTCGGATATTTCCCCCATGGGTGTGGACGGTGTGATCGGATAGAGTGCGGCGACATCACTCATGGCGTAGGCAACATGGGCTGCAGCCGTATTGCCGTCAACGGTTTTCATGACTTTCCCCATTTGATTCTCTCCTTTTGTCAAATTATGGCCTGCTGATCGTTTACGCCCCGCATCACTCCCCAGTGACCGGGGCCGTGGCCCGTGCCCGGAAAAGGCGTTTGCCCCATCCTCTCCCGGCACCAACCACCCGATCGTCCAGCCGGTCAAAAAAAATGTCAAGCCGCCCGGGAATCGGGCAGCGGAATCACATGACAACCGGCCGACATCAGCCGATTTCTCCGTAAATTCATGTAAATCTGACTTTTTATTACAATCCCACAAAAATGTAAAGAATGTTTTCCTTCTTTTTTTGGGAGATACGCGTTGGAGAGATGCGGAAGATGACGGGAGGGATTCTGCAAAGGCGGGAGGAGAGCCGGACACACCGCCCTCTCCCGCCGCAAACGACGGATCAGAGCCTCAGGGTCAGACCGGCCGTGACAATCGTGTCATCCCGGTCCCACTCGCCCCGTCTCGTATTCCGGAAATCGAATTTCCGGTACAGGCATTCGATGGACACAAAGGCGCTTTCGAGCAGATGGAAACGAAAACCGCCCTTGTATTCCTGGTACTGGTCGGTATCTTCGAAGGCCAGGGAAGACGGCGCATAGCAGGCCGTCGCATAGGCTTCCACCGGCACTTCCACGGGATTGAAGGCCTGGGTCAGTTCGTAATTCACCTCCAGCAGAAACCCCAGGGCGGCAAAGGTGCCGTCGTCTGCGCCGCGCTCATCATCCACCTCGCCGAAATATCCCTTGAAGCCGAGGCCGTAGCGAAGCCCGGGAACCAGCCGGTCGCTGCGCAGTGCCACCATGCCCTCGCCGATAGTGTAGTCGCCGTTGGCATAGGCCAGCGCCCCGCCGGCGGCAATGGTGCCGAAGGTCTGCTTGGACTGGAATTCCCCCTGCCCCATCACCACGTCACCGTTGGCGAGAATTCCGAATTGGACGGTCTGAGAGTAGGCGCCGGCACTCCCCATCATCAACACAACCACCATCCATAGGATTTTTTTCATCGTCTACCTTCGATTTTTTTGTTGAATTCGGATTCATGAACGCGACATAATCCCGTCGACACACCATTAACTGCCACAGTCCGGTTGAAATTGCAACCGCCGATTGGAAGGAGAAATCCCATGCTGACAGTCTATTCCGCCTTCTGGTGCCCCCACTGCATCCGCACCGAACGCTATCTCAAAGAAAACAACATCGCCTTTACCTCGGTCAATATCGAAACGGCTCCCAAAGAGGTGGTCGACAAGGTCGTCGAGGTGAACGGCGGCGTGGAATGGGTGGTGCCTACCCTGGAATTCAACGGAAAATGGCGCAAAGGCAAGGTGTTTGACCCGGTCGACCTGGCCCGGGACCTGAGGGCGATGGGGGTGTAGGGGGACGGCGCGTCGTGCCCCCCCCCCCCCCCCCCCCCCCCAACCCCCCACCCCAAAAACGCCGTTTGTGGGGAGAGGGTTTTCCCCCCCCTTTTCACCTCTTTTTTTTTCTTTTTCTCCCCGAAAAGGGGGGGGGGGGGGGGGGGGGGGGGGGGGGGGGGG
>NZ_BAAHXV010000051.1:0-26048 GCF_054657895.1 Desulfatiferula olefinivorans | reverse complement strand
AAGTCACTGGAACCAAGTGCATAACCAGATAATTATATTGTAAATTCAGTATGACAATGTTGAGTCTATCCCTGGCACTTGCTTAGAAGTCAATGTTTGAACGGCTGCGTAGACTGTTCGAGATCAAGGCTTGCGAAGCCCGTGGAATGAGGCGTACTTAGGGTACGCCGCAGTGACGAGGGATGACGCGTAACGCAGAGATCGGATTTTTTACGAAGCCGTCAAAGGATGTTCCCCATCAGGTAGTTGGTCACGCTCGATTTCAGATTCCCCTCGGGATAGTGCTTGAGGGCCTCGTAACAATCCCTGCATTGAAACATGAAATCATCGGTCCGGATCAATTTGTCCAGGGGAAATCTCTCGCCGCAGACGTCGCAGCAGCAGTCGATCATGGTGCCGATTCCACCGAAATAATTATGGCTTCGAATGATAAAGTTGATCCCGATACCGAAGTGGTCTTCATCATCATCGTACCGTTTCAGTTCCCGGCACCATTTGACGCGGCCGTAGAACCCCCGATAGATATCCGGGTTGACGGTTTCGATCATGTTCACATAGATTCCCGTATCAAAGCCCATAGGCTGCCGGCAGACCAGATACATGCCGTTTTGGCTGTGGTTTTTCATAAGCGCGTTTGCGTAGCGCCCGTCAAGTCTGTCAGAGATCAGGATGGGGGCCTGATAGGGGTCGCGAGGACATGATCGTCGTTTGTCGTGATACATGACGTTCCTCCATGAAATGATGAAAAACAGCGGTAGCCTGTCCGGCTTGCCAATAATACCTGTCTATGTTTCATCCACCGGGTGGGAGAGGCGGAGCAGAAGCGACAACGGAAACGGCGAAGATTCGTGAGCAGTCTGGGAAAAAAAGCCCCCATTCAATGGACTGAAAAGGCTGTTTGTTCCGGTCTTTTTTCATATATAATACATAGAACACTGTGGGGCTGTCAATAAATATTTAATAAAAAATCAGGGCCTTATTTTTCGGTCGGCACCTTCGGTCAAACCCCGTCGATCCCCTGTCGGCAAGGCGCCGTCGGGGTAACGGCATCCCCCGTCGGCATGTTTTAGCATTCGCTGTCGGTATCGATAAAAGGGAAACAGGCATGCGATTGACCTGCTTGAGCAGGTAGGGCAATCGGATGTATGGTCTTAAAACACATGGGTCTCTTCCTGCGGAACGGATCATGCCGTTCACGTTTACGGTCACGATGGTTGCCGGCAACAGGTGAACGCAACCGTCAGAGGGTTCAACCGGCGTGGGATGAAACGGTCGAGAAGGTCTTGGCCTGCCGTGCTCGTGCTCGTGAACGTGAACATGCACGTGAACGAACAGTCCATGCGATTGCCCTGATCATCGCATGTTTCATATCCTTGAAGAAAAACTAAAAACGGCCTTCGTGAGAATCTCAGTGGATTGACGCAGATCAATCCTGTCGACTTAAACAGGTCATCCGTCCCGGCAGGAAATACACCGATAGAGCATAAGACACCCTCTTTGTGACTTTGTGGCTCCGTGAGAAATCACAAAGACCGTCCCCTTCGGAGACGAAGGTTTAATGCTTTCACAGAGGCACAAAGACCCGGAGAAAAGCCGGACAGGCCTTGGCCTGTCACACGGTGCCGCTCATCGACATCCGGCGCATGACCGTGGAACATGCGATTGCCCTGCTTGAGCAGGCTAAAAGCATTGACACCCCCGCAGGGTTTGGCATATAGATCGGTTTTTCATCCTGTCCTGGAATGCTTGGAGAGATATGGCCAGAAAAAACAGTGCAAAATCAGCGTATCCGCCCCCCGAACGGTTGAGCTGTCCCGAAGCGGAACAGGCCTTTTCCTGGCTGCCCATGCTTCTGGACGCGTATTATATCGCCGATGCGGGGATTCATGAGCAGATCCGGCGCGACACCGTGAAACATAAACGTCGTCTGGCCTGCGCCAAAGGGTGTTCCACCTGTTGCAAAACCCATGTGACCATACCGGTTTATCCCCTCGAACTGGTGGGGCTTTTCTGGTATCTTTCGGACGTGATCGGGCCGGATCGGAAAGATGCGGTTCTTGGGCAGCTTGAATCCTATGTCCCCGGCAGAGGCTGTCCGTTTCTGGTCGACGAGTCCTGCGCCGTCCATCCCATGCGCCCCCTTGCCTGCCGTTTTTTCAATGTGTTCAACACGGCCTGCGCGCCCGGTGAAGATCCCTTCTACACCCGGAGAAACGATGTGATGACGCCCGATGAAAAACTCAAGGACAAGGCTCTGGCCTCATTGTTGCCCTATCATGGGATCCATCTTCGGCAGCAGCGCAAAGAGGCGATGCAAAACGGATTTTTTCTGCGTTACGTGAAGAACCTTCAGGATATCAACTGGACGAAAGTGGCCTTTCAGATCAGAAACGGTGAGCGGACACCGCTTTTTCGGTCAGTCGCCGAATAGCGTTTCTCCCGAAAGCCAGGTTTCCTCGGGGGCCGGATGATTCAGAATGACTTTGACGGCGTGGGTGATGATCATCGGTTCGGATTCGCAGCCGATCTCGGCCATCGATTCGGAAAGACCCTGGCGGATGGCCCCGTAAATGATGTTGCGGTAAGGGGTGCTGTCGATTTCCGCGTCCTTGTCGCCGGACCGGAGTGCCGAAAGGCACTGCTCGGCGCTCAGTGAATGCCAGGCCCGACAGATAAAGGGCCGAACATCATGGATGGCGCAGATGCCCTCTTCCAGAAAAATGCAGGGAGTCTGATGCCAGACCTCGATCCGTTCATCCAGGGATTTGTCTTTGGTCATGCGGATATTTCGGGATACGCGCTTGGCCAACTGGTCTTTTTTCCTGAGTGAATAATGTTCCCGGATGAACTGGATAATGAGAAAGGCCTCCGGCGGGGTCAGGGAAACCTGGGCGTAACAGCAGTGACTGCACCCCTTTTTGCACGCGATTTTATCGGTGATGCCTTTTTCATCTTCGATGGATCGGGTCAGCCTTTCGCCGTACCGGTAAAGGTTCTTCACCAAAAGCAGAACCGCGTCGCCGGTTTTTCCCATGGTTCTGAAAATATCGGACGCCATCATGCGTGTGTTGGCCACGATGACGTTTTTATCGTCAAGAGTCATATGTCCGTGCCTGTGTTTTGATCATGGGTCCGGAACCCCTTAGGGTTCAACCGCATCAGTCTTATCTGAAATGTCGGTGGATGTCGAGACTTCCTTTTTTTAAAACAGGAGATAGTGCCTGGGGCAGGGCGAGCCGGCATCGGAATGATGATCAAAGGGTCCGTGAGTGAAAAATCTTGCGGGAGGGGAGGCAGCGGTGGCCGTTTTTGCGTCAAACGGGCGCACCGCTAAATGCGTTTTACGATGCCGTCAGGCTTTCGCTTTTTCCGTTTTTTTGATCAACGCATCTTTATCACTGATTTCTTTGGTCAGCGTTTCAAGCTGTTTCTTCAGTTTGTCGAGCTCTCCCTGAAGGGACTGGGCCTGTTTTTTTTCACCGGCCAGATCGTTCTTCAGAGAATCGGCCAGTTTTTTCATGTCTTCCAGCTTGGCCTTGCTGTCTTCCAGAGCCTTGTCCCGGGTTGCCAGTTTTTTCTTTTCATTGGCGACGGCCTTGTTCAGATCGGCGATTTTTTTGGTGTGATCGCTTTTGTCCGTTTCCGATGACCGGCTTTCTTTTTTAAGGTCCTCGTACTGTTTGACCAGGGACCGGTATTCTTCGATGGAAATCAGGCCTAAGGTTTTCAGGTAGTCGTCACGGGTCACTCTGAAATCGAACAGCGACGGATCAAGGGGATTGAACAGTGAATTCCATGGCCCCAGCCGTTGAATCATGGCTGAGAAGTCTTCCATGCTGGAAAGGCTCTGCTCGATGATTTTGTCTATTCGTTTCAGTTGAGCACCGGTGTCGAACATCTCCGTGATCGCATTCTGCCAGAAGCTCATGTATGCATTGTCCATTGAGAACCCCCATCGGTTGTTGGCATAAATAATCATAGCATATAACCTTTTAGGCTATATGCTATGACGGGTCTGTCGGGAACGCCTCGGTATGAACGGCGATTTATTTTGCCGGTTTTGCGGGCTGGGTCGATTCTGAGAAAAACGATTCGGCCTTGGAGAAGCTTTCATCGATGGATTTTTTCAGTTCGGTCTGGCCCTTTTTGAAAACGAGTTTCCATTCGTCAAGGATCTTGCGGCTTTCAGCGGGAATGGCGGCGTTGTCCTTGAGCAGGGAGTCGGCGATTTTTTCCGATTGTTCCTGGATTTTCAGCAGGGTGTTGTAGGTGTTGTTGAACGTGCTTTTCTGGAAATCCAGCACCTGCATACCGATTTTGGCGGCGTTGAAATCCTTCATGAAATCCATTTTTTTGGTGATGTCGAAGCCTTTGAAGGCGTCCATGTTTTTCCACATGTCGTTCATCATGTTTTTCATCATGTCCTGCATAAGATCCTCCTTTGCAGATTACGGTTAATGGGTTGGCAGCGTAAGATTCGAATGTATAAAAAACGGTCCGCTTCAGATCCTGTCAACGATCGTCAGAGGGCTGAATTCGTTTTTCCTTATAATGTCGTCCGATGACGTAACGTCATTGAACCTGAGAATAACCGAATATGTCCATGAGCAAGGGGTCGTCATTGTTTGAGCCGCCGTCGTGGGCCTGAAGCATCAAAAACATTACCAGCTAATATAGTGGGGTCCCGGATATTTGTCAAGGGGAAATATTGCAATGCACAAAATAAATTATCAGGACTAATTTCGGACAATATTTGAAATATAGTATATAATATCAATATATTATCGAGTCGATTCCAGGGTGTTGATTTTTCCCTGAAAGGGAATGGATCGCCGGTCCATGATGCGAAGCGCCACAATCCGAAAGCCTGAATTCTGTTGTCAAGACCGGGGCGGTCTGATACATGTACCGGAAGTTTTTTTCACATCATGACGGACGTCAATGAGCGTGATGTGCGAACCCTGTTATTTTTCGGTTAGGAGTTGAATTATGGTACGAGTCGGGATTGTCGGAGCC
Source organism: Desulfatiferula olefinivorans (assembly GCF_054657895.1). NCBI lineage: Bacteria > Pseudomonadati > Thermodesulfobacteriota > Desulfobacteria > Desulfobacterales > Desulfobacteraceae > Desulfatiferula > Desulfatiferula olefinivorans. The sequence goes on along the minus strand of NZ_BAAHXV010000051.1, from coordinate 21,032 downwards.
ACCGGATACGCCGGTGCGGAACTGGTCAGGATTCTGAGCGCGCATCCGGAGGTCGAGATCACCATGATTACGTCCCGCCAGTATGCGGGCGTGCCGTTTTCGGAGGTCTATCCGGCCATGAAAGGGCGGACGAGCCTGGTGTGTGAGGATTATATCGCCGAAAAAGTCTGCGACATGACCGATGTGGTTTTTACGGCCCTGCCCCACAAGCTGCCCATGGATATCGTGCCCGCGCTGCTCAGGGAGGGGAAAAAGGTCATCGATCTGTCTGCCGATTTTCGTTTCGACCAGGTGGCCGCCTACGAAGCCGTGTATCAGACCCACACGGCCCGGGAGCTTTTCGACGTGTCCGTCTACGGGCTTTGTGAGGTTTATGATCAGGCCGTCAGGCAGACCGCCCTGGTCGGCAATCCCGGCTGTTACCCGACCACGGTGCTGCTGGCCCTGATTCCCCTGATCCGCAGCGGGATGATCGATACCTCCCAGATCATCGCCGATTCCAAGTCCGGTGTGAGCGGCGCAGGCCGATCGCCCTCGCTGGGCACCCATTTCTGTGAGGCCAACGAGTCCTTTCGGGCCTATAAGATCGATGGGCATCGCCATCGCCCGGAAATGGAGGAAGTGCTGACCAAAGAGGCAGGCAGACCCGTCAATCTGACGTTCATTCCCCATCTGGTGCCCATGAACCGGGGCATGCTGAGCACCGTTTACACCACGATCGACGGGAACCGGACGGCCGAGGATATAAGGAACTGCTATGAGTCGTTTTATGCGGGTCGTCCTTTTGTGCGCCTGTTTTCCGATCCCAAAAACCCCCCGGATGTGAAATACGTCAACCACACCAACTTCTGTGACATCGGTTTTCACCTGAATCGCGCCACGGGTCGTCTGGTCCTGATTTCGGCCATTGACAACCTGGTCAAAGGGGCCTCGGGCCAGGCGGTTCAGAACATGAATATCATGATGGGGTTCGACGAATCGACAGGTCTTAGGTAACGTTTGGGGCCATGCCCTTAACTGCGCAAAACAATAACGAATATCCGGTTTTCGAACCGGATATTTTTTTTATTGACTTCCGACGGTATCGCATATATCTACTCACAAAAATGACCCATGGTCAAAAAATGAATCATGGACAAAACACCGTGAACCCATCGAAAGCAGTCATGGCGCGACGACAACAGGAAAAATCACAGGAAACCCTTGAGGAACTCAGAGATTCCGCCATTTCTCTGTTCGGATCCAAAGGATTCGTACAGACGACCATTTCCGATATCACCCGGAACGCCGGATATGCCAAAGGGAATTTTTACCGATACTGGAAAAGCAAGGACGACCTGTTTCTGACCATCATGGAAGAACGCTTCCGCGCTTACCGGAAGCCGCGGCAGGAAGCCCTGGCCCGGGCGAAAAACGTCGAAGAGGCTCTTGATGTGATCATGATCTTTCTTGAAACCATCATCGACGACGGCAAATGGGCCAGAATTTTTCTTGAGTTCACCATTCACGCATCGAAAAACGAGGCCCTGCGTCAGGAACTCCACAAAAGCATGTACCGGCTGTCCGGGGATCTGTTCGCGGAGATCCTGGCGCCCTTCAATGTGTCCGACTATCCCTTGAACAAGATGGGGGCCCTGGTGGCCGCCATGTTCGAAGGTTTTCTCATTCAAAGTCTTCTGGGGATGACGGTGATCGACAAGGACGATTTGATGCGTGCCGTCCTGACGCTGATCACACGGATTGCCGAGACGGACGTGACCGGCCTGCGGGATCGCCGGTCCGACAGCGAACACGCGGTTGATACGAACAAGGATAACAACAACTAATATAAGGAGAGCATCATGATTCAGCGACATGTCAAGGCCCTGACGGTTCTTCTGGCGGCAGGCTTTTTAGCCCTCACGCTCTGGGCGTGCAGCGATTCGGCCGACACGACTCAACCGAAGGCGGAAACGCCGAAAGAGACCGCCGCGAAGGCTCCGGCCAAAGAGTCCCCCCTCGACAAATGGAAGCCGTCCTTCGATCCTTCGGGGGCCACATACAAGTGCATCGTATCGAACGTGTCGCACCCTGTCCTCAAAGGGGTCTACACCGGCTTCGCCCTTCGCGACGAACTGTGGAAGCGGACCAACGGTCAGATTTATGTGGATTTCAAACCCCTTTCCATGCTCGGGGGCGAAGTCGAGGTTCTCAACCAGCTCCAGATGGGAGCCATCCAGGGCATGGGCGTGAGTTCCGTGGCTTCCACCAACCTTGGTCCGCGTTTCGGTCTGGTCAATCTGCCGTTTTTGATCAATTCCTTTGAAAAACTCGATCAGTTTATCGCCGGCGGTAAACTCTATGACCATTTCATGATGGCCATGGACCATCAGGGTATTGTGGGACTTGATATCACCGGCTACGGGAATTACGGCTGGGCCACCACCGCTCCGGTTCAAACCCTCGATGACGCCAAAAAAATCAAATTCCGCATTGCCGAGGCGGCGGTCAACAGCCTTCTCTACAAAAGCTGGGATCTGAACGCCGTGGTCATGCCCTGGCCCGATGTGCCCGTCTCCCTCAAGCAGGGAGTGATCACCGGCCTCGATCATTCGCCGTCGGTGTGCAACATCACCAAGAAATTTGAAGTGGCCAAGTATTTCACCCAGATCAATTACGCCCAGGGCCTGTTTATCTGGGTGTTTAATAAAAACTGGTTGAACTCCCTGCCCGAAGACCTTCGGGCGACCTTTGTCCAGGTGGTCCATGAGGTGTGTGCCGATATCCGTGACCAGGTCAAACAGCAGGAAATCGACCAGATTGCCGCGGCAAAGGCCCAGGGCATTACGTTTTACAGCCTGCCCGAGGAGCAGATGGAAATCCTGCGTCAATCGGGTCATGCCGTCCATGAAAAATATGCCGAGGAAATCAATGCCGTTTATGAAGGCGACACCTACAGGCCGACGAACTACCTGAAGGAAGTCCAGGACTACATGGGGTATGGTACCGGCAAATGACATCACTCCCCCGGTTTTTAGGGGGGGTGTGCGTTCATCAATGGAGGGCGGCCTGATTTGCCCTCCATTGCATTTTTAGAGAACAGGCCGCGACCGGTCCCAAAACGGGCCTGAGCGGATGAAGGAGACGTGAAGGTGTTGATCCGGAAAATCATCAGGGCCGTCGACAGGGTGATGACCTTTTTTGAGGACTGGACGCTGTTTGTGTCCATCATGGTGGCCCTGGCGGCGATGTTCGCCAACGTGGTGATGCGTTACGGCTTTCACCACTCGCTGGCCTGGTCCGAAGAACTGGTTCGGGACGTGATCATCTACACGACCTTCATCGGATGCAGCGCCGCCGTCAAGAACCGGTCGATGATCAAGATCGATGCCGTGGTTCAGATTTTTCCCGTTCTTCTGTCCCCCCTGGGCTGGTTCTCCAATGGCGTGACCCTGATTTTTTCATCCATGATGATCTGGTACGGGTTCAAAATGGCCCATCTACAGCTTGTCACCCATCAGAAATCGATTATCATGCAGATTCCCCTGGTCTATCTTTATGTGATTCTTCCCCTGACCGGGCTGATGATGTTTGTAAGGACGGTGATGGTCATGGCTGAAGATTGTCTGGGGGAGCCGGGTGAAGACAACGGAACGGAGGGCGGGCACACCGGCCCGGCATCGGATACGGAACGGGAAAACGACGCATGACGATCAATGACTTAATTATATTGCTGATTCTGATCGGCGCCATGGCCACCTACGTCCCCGTGTTCATGTGCCTGTTCTTTTCGGCCGTGGCCGGTTTTGTCCTGTTTACGGACATCCAGGTCCTGCTTCTGGTCCAGACCCTTTACCGCAGTCTGGATAACTTCGCCCTGGTGGTGGTGCTGTTTTTCATTCTCTGCGGAAATATCATGACCGCGGGGACGATTGTGGAGAAACTGATCCGCGTGGCCAATGCGCTGGTCAGCTGGCTGCCCGGCGGGCTGGGCATGGCCGGTGTGATCGCCTGCGGATTGTTCGGCGCCATTTCAGGGTCCACCGTGGCCACGGTGGTCGCCATCGGCGGCTTTATGATTCCGGCCCTGCTCGAGCATGGTTACAACGAGAAATACACCCTGGGGCTGATGGCGACGGCCCCGAACCTCGGCGTGATCATTCCCCCGAGCATCGGGATGATTCTCTACAGCATGATCAGCAACGTGTCGCTCGAAGGCCTGTTTCTCACCGGTTTCATTCCGGGGCTTTTGATCATTCTTTTCACCTGTGTGTACACGTATTTTGCCTGCAGGAACGACCGGTCGATCCGGTCCAACCCCGTCAGCGGGCGCGAGGTTGTTTTGGCCGTCCGGAATGGATTCTGGGCCCTGATGCTGCCGGTCATCATTTTCGGGGGAATTTTTTCCGGGGCGTTCACGGCCAACGAGGCGGCCGTGGTCGCCTGTGTCTACGCCTTTATCGTCGAAATTTTCATTCATCGGTCCATGAAATTCAAGGATGTGAAACGGGTGACCGTCAGTTCGGCCGTGACCTCGGCCACCCTGTTGATCATTGTGGCCGGAGCCACCTGTTTCGGGCGGTTTCTCACCATCGAGGACGTGCCCGGACGGATTACCGGCGTGGTCCTCGGAAGTATCCAGTCGCCGGTGATGTTTCTTCTGATCATGAACGGTCTTTTGCTGATTGTCGGCATGTTCATGGACATCATTTCAGCCACGCTGATTCTTGGACCGGTGTTCATTCCCATGCTTCACGCCTTTAACGTCGATCCCATGCATTTCGGTCTGATCATGACCGTCAACCTCGCCATCGGCTACTGCACGCCGCCCATGGGGGTCAGCCTGTTTATTACCGGATCCCTGGCGAAAAAAGACATTGTCTTTGTGTCCAAAGCCGTCCTGCCGTTCGTCGGCATTCAGATTCTTGTTCTGATGCTTTTGACCTATCTGCCTGATTTGGTGCTGCTGTTGCCCCGGATGATGGGATTCGTTTCCGGGTGACGGCATAAGGATCATTCTGATGTGACGGGTGGGGGTACGCCCCTTTTTTTCTCGGCATAAAAACGAAGGGGTGCGTCCTGACGGCTTGACAGCACGATGATGATCATGTTAGCAATATCATTAAAGTTTTGCTTGATAACGTCGATATAATCTCTGTAACATATTTGATCATTTGGCGATTCATTGAAAACGTTTGTGCTCGACCTGAGGTTTATGACGATTTAACTATCCGTTATTAAACAAAAAAATACAAAAGAAGGCCATGAGTAAAAAACTTACCTTTTTCATCCTGAGCAACTCCGGTGCGCCGATCAAACAGGCGACCCTGTCACGGAAAAATCTTGTTTTTCTTGGATTTTTTGCGGCTCTGTCCGTGGGACTTCTGGGTTATTCAGCCGTGGATTACATGGTTTTGAAATTCACCGGGAAAAATCCCCAGGCCCTTCAGCAGAAAATTCAGGACTTCCAGAGCGAAATCGAATCCCAGCGCACCCAGATCCAGAAATACGCCGGTGAAATCAACGCCCTCAAATCCAAACTCATCGAACTCAACGATTTCGAGAAAAAAATCAGAATCATCGCCAATATAGAGAAAAAAGATATTCAAAACAGCCTGTTCGGCATCGGCGGGTCTATCCCCGAAGACCTGGATACCGGCATCCTGACGACGGAGAAACACAACAGCCTTTTGAGGGATATGAACGAGCAGGTGGATGAACTCGATCAGGCCCTCGAAGTCCAGGAAGAGGGATTTGCCGATCTGTATCAGTTCATCGAGGAACAGAAGAACATTCTGGCCTCCACCCCGGCGATCCGGCCGACCACCGGGTGGGTGTCGTCCCAGTTCGGTTATCGGACATCGCCTTTTACCGGTCGTCGGACCTTTCACAAAGGCCTCGATATCGCCAACCGGAAAAACACGCCCATTGTCTCGCCGGCCGACGGTCTGATCACCTTTGCGGGTCCGAAGGGGAATATGGGAACCATGGTGGTGATCGATCACGGTCACGGCATTGTCACCCGCTACGGCCATCTGGCCAAAACCCTCAAAAAAGTCGGGGACGCGGTCAAACGCGGAGACACCATCGGTCTGATGGGCAACAGCGGACGAAGCACCGGCCCCCATCTGCATTATGAAGTCAGACTCAACGGAATTCCCGTCAATCCGGTGAAGTACATTCTCGACTGATCATATCGCTTGATCGGTGAAATACGGTTTTCGAAACCATGCTCTCGGGCATGGTTTCTGTTTTGTGGTCATCGGCTCCGGTGTCTGCGGACCATGGGGCAATTCGGCTTTTTATCCTTGCATTTGTTCCCCATTGTAGAATAGAAAACAGAGTGTTTCCAAGTTGCAGACCTTGTCATACATAAATCAAAAAAAGGATACGGTTTGAATATTCTCAAAAAAATATTCGGAAGCCGCAATGAACGGATTCTGAAAAAAATACACCCCATGGTTGAACAGATCAACGCCCTGGAAGCCGATATGTCGGCCCGGTCGGACGCCTCGCTCAAAGAGCAGACCGTCCTTTTGAAACAACGTCTTGCAGACGGCGCAAGTCTTGACGACATTTTGCCTGAAGCCTTCGCCACGGTGCGGGAAGCCTCCCGCCGTGTTCTGAACATGAGGCACTTCGACTGTCAGCTGATCGGCGGTATCGTTCTCCATTACGGCAATATTTCCGAAATGAAGACCGGTGAGGGCAAGACCCTGGTGGCCACCCTGCCGGCCTATCTGAACGCCCTGACCGGAAAGGGGGTTCACATCGTCACGGTCAACGATTATCTGGCCTCCCGTGATGCCGCCTGGATGGGACAGATCTTCAATTACCTGGGCATGACCGTCGGAACGGTGGTCCATGGCCTGAACGACGATGAACGGAAAACCGCCTACCGGTCGGATATCACCTACGGCACGAACAACGAGTTCGGGTTCGATTACCTGCGCGATAACATGAAATACTCGATGGATCAGATCGCCCAGGGCTATCTGCATTACGCCATCGTGGACGAAGTGGACAGTATTCTGATCGATGAGGCCCGGACCCCGCTGATCATTTCCGGACCCGCGGAAAAATCGGCCCATCTTTATACCCAGGCCAACATGATCATTCCCGCCCTGAAAAAAGAACGGGACTATACCCTGGACGAAAAGGCCCGGTCGGTCAACCTGACCGACGAAGGCGTGGCCCGGGCCGAATCCCTGCTGCAGGTGGACAACCTGTTTGATCACCGGAACATCGAAACGCTGCATCATCTGAATCAGGCCCTGAAGGCCCATACCCTGTTCCGGCGCGACACGGATTACATCGTTCAGAACGGAAAGGTCGTGATCGTCGATGAATTCACCGGACGCCTGATGCCCGGACGCCGGTACGGCGAAGGATTGCATCAGGCCCTGGAAGCCAAGGAAAACGTGCCCATCGAAAGTGAGAACCAGACCCTTGCCTCGGTTACGTTTCAGAATTATTTCAGAATGTACGAAAAGCTGTGCGGCATGACCGGTACCGCCGAGACCGAGGCCGAGGAGTTCAAGAAGATCTACGGACTCGATGTGGTGGTGATCCCCACCAACAAACCGATGATCCGTGACGACAGGGCCGATCTGATCTACAAGACCCGCAAGGAAAAATTCGACGCGGCTTTAAATGAGATCATTGAGGTGCATCAGACCGGCCAGCCCATTCTGGTGGGAACCATTTCCATCGATGTTTCGGAGAAGTTCAGTGAGATTCTGAAAAAGAAAGGAATCAAGCACACGGTTCTCAACGCCAAGCACCACCGCCAGGAAGCGGAGATCGTGGCCCAGGCCGGACAGAAATACGCCGTCACCATCTCGACCAACATGGCCGGTCGCGGAACGGACATCGTTTTGGGCGAAGGGGTCAAGGAACTGGGCGGACTTCACATCCTGGGAACCGAGCGCCATGAAAGCCGGCGCATCGACAACCAGCTTCGCGGTCGATCGGGCCGCCAGGGGGATCCGGGGTCCTCACGGTACTATCTTGCCCTGGAAGACGATCTGCTCCGGATTTTCGGGGGCGAGCGGATTTCCTACATCATGGACAAGCTGGGCATGGAGGAAGGGGAACCCATCGAACACCGGCTGATCAGCCGGGCCATCGAAAACGCTCAGCGCAAGGTCGAAGGGCACAACTTCGATATCCGTAAGCATCTGCTTGAATACGACGACGTGATGAACCAGCAGCGTGAAGTCATCTATCAGATCCGGCGGGACATTCTCAAGGGAGAGTCCCTCGAAGCATTTGTGGAGGATTTGGTGACCGACATCGCCGACGGACTCTCGTTTCAGTTTTCCGAAAAGAAACAGGCCCCCTCGGCCTGGAACCATGAAGGACTACGGCAGGAGATGATCAAGGTCTTCGACCTGGACTTTGCGGTGCCGGAGGCCCGGATGGACGATCTGGACCAGGAAACGCTCTCCTCCCTGATCTATGATGCCGCCATCGACAAATATCATGAAAAGCAGGCGCTGATCGGCAAAGAGAACTTCCTGAGGTTCCAGCATTTTCTGATGCTTCAGACCGTGGATAAGATCTGGCGGGAACATCTGCTCAGCATGGACCATCTGAAAGAGGGCATCGGTCTTCGGGGCTATGCCCAGCAGAACCCCCTGATCGTCTACAAAAAAGAAGCCTTCGGCATGTTTGAGAGCATGATGGACCGGATCAACGATGAGATCATTCATATTCTGTTCCGGGTCCAGTTCAAGTCGGCGCCGCCCGCGGAGCCCGTCGAAAAAAAAGAAGATAAAAATCTGACTTACTCCCACGGCGCAGACGACGGGGCCTCCCGGAAAAAGACCGTCAAGCGGGACGATGACAAGACCGGACGCAACGATCCCTGTCCCTGCGGCAGCGGGTTGAAATACAAACGGTGCTGCGGGAAATAGGACCGTCGTTTTAAACGCGTCATGGTGCGCGATTGGTAAAGGCCCGGAACCGGGCCTTTTCTTTTTTTTCACGTGGCGGGCGGCCCTTAAATCGGTCTTGATTTTCACCCATGCCCATCTTACATTATTAATCACACGATGAATTTACCTTTAATGTTATTGCGGCTTATGCCGAATATAGTTTTAGCGGAGGATGCGTCACATGGGTGTGCATGAGCCCGGCCGGGAAGAACAGGCCACCACCTTTCAGGACACCATTGTGCAGGAACCGCCGATGTACAAGGTCCTGTTGATCAACGATGACTATACACCCATGGATTTTGTTGTTGATGTACTGATGAACGTCTTCAACAAGACCATCGAGGCGGCCACCCGGGTGATGCTGAACGTTCACAAGAAAGGGTCGGGTCTTTGCGGAGTGTACACCTATGAAATCGCGGAAACCAAAATCCATACGGTTCACCGATTGGCGGAAGAACACGGCTATCCATTGAGAAGCACGATGGAAAAGGAATGATTTATGATCAGTAAGGAATTGAGCGCAACATTGGGACTTGCCGTTCGTGAAGCGAAAAAACGGCGCCATGAGTACGTGTGTGTCGAGCATGTGCTTTTTGCCATTCTTCATGATTCCGAAGGGATCGACATTATCGAGCATTGCGGGGGCGACACGGAGGCAATCAAGAAAAATCTCGAAACGTTTTTTGCCGATCGTCTGGAGCGGTTTCCCGAAGAAGGAGACTATGTTCTCCAGCAGACCGTCGGCTTCCAGCGCGTGATCCAGCGGGCCGTGAACCATGTGCGCTCGGCGGAGAAACAGGAAGTGCATGTGGGCGACATCCTGGCATCGATTTTCCAGGAAAAGGATTCCCACGCAACCTATTACCTCGAATCCGAAGGGGTGACCCGTCTGGCCATTTTGAAATACATTTCCCACGAACGGCCCCACGAGGTGGAAAAGGAAGATCCGGACGCCGTGCCGGGTGAGGACGGCAAGGGACGCAAGAAAAAGGAAGATCCCCTGGAAATGTTCACCGTGGATCTGGTGAAAAAAGCGGGGCAGGGAAAAATCGATCCGCTGATCGGCAGGGATCATGAACTCCGGCGGTTGGTTCAGGTGCTGTGCCGGAGACGGAAAAACAATCCGGTTTTCGTCGGAGACCCCGGCGTCGGAAAAACGGCCATCGCCGAGGGCCTGGCCCAGAGGATTTTTGACGGAGATGTTCCCGAACCCCTTCTGAATGCCCGTCTGATTTCACTGGACCTGGCGGCCGTTCTTGCCGGAACCAAGTTCCGCGGGGATTTTGAACAGCGCCTCAAGGGCGTGCTCAATGAGCTCAAAAAGATGGACAACGTGATTCTCTACATCGACGAGATTCACACCGTGGTCGGCGCGGGCGCCACCAGCAGCGGTTCCATCGACGCGTCCAACATTTTGAAACCCGTTCTGACCGTGGGTGAGCTGCGCTGCATGGGGTCGACCACCCACGAGGAATACAAAAACCATTTCGAAAAAGACCGGGCCCTGTCCCGCCGGTTTGAAAAAATCGATGTGGTGGAGCCGTCCATCGCGGAAACCGTGAAAATACTGCACGGTCTCAAGCACTGTTACGAGGCCCACCACAATGTGGAATACACGGACAACGCCATTGAAGCCGCGGCCGATCTTTCCGGCAAGTACATCAATGATCGTTTCCTGCCGGACAAGGCCATCGACGTGATCGATGAGGCCGGTGTGCTCAACCGCCTCGAAGGGGGTACCGAAAAACGGAAAATCCGGGTGTCCGATATCGAAAAGATCGTGGCCGCCATGGCCAAAATCCCCACCAAAAGCGTGTCCGTCTCCGACCGCTCACGGCTCAAAACCCTGGGGAAACGCCTTCAGGGGGTTATCTTCGGCCAGGATGACGCCATCGATTCTCTGGCAACCGCCATCAAACGGGCCCGGGCCGGCCTGTCGCTTCCGGACAAGCCCATCGGATCGTTTCTGTTCACCGGTCCCACCGGCGTGGGGAAAACCGAGGTTGCCAAACAACTGTCCCGGAATCTGGGCGTGGAATTTCTCCGGTTCGACATGAGCGAGTACATGGAAAAGCATTCCGTGGCGCGTCTGATCGGCGCACCTCCGGGTTACGTGGGATTCGACCAGGGCGGGCTGTTGACCGACCAGATCCGTAAAACCCCCCACTGCGTGCTGCTGTTCGATGAAATCGAAAAGGCCCATCCGGATCTGATCAACATCCTGCTTCAGGTGCTTGACCACGGTACCCTGACGGACAACAACGGCAAGAAGGCTGATTTCAGGAATGTGATCATCATCATGTCCTCCAATGCCGGAGCCCGTGAGATGAGTTCCAAGACTATCGGATTCGGAGACCCGGCAGGCGATGTGAAAAACAAGGGCATGACCGCCATCGAGCGGATGTTCAGCCCCGAATTCCGGAATCGTCTCGATGCCGTCATCACCTTTAACGCCCTGAACAAAAAGATCATGGAAAAGGTGGTCGACAAATTTATCCGGGAGCTTGAAGAGCAGGTCACGGACCGGAAGGTGGCCATTCACCTGACCGCCGGGGCACGGAGCTGGCTGGCCAAACACGGGTACGACAGCCGTTACGGCGCCCGCCCCCTGGCCCGTTTGATTCAGACCGAGATCAAGGACAGGCTGTCCGATGAAATCCTGTTCGGATGCCTGAGCAAGGGCGGCCGGGTCTCCATCGGCATGCGCAACGATAAACTGACCTTTTCATATTCCTGATGCGGATCAGGGGCCGCCGGGTGTTCAAAGACCCCGGCGGCCCTTTTTTTCGTTCGCGATCATCCGGACAACGATCGATATCGGGCGTTTTTTCGAAACCGTTATTTCTGATGCTACCCCTCTTTCATGTGACCTATGCCTGTTTTCCGCCTTACGTCCCGGATCGAATTTCCTCCGGCCTATCTGGCCCGTCATGACGGTCTGCTGGCCGTGGGAGGCGATCTTTCTCCCCAGCGCCTGATCCTGGCCTACAGCATGGGCATTTTCCCCTGGTACAATTGGGATGAACCGATTTTATGGTGGTCTCCCGATCCCCGCCTGGTGTTGTTTCCCCCTGAGATCCGGATTTCCCGGAGTCTTTCCAAGCTGATGCGCAAAGCCCCTTTCCGTATCTCCTTCGACGAGGCCTTCGATCGGGTGATCCGTGCCTGCGCCCAGGTCCGTCTGGACCAGGAGGAAGGGACCTGGATCAATGAAAGGATGATTGAGGCCTATGGCCGTCTTCATGAGGAGGGGCTGGCCCATTCGGTGGAGGCCTGGATAGGCGACCGCCTGGTCGGCGGCCTTTACGGGGTGGCCCTGGGGAGAAGCTTTTTCGGGGAGTCCATGTTCAGTCTCGCGGACAATGCCTCCAAGGTGGCCCTTGCCGCGCTCAATCACAGCCTTCGTGAGCGGGAGTTCGTTATGATCGACTGCCAGGTGAAGACCGGGCATCTGATGCGTTTCGGCGCCCGGAACATCGACCGGGATGATTTTCTGGCCCATCTCAATCACGCCCTCTCATTTCCCACGCTCAAGGGCCGCTGGCTGCGTGATGACCGGGGCGGGCTTCAGGTTCTCTGACGGGGTTCGGGCAGGGCTCTGGGGCTTTTTTCAGCGTTTATGCCCGGAGCCAGAACCAGCGATTCGCCGATTTTACGCCCCTGCTGCCGGATGTTTTCGTTGACCGCACCGCCTTTGCGTCTGAAATTTCTGGTGCGCGGGTATCTGAACGCGATATAACCGGCCACCCCGGGATCGAGCTGCTCAATGGGGATCAGGGCGGCAGACGCGGGCTGTTTTCCCCGGGCCTCGGCCCGGTCCTTTTCAAGGGATGCGGAAAAACCCTGGATCAGGCCGCAGGCGAAATCGGTTTTAAGGGAGCGGGTGAGGGGTCGTCCGGCCCGAAAGGCGTCCCAGGCCATGTCGATCTGGTTGACGATGAAATCATGGGCGTAGGCTGCGGTGGTCACATGGCGTATTCTTCCGGAGATTTCGAGCACCGTGCCCATTTTCCCTTTTTCCATCACGTAGGACGGAATCCAGATGCCGTAGACGCTGTAGTGATCGATCAAGAGGCGGGACAGGATGTATTCCTCCCTGAAATGGCGGAGGACGGGTCGTCCGATGAACATGGAGACGACGTCCGCGCCCCGGCTGTGGGCGTCGATCTCGACCTTGAACCGGTCCATCAGGGCACGGGCCTTGGTCAGGGCCGCCTGGGCTTCGAAGGCGTTTTTGCTTTGCCCCAGCGCCAGGAGTTTTTGGATTTTCAGGAGAATTCGGTCGTTTTCGGTCTGTTCCGGCGCGTTGATCCGATCGGTCAGGGGGCGATAGGTGCCTGACGCTTCCGGATTGGCCCGGAGGTGTTTGCAGGCCTCGTGAAAGGCGGGCCCGTGCGCCGTTTCATGGTAGGCTCCCAACACCTCATGGGCGTACTGGTGGGCCATTTCATGGATCAGCACTTCCTGGACCGCATCCCAGGGGTAGGCCGTGACAAAGGTCCGGCTGAAGGCGATTTCCCGTCGCAGGGGGTTCCAGTGCGCCAGGTTTTTCTCTCCGTTTTTCAGAGAAAAAATCGGCTTTTTCATGGGAACGGCGTCCCGGTCGGGCAGCATGTCCATGGCGGCGTCCCATTCCAGGGAAAGGCCTTTGAGAATGCGGTACTCGAGATCCCTTTCAAGCAGGGCGCTTCTTGGCTGTCGTGGATTGTGAGTCATGGCTGTTTTGGGGAGGCGTTCCTCCGGCAGTCCGGAGGAACGCGGAAAGCGGCTTACATGGCGTAGATGTCTTCACCCTTGTAGACCTTGACCTTGTTGTCGTTCAATACCTTCAGCGCCTGGTCCGTGTTGTTGAACCTGAAAATCATCACCGCCTTGTCCATGTCCCGGAGAAAGGCGTAAATGTATTCCACATTGATGTCCGCCGCCGCCAGGATCTGGAGAATGGCATTGAGCCCGCCGGGCTTGTCTTCCACCTGAACGGCCACCACATTGGTTTTCCCCACGGCGAACCCCTGGTCCTTGAGCGCTTTTTCCGCCTTGTCCACATCACTGACAATCAGTCTGAGCACGCCGAAATCCGTGGTGTCCGCCAGGGACATGGCCCGGATGTTGATGTCCGCTTCGGCGAGAATCGATGTGGCTTCCGCAATCCGGCCACCGGTGTTTTCGAGAAAGATGGAAATCTGAGTCACTTTCATTTGGGACCTCCTTCATGTTGACCACGGCTTAGATTTTTCGGTTATCGATCACGCGAACGGCTTTTCCCTCACTTCGTGCAATGGATTTGGGCTCCACAAGCTTGACCTTGGCAGACACGCCCAGGTATTCCTTGATGTCGCTCGACAGCTTGGCCTCAAGGGTCTGGAGCAGGCGGATTTCATCGGAAAAAAGCGCCTCGCTGACCTCGACCTTGACGGTCAGGGTATCCAGGTTGTCGACCCGGTCGACCACCAGCTGGTAATGGGGTTCGATTTTGTCGGTTTTCATGATCACGCTTTCGATCTGGGAGGGGAAGACATTGACCCCCCGGATGATCAGCATGTCGTCGGACCGTCCGCTGACCCGTTTCATGCGGATGTGGGTCCGTCCGCAGATACAGGGCTCGGCGTTCAGGGAGGTGATGTCCCGGGTCCGATAGCGGATCACGGGGAAGGCCTCCTTGGTGATGGAGGTGAACACGAGCTCGCCGGTCTCGCCGTAGGGGAGGACCTCGCCGGTGTCGGGGTTGATGATTTCAGGAATGAAATGATCTTCGAAAATATGCAGGCCGTTTTTGGCTTCATGGCATTCGATGGCCACGCCGGGCCCCATGATTTCACTGAGCCCGTAAATATCCACCGCCGTGATGTTCAGGGTTTCCTCGAGTTCGGCCCGCATGTTTTCGGACCAGGGCTCGGCCCCGAAAATCCCGTATTTGAATTTGAGGTCCTTGAACGAAATGCCCATCTCCTTGGCCACTTCGGCCAGATGAAGGGCGTAGGAGGGGGTGGCGGTCAGAATGGTCGGACCGAAATCCTTCATAATGACGATCTGGCGTTTGGTGTTTCCGCCGGATACGGGGATGACCGAGGCCCCCAGCTTCTCGGCGCCGTAGTGGACTCCCAGGCCCCCGGTGAACAGGCCGTAGCCGTAGGCGTTGTGGATGATATCGCCGCGACCGGCGCCGCCGGCGGACAGGGCCCGGGCCATCAGCTCGGCCCAGGTACCCACATCGCGGGCCGTGTAACCCACCACCGTGGGGCTGCCGGTGGTGCCCGACGAGGCATGAATCCTTACCACGTTGGTCATGGGCACGGCGAACATGCCGTAGGGGTAGTTGTCCCTCAGATCCTGTTTGGTGGTGAAGGGAATGCGGGCGAGATCCTCAAGCTGCCGGATGTCGTCGGGCGTGATGCCGGCATCCTTGAACAGTTTTTTGTAGAAGGGCACCCGGGCATAGACGGTTTCCAGGGTGGCTTTGAGCCGTTTGAACTGGATGGCCGTGATCGCCTCCCGGGGCAGGGTTTCAAAGTCCATGTTGTAGATCATTGTCGTTCTCCTGTGCAAGGATTAGGGATTTCTCAGACCACGGTGCCGGGTAAAGGGGGACCGCGACGGCCCCTTTACCCGGGCGGTCATGTGTACAGAATCAGCGGGTGTACGTTCCCTTGAATTCGGCCTTGCGTTTTTCCAGGAAGGCCCCAGTGCCTTCCTTGGCATCCTCACTGGCCAGGCAGAGGGCGAAGGCGTCGATTTCGATGTTGCAACCGGTTTGGAGGTCCACATCCTGGGCGGCGTTGACGGCGCATTTGGCAGCCCGCAGGGCCACGCGTCCCTTGGCGGCGATGGCGCGGGCGGTTTTCATGACCTCGTCCATCAGGGTATCCGGGGAGCAGACCGTGTTGACCAGGCCCAGGGATTTGGCTTCAACGGCGGAGATCATCTTGCCGGTGAAAATCATTTCCTTGGCCATGTTCGATCCGATCAACCGGGGCAGGCGCTGGGTGCCGCCAAAACCGGGGATGATGCCCAGGGTGATTTCCGGCAGGCCGAATTTGGCCGCCTCCGAGGCGTAGATGAAATCACAGGCCAGGGCCATTTCGCTGCCGCCGCCCAGGGCAAAGCCGTTGACCGCCGCGATGACGGGAATGGTCAGGGCCTGAAGCCTGCCGATGACGTCGTGGCCTTTTTTTGAGAAAATCCGGGCCTCCAGGGCGTTAAAGGTGGCCAGTTCGGAAATGTCCGCACCGGCGATAAAGGCCTTGTCGCCTGAACCGGTCAGCACCAGCACCCGGACGTCTTCATCGGCGGCGATCCGGTCAAGGGCCAGGGCCATTTCGCTCAGAAGGGCTCCGTTCAGGGCGTTCAGGGCTTTGGGTCGGTTGAATGTCAGGGTGGCGATTCCGGCGTCCACGGTCAGTACAAGATTTTCGTAGCTCATGATAACCCTCCGTGCTTTTTATCTATAATTGAAAAAGTATCGTTGTTTTCAAACGCAAGCTTTCTTTATAGGTTAATCCTTGAAGAATTTAAAGGGAAAAATGGGTTGCATAAACAGGGGATTCTGATTAAAAATTACCGGTTATCAGAGGATGACGTCAACCGGGTTTGTCGCCCGTAGCCCGTGTGAACCCGATCAGGTGTAAGGTGAGGCCCATGATCGATACCCACTGCCATATTCTTCCGGGTGTGGATGACGGTGCGCCGGATATGGCGACCGCCCTTGCCATGGCGGCCATCGCCGTGGAAGACGGCATCCGGATTCTGGCGGCCACACCCCACATCGACAGTCCGATGCTGACGCCTTCGGTTATCAGGCAACAGGTCGAGGCCCTGAACCGGCGCCTGGCCGATGCGAACATTCCCCTGACCGTGGTGCCGGGGGGCGAAGTCGCGTCTTTTCTTCCCCTTCGCGTCATGGAAACCCACAGCATCAACGGCAGGGGCTATATTCTGCTTGAATTTCCCCACAGTCATCTGCCGGTTCACGCCGCCGAAACCATTCGTCAGATCGAAAAAGACGGATTCAGGGTGCTGATCGCCCATCCGGAACGGAACCCCGGCGTGATCCGGAACCCCGGGGCCCTGGCCGATCTGGTCAACGGAACCGGCGCCCTGGTTCAGATTACCGGAGGCAGCCTGACCGGGGAATTCGGAACGAGAATCCGGTCCTGCGCCCGGACCCTTCTGAAAAAAAAGCTCGTGCATGTGATTGCGTCCGACGCCCATTCGGCGGGGTTCAGGCGGCCTGTCCTGTCGGAGGCCCTCACGGCGGCCGAAAAGATGCTGGGCCCCGAGGCGGCGGGCAAACTGGTCAGGGACAACCCCCGGGCCGTGATTCTGGGTGAGCCGGTTGCCCGCTAAGACGCTCAGTCATCAATGTGTTTTTCCACGAATTGGGCCAGCAGTTCGTGGATTTTCTCCGGCGGCCGTGTCTTGAAGTATTTTTCCACCACCACATGGCCCACCTCGTGGGCCACCACCCGAAGGGTCGTGTCCGGCACCGACAGATACACCCTGTCCTGCCTTGAGGCGAAGACGCCCGCGCGTCCCCGGCCATCGTCAGATCGCCGATCGAGCTTGTCACGGACATCCTCCCTGTCCCGGCACAGCGAGACCGAGTAAGCCGGATCCGTCGGATACATGTCGAGAATGTCCTGAACGCTCAGGGTGATCACATCCATCTTGTTTTTGACCTCGTCTTCCACGGTAAGAGACGCTTTCCCCCGCATCAGATAACGCAGGCGCCCCATGAACAGACGGTTGTTGAACGCCTCGAGAAGGGCGGCGTTTTCATAGGAAATCACGGCGTATCGGCTTTGGATGTCGTCGGCGGACACGGGAACACGGGTGAGGCCGAGGCAGGCGAGGGTCAGGACCACGAGGCGGACGGGATTCATGATCGAGCCGCGCCGGAATGAAAAAAGCCTTCCGGCCCGGCGATCTGTTAACGGAGACGGCCCCATCATTCCGGCGTTCCGTTTTGGCCCGGGTCTTCCGGCAGGTTGAAAAAAGAAAGGCTGGATTTAAGCTTGTCGTTGAGGCCGGCCAGGCGCCCTGTCGGGCCGGATGCGTTTTGCTCCGGATCGGTTCCAAGGCCCCGGACGAGCTCGTCGAGGGCCTGGGAAACCGATTGGATTTCCATGAGTTTCCCGTGGGTCACCTCGTTGAAACGGTTTATTTTTTCCGCGATGTCCTTGTATTCGTCATTTTTTCGCAGATGGATGTCCCGGGTCAGGTCGCCTGCGATCATACCGTCCAGGGCCCGGCTGATTTTGAAGAACGGTCCGGCGATGCGATGGGTCATGCGGGTCGTGAAATGGATAATGAAAAGCCCGCAGACGAAAATCAGGATGCCGTGGATGCTGAGGATCATATCCATCAGGACCTCGGGCGTCCGACCCAGGGTCAGGTCCTGACTGCCGTAGGAGATCGACATTGTGTCCGATGTGAAGTAGATGAAAAGGACGGTGAAAAGGACGGTGATCAACCCGGCAATGAGGAAACAGCTCAGGATGTATCTGCCCTGGAAGCTGTCCTGAAAGAAGAATTGCCTGCGACGATAGCCCTTGGTCATGATATCTCCTGAATCGTTAGGGTCGGCGGTTGATGCCGCGTGACGGCAGAGCGGCGCCCACGTCCGCGTCCACGGTTACCGAAGCCCGGGACGTGAGGTCGTCAAGCCAGTCGGTGATCATCCGTTCCTTCTGATGCTCGGTGATCAGCTGCAGGGCCAGGTCCCGATCGTCTCGGGTGACGACCGAAGGCCCAGATCGGTGAATCCGGTCGAGCCGGAAGACGGAGTAGACATTGTCCGCCTCCGAATACGAGGGGGACGATCTGTCTCCGGGGTTGAGTTCGAGGAGGGCGCAGCGAACCTCGATGGACAGGCGGTTGAAAGGGATCTGGACCGGTTCCGAAGACAGTGTCCGGTCTGCGTCGACATCGTCGGTGCCTGCGTAGGTCATAAGGGTGAGATCGACGGTGGACCCGAGAAGGCCCACATAGCGCTCGACCATCGAAGGATCGATATCGGGCGAGAGCGCGTTGTATTTCCGATCCATGACGATTTTGATCAGCGATTGTTCGTAAAAGTTCCGGACGGACCGTCGAAACGCCTCTTCGTGATGCACGCCGGTTTTCATGCCTTCCTGGATCAGAACCTCTTTGACCACGACGGAATGGATGAAGTCGTCCATGCTCTGCAGGCAGGGTTTTTTTGAAAACAAGCGGTTGAACGTCTGCTCTGAAATGGCCGTATCATTCACGATCAGGGCCGCCTTGGACCCTTTCGACGGATCGTGGCCGAGTTTGACGGCGATGGCCGTTGACACCGTGAATATGATCAGAAGAACAATCAGTCTGTAATCGGGCTGCTTCATTGAAGTCTCGTCGCCAATCCGAAAGGGGTCTGAAGGGTTTCAGCGGGAAGGCCCCACCCTGGGTTCAGGCAGCCGCTGATGATCGGGTGTGTCTTTAGAAGAAACGGTGGTGCATGGTCAGGGGGCTGAAGGGGGGCAGACTCTCTGGACGCCGGGTAGGGATCAACGGTTTTCCCGGCGTTGCAGCGGCAGCCCCGGCTCGGGTCATTCATCCTGTTTGATCACCTCCCGATAGCGCGTGGGGGCGCTCGGCCGTGTCTGTGAGGGGTCTTTTTTCGCCTGGGAGTCCTTCATGACCTTGTCTTTCTTTGCGTTGAGCCGGTTGATGACTTTACCGAGCCATTTGGCATATTCAACCCCGCAGGTGGGGCACTTCGTATCCTTGGGATTCCTGTCTGAACCGCATACGGGACACTGCATGGTTTGACTCCCGGAAAAAGTTAGGGTTGCGCCGGCCGGTCAGGGTGAGCCAAATCACTGTACACAGGGGCTGTCTCCTGATATAGACAATCGAGCCGACGGACCATCATCATTAGTGTGATACCGTATTCTAAATGAAAAATGATTTAATTTCAATTATCCAAATCCATTGTTCATAAAATTGACGGCGGTTCCCCGAATTCGTACACGGGGACAGATCGTCCCAGGATTGAATCGGGGAGATTGCTTATGAAAATCCTTGTTACCGGCGGAGCCGGATACATCGGCAGTCATACCTGCCTTGAACTGCTTAAGGCGGGCCATGAGGTGACGGTGGTGGACAATCTGTCAAACAGCAGCCGGGAATCCCTCCGTCGGGTGGAGGCCCTTTCCGGCCGATCGCCGGTTTTTCACCAGGTGGACCTTCTCGATGAGGAGGCCCTTTCCCGCGTGTTCGCCTCAGACCGGTTTTATGCCGTGATTCATTTCGCCGGGCTCAAGGCGGTGGGCGAGTCGGTGTCGATTCCGCTGGCCTATTACCACAACAACATCACCGGTACCTTGAACCTCTGCCGGGTCATGGGGCGGTACGGTGTGACGAACCTGGTGTTCAGTTCGTCGGCCACGGTCTACGGTGATCCCCATCGGGTGCCCATCACCGAGGATTTTCCGCTGTCGGTGACCAATCCCTACGGCCGGACCAAGCTGATGATCGAGGAAATTCTGGCCGATCTCAACCGGGCGGAACCGTCATGGAACATCATCCTGCTTCGCTATTTCAATCCCGTGGGCGCCCATGAAAGCGGCCTTATCGGTGAGGACCCCCGGGGCATCCCCAATAATCTGATGCCTTACATCAGCCAGGTTCATGTGGGCAAGCTCAAGGAACTGTCGGTGTTCGGCGACGACTACCCCACCCACGACGGGACAGGGGTGAGGGATTACATCCATGTGGTGGATCTGGCCCGGGGGCACCTGAAGGCTCTGGATAAGATCGCCGACAAGGCAGGCCTTTCCATTTACAATCTGGGTACCGGCCGCGGCTACAGCGTGCTCGACATGGTCCGGGCCTTCGAAAAGGCCGCCGGTCGGCCGATCCCCTACCGGATCGCCCCCCGCAGGCCCGGCGATATCGCCGAATGCTATGCCGATCCTTCCAAGGCCCGTCGGGAACTGGGGTGGGTTGCGGAAAAAGACGTGGACGACATGTGCCGTGACGCCCTGCGGTGGCAGACCGCCAACCCCGACGGGTTCAGCGCATGACGGGCCGGGAACGATCCGGAACCCGATGCTCACGTGAGGCCGGTGGATCTTTAACCGCTTGAAAAAAATA
>NZ_BAAHXV010000050.1:0-26786 GCF_054657895.1 Desulfatiferula olefinivorans | reverse complement strand
ATATATAAAATTACCGGCTCAGTTATCACAATTATTGCAATCATACACGGAAAAAGATTGCTTGAAAATATACCTGAAAGGTTTTAATCCCCCCCCCCTTTAAATGTATATCATGAGGATGTTGTCATGCTGGTTTTAAAAATGTGGAAATGGTCTGGGTATCCGTTTGCCTTCCGCTGTCGTTGAGGCGTTTGGGCTTAAAGAAGGGGATGATATTCAAGTGATTTTGGTTGATCCGTATGTCCGCTGCATGTGTTTCAGGTGAAACGGAACCCGGCACGCGAAGAAATGCTGAATCGTTTGAGTGCATTCCGCGGTAAGCTTCCTTCTGATTTTATTTTGACGGCTTCGTAAAAAGTCCGATTTCTGCGTTGCGCTTCATCCCTCGTCACTGCGGCGTACCACAAGTACGCCTCATTCCTCGGGATTCGCGACGCCTTGAACTCGAACTTTTTTCTTTGCCGTCATGTGATGACTTTTTACGAGTTCATCATTTTTGACGTCATATAGATTGGTAAGCCTTCATACAGCAGGCGGTCATGTCCAGCACGATTTTATCCACCTGTGCTTCTATGTCATTAACGTAAGGCCCTGATGGGCACGCTGCGCTTTGCCCATCCTACCGCGTACCCTAAGTAAGCATCATTCCTCGGGATTCGCAATCCTTGATCTCGAACATTTTATGAAGTCGTCTCAAAAATGACTTTTTACGTGACCATTATGCGTTTGGTAAAATTAGGTACATTCTTGATTTGTTTTTATTGGATGACTCTGATAAGGGATATGGTTTAGTAACCATGGCGGCTTCGTAAAACGTCCGATTTCTGCGTTGCGCTTCATCCCTCGTCACTGCGGCGTACCCTAAGTACGCCTCATTCCTCGGGCTTCGCGACGCCTTGAACTTGAACTTTTTTCTTTGCCGTCATGTGATGACTTTTTATGAGTTCATCAACTATGGTGTGTGGGCGTTTATCCGGCTTTGATGAAACGACTCTGTTCCTATTGGGCATGCATCACCATGTCATTAGCTTAAGACTTTGATGGGCACGCTGCGCTTTGCCCATCCTACGGGCGGCGCATGGTCGATGGGAAACGTGCTGCGTGACCATTTACTAAATAAAGGAATTGTTTAAAGTTAATGGCATTGACATGCATTATTGAGCGGAATCTGCACGTGTGTTTCTTTTTCGTGACCGGGGTTTTCCCGGTTGCATCGGTTAATCATGATTGTTTGAATCTTTAAATACTGTTTGGAGGCGGAGATATGGGTTTTTCTAAGCTGAGGGTTCTGCTTGTGACGGCGCTCCTTGTGGTTGCGGTGGGGTGTTCGTCGGATGAGGAGAAACGGGACAAGCATTTCCAGAAAGGGAATGCCTATTTTGAACAGGAAGATTTCAAGAGCGCCGAGTTGGAATTCAAGAATGTGGTCCAGATCGATCCAAAGTTTGTGGACGGGTATCTGATGCTGGGCAAGACGGCCATGAAGCTGGGGCAGGCCAGGGATGCGTTTTCGGCGTATTCCAATGTGGCCAAACTGGATGGGGAGAATGTGGAAGCCCAGGTTCAGCTGGCCAAGTTCTATCTATTGGCCAAGAAGCTTGATGAATCACGGGCCGCGACGGATAAGGTGCTGGCCAAAGAACCTCAGAATATCGACGGGCTGTTGATCTCGGCCAATCTTTATATGATGGAAAACAAGCTGGAGGAGGCGGTTGCCCCGTTTAACGAGGTGATTCGGCTCGATGAAAAAGATACGCGGGCGTATACGGGGCTTGCCGGGATTTATATCAAGCAGAACAAATATTATGAGGCGGAAAACATTCTGAAAAAGGCGGTTGCCGTCGATCCGAAAAGCATTACCCCAAGGCTGACTCTGGTCAATATCTATATGGGATCCAAGGAATATGACCAGGCCGAGGCCGAGATCAAGACCATCATCGAATACAATCCTTCAAACTCCGACCTTTATATCACGCTGGGTGATTTTTATCTGGGACAGAAAAAAACAGAACAAGCCGAAGAAACCTTTGAAAAGGCTATTTCGGTCGATCCCCAGAATATGAAAGCCTATATCGCCATGGCGCGCTTCCAGGCGCTCAAGGGCAACCCTGAAAAAATTCCCGCCATTTACAAGGCGGCCTTGGCGGTCAAGCCGGACGATGAACGGATCATGATGTTTCTGGCCCGGCACTATTTCGATGAAAAGAACATCGATGAGGCGGTGGCGATCAATGAAAAGGTGCTGACGTTGCGTCCGAACTATACGGCGGCGCTGCTTTTGAAGGGCGAAGCGCTTCTGGTGAAAAAAGATCTCGATGAAGCGCTGGCCGTGTTCGGGCAGGTTATCAAGGATATGCCGGATTCGCCCCGGGCTCATTATTTCATGGGGGTGACCTACGCCGGGAAAAACGATATCAATCTGGCGAAGAAAGAACTGCTCAAAGCCGTCGAACTCGATCCGAATCTTGGGAAAGCCAGGCTTCTTCTGGGTGAAATCTATTTCAGGGAAAAATCCCTGGATCTGGCTGAAAAGGAAGTGAATACCCTGATGCCGGATATGAAGGAGGATTATCAGATCAACCTTCTTCTTGGGAAAATCAGTTTTGAAAAACGGAATTTCGATGCGGCGAAAGCCTGCTTTGAAAAATTGATCGAACTACAGAAAGACAATCCCGAAGGGTATTACAAACTGGGGCAGGTGTATCACGCCACGAAAAAGGCGGACCTTGCCATGAAACACTATGAGAAAGCCCTGGCCATCCAGCCCAAGCTGATGGATGTGTTCACCAGCGTGGTCTTTCTCGAAGCGGCTCAGAAAAAAATGGATGAGGCCCTGGCCCGGTGTGACCGGCAACTTGAGGTGATGAAAGACTATCCGGAATTTCAGTCCGGCATTTATAACCTCAAGGGGGGGCTTTTGTTGTCGATGAACAAAAAGGACGATGCGAAAAAGGCCTTCAACGCCGCCCTTGAAAAAAATCCCGACAACATGAAATCCTATATGGCCCTGGCCCGGGTTTATCTGGCCGACAATCAGCAGGACAAAGCCATTGCCCAGTACAAGACGGTGCTTGAAAAGGATCCCAATCAGCCGGGCGCCCATATGCTTTTAGGGGTGATTTATGAATCCCAGAATCGGATGGATCTGTCTGAAGAGCATTACCGGAAAGCCCTGGAGGCCAATCCGGAATTCGTTCCGGCGGCCAACAATCTGGCCTATCTGCTGGCCGAAGCGGACCGGGATTTGAATCAGGCCCTGGATCTGGCCCGTATGGCCAAGGAAAAGGCCCCGGACGAACCCAATGTCATGGATACCCTGGGATGGATTTATTACAAAAAAGGCTTGTATCAAAGTGCCATCAGTGAGCTTCTGGATTGTCTTGATAAAATGCCGGACAACCCCATTGTCGTTTATCACCTGGGCATGGCCTATTACAAAAATGGTGATGCGGACAAGGCCAGGGAGATGCTGAACAAGGCTTTGAGCCTGAGTACGGACTTTACCGGTGCGGATGAGGCCAGGGCGACCTTGGCGGCGATGTAGCGTCCGGTGTGCGGTTTAGGACGGTTGGCACGGTAGATGATGGGCACGGTAGATGATGGGCACGGTAGATGATGGGCACGCGTTGCTTTGCCCATCCTACGGTGTTTTCGGACGGCCTTGACCATCGCGGCTGTAGCAGGGTTTTGGGGTAGTATTGATGGCTTCATAAAGTCATGGATATGCGGCAGGGTTAACGATGCGTTTTTTTCCGTTTAAAATATTTGTGCTGTGTCTGATTCTTCCGCCTGTGTTGTATTTCGGGTCGGCCAAATGGCTGGAGGCGACGCTGGCGTCTACCTATACCAGGGAGATTTCGCGGTTATGCACCGCAGACATGAAAGCGCTTCTTGATGGGCGTGTGCGATTGAGAGATGCCGTCGACCGTACTATCGATGGATTTCTGGCAGACCGGCCGGCCGTGTCGGGCGGATTGCGAATGATCGTCACGGTGTCGACCCTGGCCGGAACGCCTCTTTATCCGTCGATGTTTGACGATTCCCATGATTTGCTTCAGGTCAGGGAGCCGCTTCGGGTGGCGGAAGAGAATTACAGGCTGCTCAACGAAGGGTTGGATGTTCGGGTCTCCGTGAGCCTGGAGCCCAATTCGCTTGTGTCCTATCTGTTGTTTGCCGCATTTATGGTTTTGTCTATTCTTTTGTTTTACGGGTTCTATCGTCGCGGCATGATCAGGGTCAGGCAGGAGCAAGAAGACCGTGAGCGTGAATGGGTCGCCATGCTCGAACGGGATGAGGAAAACAGGCGCTGTCTTGCCCGGTTGTCTGAAGACCGGAAGGCGTTGGATGAGAGACTGGAAGAGATGAAGGCCAAGTTGTCCGAGGCCAATCGGAGCGAGGACGGCATGATCGAGGAGATCGAATCCCTCGAGACGAAAATTCAGCAGAACGAAAAGCGGCAGAAAGAGCAGCAGGAGGAAATTGAAGCCCTGAAGGCGGCGATCGAGTCGGCCGGAGCCGGGCGGAAATCTAAATCGAAATCCCGCGGCCAGGATTTCGTCGCGAAACGTTTTAAGACGGTTTACAAGAATATCAGCGTGCACGAACGTGCCGTGGAGGGGTATCAGGATCTGGAAGAGGCGATGAAGATCAAGTGCGAGGAGGTTATTCATCAGCTGAACGATGAGCCGGATCAGGTGACGATCAAACGCAAGGTGTTCGGGAAAAAGAATCGCGAAACCGTGTTCGAAGTGCTCTTCGCTTACAAGGGTCGGCTTTATTTCCGTCGCCTGAAAGACAATACCATCGAAATCCTGGCCGTGGGTACGAAGAATACCCAGGACAGGGAGCTCGATTTTCTTGACAGGCTGTAGAAACGTTTTTGTCTCTCACGGAGACACGGAGCCACAGAGGGTGTGTTGAATTGATGGGGAGTGGTTTTTATGTGGAAAGTGGAATGAACGAAAACCAGATTGGAACGATTATTGTCGATTGTGCGTTTCAAATTCATCAAGGACTTGGTCCTGGGCTTTTGGAATCGGTGTATGAAGTGATTTTGGCAAAACAGCTTGAAAAGCGTGGGCTTGATGTAAAGCGTCAGCTCTCCGTGCCGATTGAATTTGATAACCAACGATTTGATGAAGGGTTTCGTGCAGATCTTGTTGTTGATGGTAAAGTCATTGTTGAGTTGAAATCTGTAGAAAAAGTAGCGAGCGTACATAAAAAACAACTTTTGACTTATATGAAACTCACCGGCATGAAATTGGGTTACTTGATCAATTTTGGTGAATCGTTGATCAAAAATGGTATTACACGTACCATTAACGGTCGTCTTTAATCACTATCGTTGTGTCATGGAATGGAAAAAGAGGTGACGGGATTGATCGGAGATCAATCGATAAAGGGGGTTCTCACGGTGACACGGAGTCACAGAGGGTGTGTTGGTTTAAATGTGTTTGATTCGGTGGTGGGTGTTGTTGAGACGCTTGGAGGTGTTGGTTTTATTGAGTGGGAAAGAAGATGTTCTTTGTGTTTTTGTGCCTCTGTGAGAGAAAAATAAGGTGACGGGATTGATCGGAGATCAATCGATAAAGGGGTTTCTCACGGGGACACGGAGTCACAGAGGGTGTGTTGGTTTAAATGTGTTTGATTCGGTGGTGGGTGTTGTTGAGACGCTTGGATGTGTTGGTTTTATTGAGTGGGAAATATGATTTTCTCTGTGACTTTGTGCCTCTGTGAGAGAAAATAAGGTGACGGGATTGATCGGAGATCAATCGATAAAGGGGTTTCTCACGGAGACACGGAGCCACAGAGGGTGTGATGGTTTGAGTGTGTTTGATTTGGTGGTGGGTGTTGTTGAGACGCTTGGAGTTGTTGGTTTTATTGAGTGGGAAAGATGATTTTCTTTGTGTCTTTGTGCCTCTGTGAGAGAAAAAACGAGTTTACCGGGGTGGGGTTATGTATTTAGCGTATTACGGGCTTGAGGAAAAGCCGTTTGATATCAGTACGGATCCGAAGTTTCTCTGGCTTGGGGAGAAGCATAAGGAGGCGTTTGCCGTATTGAAATACGGGGTGATGGAGAACAAGGGGTTTCTGCTGTTGACCGGTGATGTGGGCGCGGGGAAGACGACGCTGATTCATGCGCTGGTCGACGGGGTGGGCGAGGATGTGATTCTGGCCACCATCCCTGATCCGGGGCTGGAACTGATGGAGTTTTACCGCTATCTTGCCCGGGCCTTCAAGCTGGACAACTCCTTCAGCAATAAGGCGGATTTTATTTTTATTTTCAGGGAATTCCTTCATCATGCCTATGACAACGGCAAGAAGGTTCTTTTGATTATCGATGAGGCCCAGCGTCTGCCCAACGATCTGCTCGAAGAAATCCGCTTGCTGTCGAACATCGAACTGCACGATACCAAGCTGCTCAATATTTTCTTTGTCGGTCAGGTGGAGTTCAATACCAAGCTGATCGAACCTGAAAATCGGGCGGTCAGGCAGAGAATCACCATCAGCAACCACATCCAGCCTCTTACGGAAAAAGAAACAGGCGATTACATAAGGCATCGGCTCAAGGTGGCCGGGTGTCAGAAGAATATTTTTTCGTTTGTGGCCATTCACGAAATCCACAAATTTTCAGGCGGCTACCCAAGGCTTATCAATATTGTCTGTGATATCGCTCTATTGACGGGCTATGTCAAGGAAGTGAAGAAAATCGGCCCTGAGATAGTCCGTGAAAGCATCGAGAGCCTCAATATCGAGTCCCATACCCGGGAGAAGATTGATGAACGGAACCTTCAAACGGCCCAGGTCGAGGTTGAAGACACGCCGGTCCAGGCGACGGTGGCCCACCCCGTGGTCGATCCCCGTGTATCTGAACGGGGGCAAAGGAAAAACGGACGCCACCGGGCCGCCATGCTTTACATTATTCTGCTTCTGGCCGTTGGGGCGGCATATTTTCTTTATTCCGGCGATGCGCTCGAGATGCTGAACCGCTACCGGCCCCTGGACAAAAAAGATCATGCTTCTCTTGCCGCCCCCGCCCCCCCGGCGCCGGCGCCGGTTATCCCCGCACCGCCTGAACCCGCTTCGCCTTCATCGGCCTTGTCCGAGGCGTCATCGTCCGGTCCGTCTGCGGCTGAACAGAAGCAGGTGTTCCCCCTGCTCGAGGATGGTTCGGCAACGGTGTCGGATGCGTCTGCACCTCCCACGGACACGGCGTTGACCGATGAGGCCCTGTCTCTTGATTCCCATTTCGAAAACAACCGCCTGCTTCTTGAGTACAAACACAATTCCAATGAGTTCTCCGATGACGGCTTCAAGGTGTTGGAAAAGCTTGCCCGGTTCATGCGGATGAATCCCGATGTGTTTGTTCTGGTGATCGGTTATTCCGATGATATGGGAAACTATTCCTACAATGTGAACCTGTCGCTGTTCCGGGCCAATATCGTGAAAAGCTACCTGGTGGGAAAGGGCATTGATGTCTCCCGGATCAGGGTGACCGGACTTGGACCGGAAAATCCCCGTGCGTCCAACAGCACCCCCGAAGGGCGACGGATGAACCGGCGGGTCGAAATCGAGATCATGACCATCAAAGCCGGTTAAAAAATATCACAGGAACGTAAGGCGTATTATGAAGAAACCTCTGCCTTATTGTACCCGTCTCGTACTGCCTTCTCCATGGCTGAACGTTCTTCATCGGTCAAAAAATCAAAGTAAGCGGTTCTTTTTCTTTCTGAAAGGGTTCCGTTGTTTTGCAGACACAGCCGGATAAACCGATCAATCAGCTGGTCAGGCATGTCAATGATATCCTGTATCGCCTTTTTTGTCTGATCATAGTTGGATAGAAAAATGAGCTCCTTTACAAGTTCTTCTTCGACGGTCTGGGTTACAAACGCGTATAAGGCTTCCGATTGCGGTGTCATATCCATAAATTGATACCAGCATGCAGTATCATTTTTGACGGCCATCTGCCCCATTTCATCCAGGTGATAATCGATGAGTTGATGCAGAGGTCGTGAGAACGTTTCCAATGAGGCATTGTACTTTGCCGGATTTTTAAGCATGACTGCCGAAACCGGGAACATCAGCCCCCGTGGTACCAATCCCCGCAGCGATAGAATATTATGTATCAGAAACCGATGGATTCGTCCGTTTCCATCTTCAAACGGGTGCAGAAATACAAAACCGTAGGCAATCGCCGCTGCATGGACAACAGGAGATACATTTCCCGCTTTCATCCGTTTATGGGATTCGATTAACCCCCCCATAAGGCGTGACAGGTCATCAGGTTTTGGAGAGATGAAATGGATGATTTCTTTCTGATAGGCAACGGTTTGGCCAACGTAGTTCTGGTTCGCCCGGTAGTCGTTATCTTTGAATCGCGGGTCAACAATGCGGTTCTGAAGGTCTATCAGTCTTTCCTTTTCACAGAAGTCTTCCTTTTCAGCAAGTTCCAGAGATGTGATGAATTTTTCAGTTCGGGACGCATTGGGCTTTATGTTTTCAATTTCAAAAGAAGATTTTGTTTCTTTGTTGTAAAGGTAGGACAACGCACGACGAAGAAGTTCCGGTGAAAATACGGTGACAATATCCTCGCACCGTTTACGCAGATCAGATGAATCCAGTTGGGAAAGCGTTTCGGTTCGCCGTATGACCGGACAAAAGGTTTGGGGACCAAGGAGGTTGTTGACAATGCGGTGGCGTGGTGATTTTTCCCCGTTTTGAACGGTGTAATAGTCACTCCTCTCCAGTGCATCGACATAGTTACCGGAAGCAATATCATCGATGGGCAGCGGCTTGCCTGTCAGAAACTCATAGAAAAACCAAATCCTCCGGGCATACTTTCCAGTAGGTTTGGATGTGATGTAACGGGTGAGGTCTTTCTGGGGGACTTTTTCGAAGATTTGAGCCAGTAAACTCAGGTTGACTCCGTCGTATTTCAGCGCAAACTCAAGATGATCCTCGATTTTTTCTCCGGGCCAGTACCGGTTTCTGAAAACCTGATCGACAAAGCCGTCCTGAACCCTTGAATAGTGGGCGTCGGTCATGGAAACCGATGATCTGTGCCAGTTGGGCATGCCTTCGATAGCGAAGGCTTTCAGTATGTATGCGTAACCTGCCGGACGGACATCAGGTTCGTTTATTCCCATGGGCAACCTCACAAAAATGATTAGTTTGATGTAAATATAGTTATAAATGAAAATAAGTCAACAAAAACAGTTATAAATTGTCTGGGATTTGTAAAAATGATTAGAAATTGGTGTCTTTCTCTTAAAGAAGGAACCTGTTTGATGGGCACGCTGCGCTTTGCCCATCCTACGGGTGAAGCGTGCCCATCACGCTAATTGATCGGGCATCGTTGCGTCAGAATTTGTATGCGGGGTTATCGGGGTCGAAATCGGTGTCCGTCAGACCCACGTTGAGCCGGATGTCCTTGAATTCATAGAATTCGTAGAGATTGTTGCCCCAGTCGAAAATTTCAAGCTTCACCAGAAGATTGAGGGTTTTATCGATGTAGGCGATGGTCCGGCTGCCGTAGTGATAGGGCACCAGGATTGACTGCCCTTCCTTGATATCGGTTGGGCTGTTGACCCCCTCGTTGGCCGACAAAATCACGTACATGTCCTGACGGTAATGATCGGCGATATCCCAGAGGGTTTCATCGTTTGCGACGATGTGGGTGATCCCGTCGCATGTTTCGGGGTAGAACGCTTCGATTTTGAGCAGCTCCCGCCCCTTGTCCTCGACGATGCCGTGATCTTTGAAGGTGACTTCGCCTCGCTCGATGCCGCGGCTCATGCCCCTGAAAACCAGGGCGGATGTGGGGCCGATTCCGGCATCGACGATGCGGTGATGCTGGCCGTCCATGACCAGTTTCCCTTCCGGGGCGGAGTTGACGTTGATCACGTTCAGCAGGCCGCCTTTATGGGCCTTGACCCGGTCTTCGTTGTGACCTTTCCGGAACAGGGCTTCCTGGCCCTTGTTCGGTTTTTCAATCCATCGCATATACACATCGTTGGGTTTGCGGAATTTGAATTCGATGGTTTCAACCTCACTCAATTTATTTCCAAACCGTTCCTGTTTCAGGAAAACGGCTGTGTAGTCGTTGATGTTTTCATAAGCGGTTTTGCACGTTTCGGCCAGTTCCATGGGATCGAAAGCGGGAGAGGCGTCATGGCTGGTCGCATCTGCCGGTGAAACGTTCAGCCAGAGGGAGGCGGCGAGCAGCAGCATGGCGAATCGGTTCACGGGTGTGGCTTTTTTCATTGGCTATCCCTTTCAGCACCAACACGTTCGATGATCTTGTAAAAAACTCACGATTTTTAAGGAACCGTAAAATTTCACATGTGTAAAATACGATAGGCGTACTCATAGGTTATTATCGCTGTTTTTGTCAAGAACAATGTTGACGGCTCCGTAAAAACGGATGTTGCGTGTTGTCAGTGAAGGGAAAGGCCCATGGCTCCGGCCAGGGCGGCCAATTCGGTTTTGGCGTGGATGTATTCGAGCCGGTTGATGTGGTCGCTCAGGCGTTTGACGATCTGGGGGGCCTGGGGTTCGAGATGCGCGATGATGGACCGGAGATAGGTTTCCGCTGAAAAGCTGTTTTTTTCAAGAAGGTCGTTCAGGCGCCTGAGCATATGGGAGAGGTCCGATGGGGTCAGATCGGGTTCTGCTTTCGTGCCCCGGCTCCGGGGGGCTGGGGCAGCCGCCCGGGGTTGCGAGAGGATATCACGGGTTGAGTTCAAGGCCTGATTCAGAGATGAATCGAAGGCATTCATCAGAGCCTCCGGGATGTGCCGGTCGGTGTGAAGCGAGGACTCGAGTGCTTTGATGGATTGAAAGACTTCCGTCGCACCGATGTTTCCCGCCGTGCCTTTGAGGCTGTGGAGCAACTGGGCGGCATACGCCGCATTGTCGTGGGAAAGGGCATGCCGAAGTCGTTCGATCATGTCCTGATTCTCCTGATGGAATTCCCGGAGCAAATCCAGATAAAGGGGCTTGTTGCCGTTCACTCTGTTAAGGCCGGTTTCGATGTCAAGGCCAGGGAGGGATGGGGGAAAAACGATATCATCGGTTGAAAGAGAGTGGGCTTCCGATGGACGGGTGAGGGGAATCTCCCCGGAGAATCGGGTGCCGGTGCTTGCATTCCGACTGATCCAGCGTGACAGGACGGCATAAAGCTGTCTGCTTTCGATGGGTTTGGAAATGTAATCGTTCATGCCCGCGGCAATGCATCGTTCCCGGTCGCCGGTCATGGCGTTGGCGGTCATGGCGATGATGGGCAGGGTTTTGAGGTTGAGTTCGTTTCGGATGATTCCCGTGGCCTCGATTCCGTCCATCATGGGCATCTGGATATCCATGAGCACGGCGTCAAAAGCCTGGTCCCGGAGTATTTCGACGGCTTCAAGCCCGTTTCCGGCTTTGTGGATACGGATGTCCGCTTCGGAAAGAATTTCGGTGGCCACCATCTGGTTGATCACGTTGTCTTCAGCCAGAAGCACGGTGGTACCGGCCAGATTTCGGGTGTGAGCCTGATACGTGACGCGATGACCGGTTTTTTCCGGATAGTATCCGAAGGTATTCATGATGGTGTCGAACAAAACCGACTGTTTGATGGGTTTGGCGAGGAAATTGTGTGGCGCGGCATGGTCCGGCTTAAGGCCGTAGGTTCCCTGGTCGGAGGCGCTGATGAAGATTACGGCGGGCGTGGTCCGGGGATGGGTGCTTCGGATTGTATCCACGGCGCTAAACCCGTCCGTGTCGGGCATGTTGATGTCCATGATCACCAGACGGTAGGGGTCCTCTTCGTCGATGGATCGGGTGTACCGGTCGATGACCTCCCGGGAGGTCCGTGCCGTGTCCGGTTTGAACCCGAAGGATTCCACGTACCGCTTGAGGACTTTCAGGGTGGACGGATTGTCATCCCCGATCAGGACCCTGATGTCCTGGAGATCCCGGGGCATCATCGATCGAAGGGACACTTCGCCGCGCTGATACTTGAAGGCGGCGGTCACGGAAAAGGTGCTGCCCTTGCCCACTTCGCTGTCCACATGGATTGTGCCGTTCATCAGTTCGACGATTTTTCGTGTGATGCTCAGGCCAAGGCCTGAACCGCCGTGTTTCCGGGTGGCCGAGGCATCGATCTGGGAGAAGGCTTCAAACAGGCTGTCCAGTCCCTGGGGCCCGAGCCACTCAGGAGCGATGCCCGTGCCTGTGTCCCGTACGCTGAACCGCAGGGTTACCGTGTCTTCGGTTTTGCTTTCAAGGGTCACGGCGATGCAGATTTCACCTTTGTCTGTGAATTTCAGGGCGTTCGAGGTGAAATTGGCCAGAACCTGTTTCAATCGGAGGGGGTCCGAGACAAGGCGCTGGGGAACGTCGGGGGCGATGTCGATGATGAATTCGATGGCTTTTTCCTGGATTTTGTCCCGGAACATATCCGAGACATCATCGATGATCTCTCCGAGCACAAAGGGAACCTCTTCGAATTCAAGTTTGCCGGCTTCGATTTTCGAGAAATCGAGGATATCGTTGATCAGAGCCAACAGCGCCCGCGACGAGGACCGTATGATGTTCATGTATTCGCGCTGTTTGATGGACAGCCGGGTGTTACGGATCAGGTCGCTGACACCGATGATGGCATTCATGGGCGTTCTGATTTCATGGCTCATGTTGGCGAGAAACCGGCTTTTGGCACGGGTGGCCTGTTCGGCTTTTTCTTTGGCCGTGACCAGTTCCCGGTAGGCGGCTTCGAGTTCCAGGGTTCGTTCCCGCACCAGGGTTTCAAGCTGGTTTCGGTGTTGATCCAGTTCGTCTTCCGCCTGTTTTTTCGACGTGACGTCTTCCATGAAGTGGATGGAGGCGGGCCGGTTCTGCCATACGGCACGGACCGAATCGATTTCCACCCATCGGAGCAGGTTGTCCGGCGTCAGAAGACGGAACAAGGCCTTGCCGGGCGGTGTTTCGTCATTCAAGGTTTTCAGGTGGCGGACCCGGGCGATGTCATGTTCGTCCGGATGGATGAAGTCCAGGAACGGACGCTCAAGATAACTGTCGCCCAAGTATCCTGTGATTTCCTGTGCCTTGGGATTTCCGTAGCACACCCGTTCGTCCTGGATGACGAAGATGCCTTGCGATGCGTTTTCAATGAGCAGCCGGTACTGCTCTTCGCTTTCCCGGAGACGCCGTTCCGTTTCGACAAGTTTGATGTAATTCTCTTCGGTTTCTTCGAGGCGGTCTTTTTCGGTCCGGAGGACGACCAGTTGCCGGTAAGCCTGTTCAAGGGCCATCACCACGGCGCCGGCCACCATCGATGAAAAAAAGGCGATCACCGGTAGGTCGATGTGAGACAGAAGCCAGATCGGTTCATCCGGCCGGGTATGGGCGAACAGCAGGCAGGCGGCCGCTTCTCCGACCAGGGTTCCGATGGGGATGATGTACATTTTGCCCAAAAGGCCGTAGGTGAAGCCTGTGAACAGAATGGCGACGCTCCAGAACAAATTCGACGGATTCAACAGGGCGACGTAGGTCATGGTGAAGGGGAGGGCAAGGCATAAACCCGTCTCATACCAGATTTTATTTAAGGGATGAGACAGTCTGTATCGCAGGACGAAGCCGAATGAGGCAAAGGCTGCGAGGGCCAGGGCCCTGACAACGATGCTTTCCTGGTATCCCGAGATATATTTGAGAAAAAGGTAGAAGAATAAATGGCCGGTGGCGCCGATGGCGACGATATAGGGAAGAAATTTTTCGGTGAAGAAATAATCCGACAGGAAAAAGGATTCTTTCATGGTGGATCTGATCGATGGTATCATCCGAAAGTCGCTCATCCTTGTCATTGACGTGTGAAGCTTTGACGGCTTCGTAAAACGTCCGATTTCTGCGTTGCGCGTCATCCCTCGTCACTGCGGCGTACCTTTAGTACGCCTCATTCCTCGGGATTCGCGACGCCTTGAACTCGAACGTTTTTCTTTGCCGTCATTTCATGACTTTTTACGAGTTCATCAAGCCCTGGCCGCATGCGAATCGATCCGGTTCTTCGAATCCGCCGACGACGAGACGCCGCCGCGATGCCTCACGTCTGTTTTTGACTTGCATTATAGATGGAAAACGATTTTATTTCAAAATAAAATTACTTAGCCCGCATGGCCGCTCGAAAAGAGGGGGCCTTGCCGTCTTTGAAATGTGTTGAAACACCGGAGGAAACGGTATACAATCCCTTTGTAACATGCCGTGCGGGGTCCTATCGTCCCCGAAGGCGTTTCACCCTTTCTTATGTGTTGTCATCTTGTCGGACTTTCAATCGTATTGACCGTTCAATCAACCGGAGGGCGTCATGATAATGTTGGATCTGATGGAGCAGATGATGGGACCGGACAGTGTGTTCAGGCAGGGCTGCGATTATCTGGTCGACAGCGTGCAGCGTTCCATTTTGTTCATGGATGTACTCAGGCAGCGGGGCAACGTTTATCTGGATCATCTTGACAAAGGGCAGCCGCCTGTCCTGGTGTTCGATTATGAAATCATCATCGACGGGCGGACTCTGGATCGCCCGGCCAATTATGCCCTGGCGCGGATCATCGACAAACGTCGCCGCAATGTCGGAGCCCCCGGGGACAAGGAAAAACGCGAGAAGCCCGATCTTTCATCCGAACCCATGGATCCGAGAAAACGTCCCATCGTGATTATCGATCCGCGGGCGGGGCACGGTCCGGGTATCGGCGGCTCCAAGCAGGATTCCGAGATCGGTCTGGCCCTGACCAAGGGCCATCCGGTGTATTTCATTTTGTTTTTTACGGAGCCCATGCCGGGTCAGGTGCTGGCCGATGTGAAAAACGCGGAAATCGTTTTTCTCGAAGAGGTCCGGCGGCGTCACCCCCAGGCTCCCCGGCCCACGGTCATCGGTAACTGCCAGGGGGGGTGGGCCGGAGCCCTTCTGGGCGCGGACCGGCCGGATCTTGTCGGCCCCCTGATTCTCAACGGCTCCCCCTTGTCCTACTGGTCCGGTGTGGGGGGAACCAACCCCATGCGGTACAAGGGCGGTCTTCTCGGCGGTGTCTGGATGAATACCCTTCTGGGGGATCTGGGAAACGGTCTGTTCGACGGCGCCAACCTGGTGCTCAACATGGAACTGCTCAACCCGGCCAACACGTTTTGGAGCAAGCAGTACAATCTGTATGCAAAGGTCGATACGGAGGCCCAGCGCTTTCTCAATTTCGAAAAATGGTGGGGCGGTTTTTTCATGATGACCACCGAGGAAATCCACACCATCGTCGACGGGCTTTTTGTCGGCAACAAACTGGTTCGGGGCACCTTTGAACTGGAGCCCGGAAAACCCATCGACCTCAAGCACTTCAACGATCCGGTGGTGGTGTTCGCCTCCAGCGGTGACAATATCACGCCGCCCCAGCAGGCCCTGAACTGGATTCCCAGGGTGTACAAATCGGTGGATGAAATCAAGCGGCACAAGCAGATTATTGTGTATATCGTGCACCCCACCATCGGCCATCTGGGTATCTTCGTGGCCAGTTCCATTGCCAAGAAAGAACAGAAGAAAATCATCGGCAGTGTGGAGATGATTGAGTTCCTCTCGCCCGGTCTCTATGAAATGGTGATTGTCGACGAGCCCAGCAAACCCTGGATGAACGATTACACGGTAAAATTCGTCGAACGAACCATCGACGATATCATGCAGTACGATGACGGGGATGACGACGAGGAGGCCTTCAAGCAGGTGGCGGTGATTTCCGAACTGAACGACAAGTTCTATCAGGCCTTTCTGCGCCCCTATGTCCGGACGTTTACCAATAAATATTCGGCGGCCGTCCTGCGCCAGCTTCATCCTCTGAGGACCCAGCGTTACATGATCTCCGATCTCAATCCGATGCTGGTTCCGATTGCGACCCTGGCCCCGCTGGTGCGTGAACACCGAAAGCCGGTCGGGGACGACAACCTGTTTACCGTTCTTGAACGATTCGTTTCCACCGCGATCGAAAACAGTCTGGATTTTTACAAGGAGGTCCGGGATTTGAGGGATGAAAGCCTTTTCCTCCGGATCTACAAGAAGCCGCTGATGAAGATGATGTTTCCCGATGCCGCCGATCTTCTGGATACGCCGGAAAAGCTCAGCCGGGACGCCAAAACCCTCAAGGCCCTGGTCAAAAAAGACAAGACCGAATGGTCAAAGGCCCTGGAAACAGGCGGATATGCCGAAGGGGTTATCCGCATGATGGTGGCCATGGCCGGGGTGGACGGCAGCATCGATGACGCCGAATTCAAGGTGGCGTCACAAATCATCAAGGAACACAAACGGTTCAGGAACGTCAGCGATGACGATATGCGCCGGATCACCCGTGAGCAGGGCCGTATTCTTCAGACCCACTGGGACAAGGCCCTTTTGGCCCTGCCCAAACTGATCACCACCAAAAGGGATCGGAAGCGCGCCTTCGATTCCGCCCGTCAGATCGCCCTGGCGGACACGGTGATCCATGACAATGAACAGGCGCTGCTTGACCGCCTGGAGGCCATTTTGGGCCTTAAGGCATAAGCCTCATGCGCTTTGCATGAATTGATGGGCAAAGCGCAGCGTGCCCATCGGATGAGGCCGCGATAATGAATTGATTTTATAAAACATCATACACAAACATATAAAAACGGGCGCGATCGGTTGACGATCGCGCCCGTTTTGTTTGAATGGTGCAACGCTATTCGCCCGTGAAGTTCGGGTCGCGTTTCTGCATGAAGGCCATGAATCCTTCGATGGCGTCTTTGGAGGTGGCGACCTGGTCGGTGCCCTGGGCTTCGACCAGGAGTCCCTGGTCTTTGCCTTCGTATTCGCCGGCGGACATGGCCTTGAGAACGGCACTGACGGCAAGGGGCGGACGTTTGGCGATGGCGGCCGCCAGTTCAAGGGCGTCATCCAGGGTTTTGCCCGGTTCGGACACTTTGGTGACCAGGCCGATTTCAAGGGCCTCTTTGGCGTCGATGCGTTTGCTGAACAGAATCATGTCCAGGGCCTTGGCCTTGCCGACGATGGCGGCCAGTCTCTGGGTTCCCCCCCAGCCGGGGATGATGCCCAGATTGAGTTCGGTCAGGCCGATTTTGGCTTTGGGAGCGTCGACCATCACACGGAAATGGCAGGACAGGGCGAGTTCCAGGCCGCCGCCCAGGGCAAAACCGTTGATGGCAGCGATGACGGGTTTGGGGAAGCGATCCACGCGCCGCCACTGTTCACGGCCCAGGGGCGCCGTTTTGGCCACGTTCCCGGCGTCGCTCACGTCGAATCCCGCGGAAAAGCATTTTTCGCCGGAACCGGTGATGATGACCACACGGACGTCCTTGTCGTTTTCCACATCGTCAAGAGCCAGTTTGAAATCTTCCATGGTGGCGAGATTCCAGGCGTTGGCCGGAGGATGGTTGATGGTGACGACGGCGATGTGGTCCTTCTTTTCAATCACAATGTTTTCAAGTTGCATGACAAACTCCTCGGATTATGTATCTTTTATTGATGTGTACGGTTACTGTTTCCTGAGTTCCTTTCTCAGAATTTTCCCTACCGTGGACTTGGGCAGTTCGGTACGGAACTCTATTTTAGTCGGTAATTTGTACTTGGCAAGCTTATCTTTGCAGTATTCGATCAGTTCTTCCTCCGTGGCGCTCTGTCCGGCCTTGAGAACGACAAAGACCTTGACCTGTTCCCCGCGGGTGTCATGGGGAATGCCGATGGCACAGGCTTCTTCGACCTTGGGGTGCTCGTAGAACACTTCATCGATATCACGCGGGTAGACGTTGTATCCTCCGGATATAATCATGTCCTTTTTTCGGTCCACGATGAAAAAATAGCCGTCCTCATCCATCCTGGCAATGTCTCCGGTATACAGCCAGCCGTCACGGACGGTTTCCGCCGTGGCGTCGGGCCGGTTCCAGTACCCCTTCATCACCTGGGGACCGCGCACCAGAAGCTCGCCGATTTCTCCCACGGGCATGTCGGTTACGCCGTCGTCCAGGCTGACGATGCGGCATTCCGTGTCGGGCACGGGCAGGCCGATGCTGCCGATTTTCCGTAACCCTTTGAATGGGTTGGAATGGGTTACCGGCGATGACTCCGTCAGGCCGAATCCTTCTGAAATACTGGTGCCGGTTTTTTCCTGAAAGGCCTTGATCACCTCCACCGGAAGGGGGGCACTGCCGGAAAAGCAGCCCTTGATCGATGACAGATCGGTGTTGGCCATGTCCGGGTGGTTGAGCATGCCGATGATCATGGTCGGAACCAGAGGCGCGAAGGTGGGTTTGAACTTCCGCACGGCTTCGAGCAGTTCCTTCGGCTGGGGTTTGGGGATCAGGACAATGGACCATCCGGCGCACAGGGCCAGGTTCATCGAGCAGGAGATGCCGAAAATGTGAAAGAAGGGCAGAGCGCCCAGCATGATTTCATAATCGCCTTCGATAAATTCCGGAAACCAGGCATCCAGGGCCTGGGGCTGCTTGATCAGGTTGCTGTGGGTCAGCATGACCCCCTTGGAGACCCCCGTGGTCCCTCCGGTGTACTGAAGCATGGCAATGTCGTCCGGGGTGATGGTCACCTGGGGCGCGTCGGGCCTGTGAGACTTGATGACATCCTTCCATTTATACAGGTCGTCTGCCGGGGCCACATCGGCGGCCAGTTTTTTCTTTTTGGCGACCAGCGGAAAAAGCAGGTTTTTGGGAAAGGGAAGATAATCCCCAATGGAGGTGTAAACGATCTGTGTGATGGATGTTCTGGGTCTCAAGTCCACCATGCGTTCCACCAGAAGGTCCAGGGTGACCAGAACCTTGGCGCCCGAATCGTTGAACTGGTGCTCAAGTTCGCGGTTGGTGTAAAGGGGATTGTTCATCACCGCGATACCGCCGATTTTCAAAATGGCCGTGTAGGCGACCACGCAGGGAATCAGGTTGGGCAGGAGGATCGCCACCCGGTCCCCCTGGGTGACGCCGAACGAATCAAGGCATCGTGCAAACCGGTCCCGCATGTCGATCAGTTGCCTGTACGAGAGGGTGTATCCCATGAAAATCAGGGCCGGTCTGTCCGGGTAGGCCGCCGCCACACGCTCCAGTTTTTCCGGCAGGCAGATCGCTTCGTAATCAATACGGTGAGGAACACCCTCGTCGTAATGCTTCAGCCATGGCTTTTCCGAGTAAGAGATGGTCGCAGACAAAGTCAACCTCCTTGTTCGTGTCAATGATGTGTGTGAGGGGCTTTTCCTGAACGGACGGAATACCTGTATTGAATACCATGAACATCAAAAAAAACAAACGATAAAAAAAGGTTACATGGAAATGGCCGATGGGTGAGCCTCGCCTATGTCAAAGAGCATTCCTGTTCGCAGCCTTGAAAAAAGCTGCGAACAGGACGTTACGCCTGTCGTATCAGACTTTTTCGATCAGAACGGCCACACCGTTGCCGAAGCCGCCGCAGAGGGTGGCGATGCCGTATTTGGCGTCCGGCCGTTCCGTCTTCATGACATTGAGCAGGGTGACGATGATCCGGGCGCCGGATTCACCCAGGGGATGACCCAGGGCGATGGCCCCGCCCCAGAGGTTGACCTTGTCAAAGGGCGCGTTGGGCTTGTCGATTCCCGTTTCGCGGATACAGGCCAGAGACTGGGAGGCGAAGGCTTCGTTCATTTCGACCACGCCGATGTCTTCCTTTTTGACGCCGGTTTTCTTGAGAAGTTTTTCGATGGTGACGGCGGGGCCCATCCCCATGATGGTGGGGTCGTTGCCTTCCTGGACGCCGAAGGTGTATTTATACGTGTAGGACAAGCCGAGTTCGTCGGCTTTTTGGCGGCTCATCAGCAGCAGGGCGGCGGCGCCGGCGGTCAGCGGAGACGAGGTGGCGGCCGTGACGCGGCCATCCATCTTGAACGGGGTTTTCATCGCCGCCATCTGGGCCGGGTCCAGGCTTTCGCGGATCCACTGATCCCGGTCGACAAGAAAGTCGTTTCCGTCGTCGTCCTTGCCCATCAGGGGAACGATTTCTTTCTTGAACTTTCCGGCCTGGGTGGCTTCCCATGCCCGCTTGTGGGAATGGATGGCCATGTTTTCCATGTCGGCCCGGGAAATGTCATACATGTCGGCAACCTTTTCCGCCGTGCTGCCCATGGGGATGTCCCCGATGAAATACCGCTGCATGAATTTGTCCGGGAAGGCCATGTTGGCGCCCATGGGGACTTTCTCCATGTCTTCCACGCCGGCGGCGATCATGATGTCCGCTTCACCGCACATGATGGCGCGGGCCGCATTGATGGTGGCGGTCATGCCGGAGGGGCACTGATTGGAGACGGTCTGCGATCCGACCCGTTCGGGATAGCCGTGGGCCAGCCAGGCCAGTCGGCCGATATCGTTCTGAAAACCGGAGGGGTTGGCGGTGCCGACAATGACGGTATCCACATCGTCGGGCTTGACCTTGGGGTTGCGTTCAAACAGGGCTTTGTACACG
Source organism: Desulfatiferula olefinivorans (assembly GCF_054657895.1). Taxonomy (NCBI): domain Bacteria; kingdom Pseudomonadati; phylum Thermodesulfobacteriota; class Desulfobacteria; order Desulfobacterales; family Desulfobacteraceae; genus Desulfatiferula; species Desulfatiferula olefinivorans. The sequence goes on along the minus strand of NZ_BAAHXV010000050.1, from coordinate 6,310 downwards.
GCTGAAAGGGTCTGATCGGGTTTGAGTTCCTTGAACCATCCTTTCTGTGCGTGGGCGCGGGCATTGGCGGTTCTGACACCATCGATAAAAACGCATTCTCTCAATTCCATCATTGCTCTCCTTGCTTAATGTTGCTCACAAAAAAATGAACCGGATAAAAATCCGGCCTGGCATGACATATCCGGCGGAAAAACAAATCAATCGACACATATTATATAGCGACGCTACACACTATGTATTACAATCGTATAATTTATCAGCCTGTTCATTGTCAAGAGGATAAATTGTTTTTTTTAAACTGTTGACTAAAAATGAATCAGACGGTAAATATGGCCCGAAAAATGTTTAATTAAAATGGGTTGGGGCTCTTCTCATCGCCGTTTGTGTCCTCGAGGATATCCGGAAATATGAAAATCAGTGAGCTGGTAAGCCGCACCAACGTGGCCCGGGAAACGATTCATTACTACATTCGGGAAGGCGTTCTCGCCAAACCCCGGAAGATGGGCAAGAACACCGCCGACTATGACGAGGGGTACGTGGACCAGATCCGGATCATCAAAGGTCTCCAGGACAATTATTACCTGCCCCTGTCGGTCATCAAGAAGATCCTCAAAAGCCAGAAGAAAAAATCCGTTCTCGAGCAGTCGTCGCTCTGGATTCACAGTGAATACTCCCGGCCCATCGACCTGCTTTTGTCCGAAGTGGTTGCGGGCAGGGACCGGTTCGTCGAGGTGACGGGACTGGACAGACACTGGGTCGAACAGATGGAGACCTGGGGCGTGATCGGTTCCCAGGACCGCGACGGGGTCAGGATTTATTCCCGGGACGACGTGGTCATCGGCAAGCTGATTTCAGACATGGGCTCCTCGGGATTCGGTCCCGACGACGGCTATGATCCCGAAGAACTCCGCCGTATGGTCGATTTTTTCAGGACCGTGGCCAAGGACTGGATGATGCGATACATCGAACCGACCTTTGAAACGGCCGTCTCGGAGGATTTTACCTCCAAGGGCGGCCAGTTCACCGAAATGATGAGCCTTTTCTTCTACCATGCCTTCCGGCGGATCGTGCGCGAAGAATTCGCCGATTTCCTGAAAAACATCGATCCGGACAAATAGATCGCAGGCCCCATCCCGTCGAAGAAAATTCTTTATACCGAGTCAAAAAAAGCTTATAAGACAGTCTCGATTAACGACGACATCAACGCATGGAACCACGGGAGAACGATATGGAACGCATCATGGCGCTGTCCGTGCTCGACGGACGGTACAACCGGCTGACAAAGGAACTTCAGGAAACGTTTTCGGAATACGGGCTGATCCGATTCCGGATCCGGGTGGAAATCGAATGGCTGAAATTTCTGGCCTCGGACCTGGGGCTGTTCGCCCTGAGCGACGCCGATGTCCGGGCGGTCGACGGCATTGCCGACGACTTTGACGTCAACGGGGCCGTTTCGGTCAAGGACATCGAAAAGACCACCAACCACGATGTCAAGGCCGTGGAATATTATATCAAGGACCGTCTGGATATCCTGGGCCTCTCTCCGATTCGTGAATGGGTTCATTTCGCCTGCACCTCCGACGATATCAACAACACGGCCTACGCCCTGATGATCCGCGAAGGGCTGGGCACGGTTCTTGACGTGATGAACACGCTGCTTGAAACCATCGAAACCCTGGCCCGGACCTACAAGGCCGAGCCCATGATGTCCCGGACCCATGGTCAGCCCGCGACGCCGACCACCATGGGCAAGGAACTGGTCAACTTCGCCTTTCGGCTGGCCAAGGAAATCCGGATACTCGAAACCCTGGATATCGAGGGAAAGATGAACGGGGCCACCGGGAATTTCAACGCTCACGTGTCGGCTTTTCCCGACATCGACTGGATTTCCGCAGAAAAACGTTTCGTCTCCGGGTCCCTGGGCCTGACTCCCCTTTTGTATACCACCCAGATCAATCCCAACAGCTACATTGCCCAGGCCCTTCATGCCATGATCCGGGCCGCAGCGATCATCATCGATCTTGACAGGGATATGTGGGGCTACATTTCTCTGGGGTATTTCAAGCAGAAGCTCAAGGAAGGGGAGGTGGGGTCGTCGACCATGCCCCACAAGGTCAATCCCATCGATTTCGAAAACAGCGAAGGAAACATGGGGCTTGCCATCGCCATGATGGAACATCTTGCGGTCAAACTGCTTCAGTCGCGGTTTCAGAGGGATCTGACCGACAGTACGGTCCTTCGAAACATGGGAGCGCTGTTCGGCTATTTCCTTATCGGCCTTAAAAATGCCGTCAAAGGGCTGGGAAAACTCGAATTGAACCGGGACGCCATCCTGAAGGATCTTGACGACAATCAGGAACTTTTGGCCGAACCCATTCAGACGCTGATGCGGGTTTACGGCGAAGACAACCCCTATGAAAAGCTCAAGGAACTGACCCGGGGCGTGAAGATTACCCGGGACGGACTGGATGCCTTTATCGACAGCCTGGAACGGGTTCCCGAAGATGTCAGGGCGCGGATGAAGGCCCTGACCCCCGCCCGCTACACCGGCCTGGCTGAAACCCTGGTCGACACTTATTTTTCTGAGAAATAACCGGGTTTTCGGCTTTCACTCGGCCCCCGGCACACCCGGCCCGTCCGTTTCAGGACGGGCGTTGCCGGTCAGGGTTTTGGGGGCGATGCGGTTGCGTTTGAGCAGGGCATAGAAGTGGGACCGCGACAGTCCGGAAATGCTGAGGATATCCTTGATGTTGTTGTTCGTGAACCGGATGATTTCTTCAAGGTAGTGCTTTTCCATCCGGGCCTTGAACCTTCGGAGGTCCGGCCTGTCGTCTGCGAAAAGGGACGGAGCCATGACGTCGCCCGCCGGTCGGTTCCAGGCCTCATGCCGTTTCGCCGAGATTTTTTTTCGACTTCGTTCCACCGAACAGCGAGCCACCTCGATACGAATGTCCTGGGGCAGGTCCATGGCGTAGAGGGTGTCTTTGGTGCCTGAGGCGATCACGGCCCTCTCGAGCACGTTGAACAACTGCCGCACGTTGCCCGGCCAGGCATACTCGGTGAGGGTGGTTATGAATTCGGGGTCGATGTGCTTGACGGGTAAATCATAGGTCTCGCACAGCCGGCGGACATGGGTTCGGGTCAGATCACGGATGTCCCGTCTGCGATCGCGCAGAGGAGGCAGGTCCAGGGTGATGGTGCAGATGCGAAACAGAAGGTCCTGGCGAAAGGTGTTGTCATAAACCATGGCCTCCAGGGGCCGATGGGTGGCGGCAATCAGACGGAAATCGCTGGTTGTTTCCCGGGTGTCGCCCACGGAACGGAACCGTTTTTCCTGAAGGACCCTTAAAAAGCTTTTCTGGATGGACAGGGGAAGTTCTCCGATTTCATCAAGAAAAAGAGTGCCCTTGTCGGCGGAACGGATCAGGCCGATGCGGTCGGCGTCGGCCCCGGTAAACGCCCCTTTGGTATGTCCGAACAAAATGCTTTCCACCAGTGATTGGGTCAGGGACGCGCAGTCGACGACGATGAACGGGCCGTTCGCCCTGCGGCTGTTGATGTGGATGGTTTTGGCGAACAGTTCCTTGCCGGTTCCGGTATCCCCGGTGATCAGGACGTTGGAGTCGGTCCGGGCAGCCTGGGCCACAATATCGAAACAGGACCGGATCTCAGGCCCGCTGCCGATGATCGCCGTCAGATCAAGATGCCGTTCCCGCTGTTCACGCTTTTTCTCTTTCCTGTACATCAGCGCCCCGGAAAGACTTCGTCGGGCGGCCTTGGCGGTGACCGGTTTGACCAGATAATCCCAGACGCCTTTCTGAATGGCCCTTTCCGCTTTGTCGGGATCATCCTGGCCGGTGAGCATGATCACCTCCGGGTGTGACGGAGCCTGTCTGATTTCCTCAATGTAATCGATGCCGCTGCCGTCGGGCAGGCAGACATCGAGAAACACCAGATCGAAGGGCTCGTTCCGGAGAGCCTCAAGCCCTTCATGAAGGGTCCGGGCGCTTCGGCACCGGCACTGCAGCGGCGATATGAAACGGGTCACCAGTTCGAAAAGAATCCGGTCGTCATCGATGATCAGAACCTGGGGTGTGGGTTCGTGCCGATTCAAAGTCATGGTGTCGGTCTTTTCCGAATTTAATGAAAAGCGAACGGGGACGTATGGAACCGATGAACATCAGGTGGTTTCCGCCATGCATCCCGGCGTCATGTCAGGCCGTCTGTTGGGGTAAAATCGTTTTCGCGTCGCGTTGACTGATCTGGGTCATCCCCTGAGGGTTCCGTTTGAATGTGTTCTAACAAAATACAATGCTTTTTCAGTATGATCAACGATAAATTCGATTCGTCTATACAAAAAAGACACCGGCAGGATTCACCGGGCGGGCCGCCCGTTCGCCGAACCGGGTCGGGCATCGCCCCGTTACTGCGGCACGGTTTTCATTTTTTGCTTTTGAATTTTCCTTGATAAGTTGGTATGAAAACGACGCGATCCGGCCCCTGGCCGGATGCCATTCAACCCATAGCGTGGAGGATCGATGATAACAGTAGGCAAGGCCATACGGATGGAACGCATCATGAACAGAAATACGGGAAAGACCGTGATCGTTCCCATGGACCACGGAGCCACCGTGGGGCCGATCAACGGATTGATCGATATTTCATCGGCCGTGGATCAGGTGGCCGAAGGCGGCGCCAATGCGGTGATCGGCCATGTGGGACTCCCGCGATACGGCCACCGTCATCAGGGAAAGGATATCGGTCTGGTTTTGCACCTTTCGGCCTCGACCATGCTGTCCCGGCGCCCGAATCGGAAGGTTCTGGTCAACACCGTGGAAAACGCCCTTCGCATGGGCGCCGACGGGGTGTCGGTTCATGTGAACATCGGAGACGACGATGAAGCCGACATGCTCAAGGATCTGGGCCGCATCGCCGTGGAATGCAATTACTGGGGCATGCCCCTGATCGCCATGATGTATCCCCGGGGGCCTCAGATCAAGGACGAAAAGGCGCTGGACGTGGTCAAGGTGGCGGCCAGGGTGGGTGCGGAACTGGGCGCTGATTTCGTGAAAACCAATTATACCGGCGACCCGGACTCCTTTGCCGAGGTGGTCCAGGGATGCCCCGCCCCCATCCTGATTGCCGGGGGCAGCAAGCTCAGTACCCGCGACATGTTCATGACCATCGAAGGGGCCATGAAAGCCGGGGCCAAAGGCCTTTCCATCGGCAGAAACGTCTTTCAGCACAAGAATCCGACGCTTTTCGTCAAGGCGGCCTGTGCCATCGTCCACGAGAACATGAGTGCCCTTGCGGCCCTCGACATGCTCAATCAGGGCTGATGCGATGACGGTTATCGATCGCCTGGCGGCCCGGATCATCTACATGGTTCTTTTCCTTATCGGATCATTGCCGGCAGGTCTGTCCCAATGGCTGTCCGACGGGATCGGACGGACCTGGTTCGCCTTCGACCGGCGTCACCGGACCATTGCCGTCGACAATATTACGAGGGCCTTCGGGGATACCCTGACACCCGGCGACATCCGGCGACTTGCCCGGGAGAACTTCAAACAGCTGTCACGGCTTCTGTTTGAGGTGGGCTGGTCCTTGCGGCTGTATCCCCACGATATAAAAAAACATATCAGCATCGAGGGTATGGAAAATCTGACCCTGGCCTTCAGAGAAGGGCGGGGGGTTCTGTTCCTGACGGCCCATCTGGGCAGCTGGGAACTTTTGACCCTGGTTCCCGCCCTGATCCCCTATACCATTCACGATATATACAGGCCGCTGGACTATCCCCCCTTAGAGGAGGTGATCACCCGGTTCAGAACCCGGTTCGGCATGAAGCTGATCGCCAAGGAAGGCGCCATTCGCAAAATGCTCAAAGCGCTGGCCCGGGGAGAAGGCGTCGGTATTCCCCTCGATCAGAGCGTGGGGGCCAAGGACGGCGTTTTCGCGGATTTCTTCGGTCGGCCCACCTGCACCAGCAAAGGGATGGGGCTGATCGCCCTGAAAACCGGTGTTCCTGTTATTCCGGTATTTCTGGTTCGGCGCAAGGGCGGATTTACGGTGATTTTCGGCCGTCGCATCAGGCAGTCCAAAACCGGGGATACGGCCCGGGATCTGGTTGACACCACCGGGGCATTCAATGCGCAGATTGAAGCCGTCATCCGCCGTTATCCCGAACAGTGGTTCTGGGTTCACAACCGCTGGAAAACAAAGATGCCGGGATCTTAAAGGCTCGAAAAAATAAACCGCCGATGTCATTAACTTAAGACACTGATGGGCACGCTGCGCTTTGCCCATCATGGTC
>NZ_BAAHXV010000049.1:0-27997 GCF_054657895.1 Desulfatiferula olefinivorans | reverse complement strand
ACGGTCTTTTTCGACTGGTCCGAACGGCAGGCCGTCCAGGGCTGTGCGGGTGATGACGTGGTATACGCTTTTTTGATCCTTGATCAGCATGCGGGTGGTTCGAGGCATAGCGGGCGATCCTCCATGGGCGGCGATGGTGATATCATTGGGGCTACCATAACAGACGGGATGCTCAATTGTAAAGTAAATAATTTGCCTGTCCCTTTTGATGAAAAGATTGACACACCCGGTCATGACGGCTAACATGACGGCGACGTTTGGGGTTTGGGTGTAAAAGGTCATGGCCCTATCGTTGATGCACTTTGCCCGGCTCATCGTATTCAGCGTTTATGATAAAACTATTCCGACCGGATCACCGAGCGATTCCGGTCATGGAGGAAGACCATGAAAACGGTCCGCTTTACCGCCTGGGCCATCGCCTGTCTTCTTTTTCTGATGCACACGGCCGTTGTGGTGACCCACGCGGGTCTGTCCGTCTATAAGGGCGGAGGTCTCGGCCCGACCGCTGCGGGATACGGGACCTTGCTCGGACTGGCGGCCGTCATGCTTGGGGCCGGACTGATCAAGGGGCGTTTGACCCGAAGCGACACATATCTGATGCTGAGCCTTGCCCTGATCGGTGTGATGGTCGCCGGATTGGCCTGGCTGGCCGCCGACGAACCGGCCATCTCCGATGATTATTCGGAAGAGGATCTGGCCTGCCCGGCCAACGGGAGTTATGCCTATCTTTCACTTTTTATCGCCGAAGACACCCGGGAATCGGAGGAATATGAAAATGACGCGGCGGCCTGGGACGCTATCCTTGCGAGGCGAAACGCCATCGACGCCCTGGACCGCATTGACCGGATCTGCGACCTTCCAGATGATGCAGCCTTCACGATATCCGTCCCGATGCTCCGGCTCCGTCCGTTCAAAGAAACGATCGACATATACGAACGCCGCGTCCTTTCAACAATCGCAGACGATTCGGAGGAGGCGGTCGAAACGCTCTGCCGGCTGAACCGGGTGACCCGGAAAGGGATGAGCCAGGCGACACTTCTGATTCACAAGATCCTGTTCGCCCACGCCGTCGAACGGACCATTGAAACGGTATGGACCGCGCTTCAAAGCAGGGCCCTCACCCCCCGGACGCTGACCGCCCTCAACACCGCCTTTGTTCCCATCGAAACCGATGAGATTTCTCTGGTACGTCCGATGATCGCGGAATACCTGATCATGAAAAACACCCTGACGTCAATTGAGCCGAAGAGCCTGATGACCCGGGTTTCCCTGGATTCAGGCCGGGTCACCGACCCCTCGTTCGTGGAGGCCCTGTGGTCCCGGGCCGTGTATGCCCTGGGTTTCAAACCCAACCGAAGCCTTTCGGACATGCACATCTTCTATGACCTTCTGATCGACGCCCACAGACGTTATCCGGTCGATACAAGCCGGGCCGAGGCTTACATGGAGGCGTATGCCAAAAACCCTCCCGTCCGGAACATGATCGGCTGGATTCTGAACAGCATGGCCGCCCCGAGCGTGTCCTCGTTCACCGACCGGCTTGATAGGGTCAAAATCAAAAGCGACCTGCTGGCCCTGGCCCTCACTCAGAAACTGAATCCATCCGTCATACCCACGGATGCTTATGCCGGTGAAGACCTCCGATATCAGCAACAAAACGGCATGATGCGACACCCGGGCAGAGACGGTGTGTTCGAGACAGACGATGATGTGGTGCTTGGTGAAACGCGGTGATGGATCGGCTCTCCCATGGACCGATCGAGATCTTCTTCATCAGGAACACTTTCGATCATCACCCGATTGCGCGCATCGACCGGAAACATCAGGGTATCCGAACGGATTGCTTCTTCCCGCTGAGCAGACGGCGGACCATGGACGATTCGTCCTTGAGAATGCGGGAGCCCCGGGTGATTTTACAGAGACTGATCTTGTGGCGGGCCGCGATGTCCCGCTGGGTGCTGCCCTGGTGCAGTTCTTCGAGAAGCTGCCATCGCAGGGCCAGATCCCGCCGCTCCCGTTCGGTGAAAAGCTCGTCGAACAGGCGGGCCAGGTCTTCTTCGCTGTCCATGCCTGCAATGATCGTGATCAGGTTTCCATAGGCTGTCATCGGTTTCTCCCAACGTCGTGTTGTTTCTTTGGGTAGAAACATGCCAGAAGACCGCCCGAAGATCAACGGGAAAAGAGGGTTCAGATCATTCAGGACACCGATAAAGCCGACCGTTCCTTCTTCATGATGCCCAACTGCTGTTCCAGATCCCTGATTTCGTCCATCCAGAACCGGTCGCTGCCCCAGTCCGGAAACAGGGTCTTGAACTTGAAATCCCCGGCCTGCTTGCTGCACCAGGCCAGAAAGTAAATCATCCGCATGGCCCGCAGGGGTTCGATCAAAGAAAGGGTCCGGTCGTCGAATTCCCGGAACTGCTCGTAGCCTTCGAGAAGCAGATGGATTTCCCGGCGGCACCGGGGCGGATGATCCGGCAGCAGCAGCCAGAGATCCTGGACCGGGGGCCCGGTGAGCATATCGTCAAAATCGATGACCATGATGCCCTCGCCGGGGCGGTGGAGAAAATTCTTCAGATGGCAGTCCCCGTGCAGGCGGATGTACTCCGCATCATCGAAGCGTTTTTCACACAGGGCCAGGATTTCACCGGTCACCCGACGGAAAGCGGATTCGAAAGAAGGGGTGACAAAACCGCCGTCGACCAGCCGGACCAGATCGGCGGCCAGGGAGGTCATGGGGTGCAGGCGGATGCGAGCCGGGGCGGACCTGCGGGAGCCCGCCACATGGATGCGGCCGATCAGGCGTCCCAGCCGACGCCAGTCCTCGTCGTCCAGAATTTCCATTTCCCGGCCCGACCGTTTGTCGAACACGGCAAACCGGATGTTTCCCACCCGGCCCAGGGTATCGCCGTGGACCAGCATTTGGGGACAGACCACGGGAATTTCATCCTCGGCGCAGTCCTTGATAAAGGCGTGTTCGTCACGCAGGGCCGCCTCGCTCCATCGCCCCGGCCGGTAGAACTTGGCCACCACCCTGGATCCGTCCCGGGCCTGGAGTTCGTAAACCCGGTTGATGTAGCTGGGCAGCGGTGCGGTGAGGCCGGTCATGGGCCGATCGATGGCTTTTTCCACGGCCGAGATGACGGCATCGGGGGTCAGGTCTTCGAAATCGGAAACAGCAGTCATAGGTCGTCCTTGGTTCAAAATGAGAGGCTCTCGGACCGGATGCCGGTCCGAACGGTAAAATCCGGCGACGGCCCGGCCAGATCTTCATGGAATGACAGCGACAGGGCAAAGCCCGGACTCAGATGCCAGAAAAGTCCCAGCCCCAGTTCCACACAGGGACGGTCCAATGCGTCGATCCCGGTGTGACTGAGGGGCGATGTAAAGATGTTCAGCTGGGCGTTCAACTGAAGCAGCTCACTGGTTCGAACCTCGGCTCCGGCGAAGAGGCAGGCCATGGTCCGGAAATGAACGTCGGCCCCCAGGGTGTCCGGATCATGGGGGACGATCAGCCCGGGGAAGAAGGTCCAGGTCAGACGGCCCCGCCTGAGGCGGTTGAGTGAAAAGACGCCCAGATCCGTTTGACCGCTGCCCAATCCCCTGTCCGCATCGCCGGTGGGCAGCTTGACGCTGAACAACAGGGCCGAGGTGCGGTCCGACGCCTGATAAAACAGATATTTCAGATCCAGACGACTGTCGGCCGCGTGAAGTCCCCCTGTGTCCGCATGCATCCAGGACCTGCCGTCTTTTTCCACGGCATAGGCAAATTGATTGTGGGGCCGGTCGCTGCGCCCGTAATCCGGAAAGGACCCCAGCTCGTGGTAATCGGCCAGGGGCCTGTCGAGGAAACCGGCGCCAAAACCCACCAGCGGGAGCTGAAATCCCAGGGACATCCGGGGGCAGAGGCGCAGTTCGAAGCCCGGCGTGACGGTGAAAAGCTCCATGTCCATCAGAACCGTCCAGTGAGCGCTTTGTTTGCTGACAAACACGCTGCTGTAATCCAGATCCAGTGCGAGGGCCAGGCGGTTTTCCGGCAAGTCGGGGCTGCCTGCTCCCGGCGTCAGTACCATAAGCATCAGAGGAAACCGGCTGGCCTGGGGCAAAGGCGCCGCTCCGCAGGAACCGTCCCACAGGACAGACATCGTCGTCAGAACGAAAAGCCCGGCCATCCACCTTTTCATGACCTCTCCTCCGCGACGGTCCGGGGAGCGGCAAGCCCCATCCGGAGAAGATGGTCAAAGGAAAACCGGGCAAACAGGTAGAGCAGCAGAAAAAAGGTCAGGGGAAACACCAGGCCGTCGAACAGATACCCGGCAATGAGGGCCACGGTCCAGACCGCGATTTTTTCGGCCGTGGCCGAAAGTTGCGCACCCAGATCCGCCAGATGTTTTTTCGCCCGGTCATACTGGGTCGACGGGTTGAGCCGGTCCATCCAGGTTTTTTCGGCGGGCCGGTCTTCGCCGAACAGCTTCCGGGACAGGGTTTCCACCGAAAGATCGTCCCGGACCGACACGAACCCGTTCCGAGCCTCGGTCATCAGGGGATTGGTGATTCGTGCCGACAGAAAGGCCGCGGAGCGGACGGACAGAGGAAGAAGGATGTACAGGGAAACGCTGAGAATCACGGTCATGGCGAACAGACGGCGGATCAGGGCCACAAAGGTCCGCCTCTCTCCGGAAAACAGCACCCCCGCCTGAAGCCCGGCAAGGAGCAGCAGCGCCAGAGCCAGACACCAGTGATTGACGAGGGCCACAGCCTGAAACAGCATCTGGGTCAACAAAAGCACCGTACCGCCCAGAAGGGCTGTTTTCCAGGCGATGTCCACATAGTCGTAGACGGACTGAACCAGATCGCCCACCTCCAGGTTGAAGCCCAGCCCCACCTCGGAACCTTCGATGACGGCCAGTCCGCTTTTGATGGCCGACAGAATCAAAAACCCCTTCATGGACACTTCGAAGGATTGGTCAATATATTCTTGGTTTCCCTGATGCAGGCGATCCGCCCCCAGATGGTCGGCGGCCTTCTCCAGGAATCCGGCGGCGGAGCAGCCCGCAAGGATCACAAGAACCGCCGCCGTCGCAAGTCGTCGGTATGTTTTCACATCCATGCCCCCATCCTTCCGGACGTCCCGGTGTCGGCCGAACCGCCCACAAAAAGATAGACAAACGTGTTTAAATGGTATTCATTACCAGGTGACGTTGCTTTCATGTGTATATCAAATCCCGCGGTCCTGCAATATAATGATGCGGTGGGAGACGGCCCGCCCCTTACGGAGGTTCCATGAAACGGTTTCTTGCCCTGACGCTTTTCGTCCATCTGATTGCCGCCCCCGCCGCACTGGCCCTGCGCGTGGCCGGAACGGGATTCGGAAACACTCTTGAAGAGGCCCGCAGCGAGGCCCTGGCCGAACTGTCCCAGATGATCCGGGTGGAGGTGAAAAGCGAATTCTCCAGCGTTCAGACCCAGAAAAACGAGGCCCTCGACGAACTGAAAACCAAGGTCCTCCACCTGAAATCCGATCTGCCGATCCTGGGCGCCCGTTTCTCGTCGCTGACCGCCAAAGACGGATTCATGGTCGATGCGATGCTCGATCAGGGCAGTGTGCCCCTCTACACCCAGGCCCTTGAAAAAATCGTGGGGGAAATCAACGGAAACCTCGCCTCCCTCGACGGCGATCTGCCCCGATCCGAAAAGGTGGCCCTGCTCCAGTCCATCCTTTCCCTGATCGACCAGTACTACAAAATGCGGATTGTGGCCCAGTTCCTCAAATGCCCCGCCCTGCCCGACTGTCCGACCACCGTCGACGCCGTCGCCGCACGCCTCTCGGCCCTCGAAAAGAAGGCCGACACCCTTGCCTTCGGTGCGGGCATTCTCGCCCGCCGATTTTCCGGGCCCACGGTCTATGTCTATCCGCCCACACCCGACGAATCCCGGGAGGTCACCCAGTTCGGTGCGGCGATCCGGGATCATCTCGCCGCCGTGCTCACCGCCGCACGGCAGCCGGATCAGGCCGACCGATACATCACCGGCACCTACCGGCTGCTCAAGGACGGCATCGAGCTGACCTGCCATCTGACCGACCGGGACAACAACACGGTGAAAACGGCCTTGGTCTTCTTCCTTCCGTCGGCCTACGCCGGGTACACGGTGGCGCCCCTGGCCCCGGACTTTGAAAAACTCATCCAGTCCGGCCAGATGGTCTCCGGCGACTTCCGTGTGGACATCCGGACCGCGCGGGGACGGCAGGATCTGCTGTACACCCGGGGCGACGCCATGAAACTGATGGTCCGGATGAACAAACCGGGCTATTTCTACCTGATAAGCCACAACATCAAGGAGAAGGGAGCGTATTCCTACCTGATCCATTTCACCGAAGAGGCCGACAACCGGAAATTCATCTATTATCTGGGCGGCGATGCCGTCAACAAATGGGTGGAACTCGGCGAATTCGACGTGGTCCCGCCCTTCGGTGTGGAAACCCTCCAGATGGTGGCCTCGACCGACGATCTGATCGACCGGATCCCCGCCGCGTATTACGATCCGGCGACGGGTCTTTACACGATCGGCACCAAGCCCGGCGGCACCCGCGGCCTGCCCGTGGCCAGCGCACCGGCCCAGGCCCTGTCCGCCACCCGGGGCCTTCTGATCAAGAAAAAAACGGCTTCGGCTGAAGCGTCCCTCACGTTTACCTCCATGGAACGCAAACAGAGACCATGATCGAAAACATTGTTAATTTACCCCTTGCCTGATTTTTAATTTTCTGACATTCTTGGCGCATAACCCACGGGGTTGCACAACACCCCCGCCCTGTCACGTCGCAGATGTTGCGATCACACGATCGTCGGCCTTTTCATACGGGTCCGATGTTTTTCTGCCGGCGCATCGGCCTGATTCTGAACGTTGACCATTACGTTAGGAGGAACCATGGCTCTACGCACGATCCCCAAGACCCCGTCCGCTTTTTCTTACCCGCTTCTGATCAAAAACCTTCTCCCGTCGGCGGTGGCCTATTCGCCGAATCAGGAAATCGTGTACCGGGACAGCTTCCGCTACACCTACGCCGATTTCAACACCCGGGTGGCCCGGCTGGCCAACGCGCTCACCCGTCTGGGCGTGGAGCCGGGCAGCACCGTGGCCGTCATGGACGTGGACAGTCACCGTTACCTGGAGTGCTATTTCGCCGTGCCCATGATGGGGGCCGTGCTGCACAAGGTCCATATCCGGCTGACGCCGGAGCAGATTCTCTACACCATCAACCATGCCAAGGACGACGTGATCATCGTCAATTCCCTGCTGCTGCCCCTGCTCGAAGCCATTTACGACAAGATCGAAACGGCGAAAACCTTCATACTCATCGACGAGGAAAAAACCGGCCCCACGTCCAAAATCCCCTTCGCCGGCGAATACGACGCCCTGGTCAACGCCGCGGACGACCATTACGATTTCCCCGATTTCGATGAAAACACCATGGCCACCACCTTCTACACCTCGGGCACCACCGGCAATCCCAAGGGCGTTTACTTCAGCCACCGCCAGCTGGTGCTTCACACCTACGGCCTGATGACCGCCACCGCCGCGTACAAAAGCCAGGCCATCATCAACTCCGGCGATGTGTACATGCCCCTGACGCCGATGTTCCATGTCCACGCCTGGGGGGTGCCCTACCTGATGACCATGCTGGGGGCCAAGCAGATCTATCCGGGGCGGTATGAACCGGAAATGCTGCTCAAGCTGATTCTTTCCGAAAAAGTCACCTTTTCCCACTGCGTCCCCACCATCATCCACATGCTTTTGAGCAGCCCGGTGATCGATTCGATCGACCTGTCGGGCTGGAAGGTGATCATCGGCGGTTCGGCCCTGCCCAAGGGACTGTGCAAGGCCGCCCTCAAGCGGGGCATCAACATCTATTCGGCCTACGGTATGAGCGAAACCTGCCCGCTTCTGACCGCCGCCCTGCTCAAGCCCGAAATGCTGGACTGGTCCGACGACGATCAGGTGGCGATCCGCTGCCGCACGGGCTTCCCCATCCCCAACGTCCGGCTGGAGATTGTCGATCACGACGGCAAGCCCCTGCCCCATGACGGCGAGTCCTCCGGCGAAATCGTGGTCCGATCGCCCTGGCTGACCCAGGGCTATCTGAACGACCCGGAAAAAAGCGAGGCTCTGTGGCGCGACGGCTGGCTGCACACCGGCGATGTGGGATTCATCGACCCGGAGGGCTATCTCCAGATCACCGACCGCCTGAAGGATGTGATCAAAACCGGCGGGGAATGGATTTCATCCCTGACCCTCGAAGACATTCTCAGCCAGCATGAAGCAGTCAGCGAAGGGGCCGTCATCGGCGTTCCCGACGACAAATGGGGCGAGCGTCCCCTGGCTCTGGCGGTCATCAGGGAACCGTTCAAGGGCAAGGTCACCGAGGCGGATCTGATCAATCATTTCAAGGCTTTTGCCGACAAAGGCGCCATTCCCCGCTACGGCATCCCCGAGCGGGTGGCCCTGGTGGACAGCATCGCCAAAACCGGCGTCGGCAAGATCGACAAGAAAGTCCTGCGCAAGGATTTCGCCCAATAACGAATCATGAACTCGTTAAACGTCATCACATAACGGCAAAGAAAAACGTTCGAGCTTACGGTGTCGCGAATCCGTAAGGAATCAGGGCATCCTGTCAGTGAGGGGGGATTGACGTTGCGGGCCGCTTCCCTTTGGGAGGCGGCCCGTTTTTTATCAGGATCGGGGGGTGCTGATCCGGTCCAGGGTGTCCCGGGTGATCAGGTCGTCGATGAACAGGTCTTCCAGGGTCTTGCCCTGATCGGTGAGGGTCTTGATGCAGCGGGTCACCTTGAGGGCGTATTCGGCCTCTGACCGGGCTTCCCGGATCAGCTTTTTGGCTTTTTCATTGCCGTAGGCCTGGCGCTTGAGTTCGGTCTGGGCCAGTTCGGCCAGCTGCACGGCCCGGGCGTAGGTTTTCGGTGCCAGCCGGCTTCCCCCGTCCAGGCCGTCGATGGTTTTCAGGTTCTCCCAGACATCGGCCAGATAGCTGTAGGCGATGGTATCCTCTTCGACCTGCTCATACAGGACCCGGGCTTCAGAGGCCAGCACCACGGCTTCCTGATGATGACCCCGTTCGAATTTGGCGATGGCCCGTTTGAAGGTGTCTTCCGCCTTGCCCCACTGGTCGGGCTTGTAGCGGGACGCCATGACCTTGTGGGCGTCGTTCCGCGCAAGATCCGTGTCCCTGAACCGACGTTCGGCCTCGTCGGCCATGCGGACCGCATCGGCGAACAGCACCATGCTCCGGTCCAGCTTGTCGTTGATCTCCTTCATCGAGCGTTCGTGGGCGTAATCGTTTTCCGCCGCCTTGTACACGGCCATGGCCTCGGCAAACACCGTGGGGGCGAAAAACCGGGTTTTATGGGTATCCGCCTCACCCAGGGCCAGGTCCGCTTTCTGAAACAAGGCTTTTTTCACCGCCAGACTGCTCGACGCCCGGGCCCCCGGAACCGTCAGCATCAGCACCAGCGCCAAAACAACCATCCAACCCGCCATCCGTCGTCCACTCTGCTTGGTCATGTCTTTTCCCCGTATCGTTTTGTAAACTAAGTTCATGCCTATGGCTCTGTTATCACAGCCCTCGCTGAATTTAAACAAAAAAACCCGTCTCAGCCGCACGGGAACGAAGAAAGGACTTTTTAAACGGCATCAAACATGGTAGTCAACACGGGTTCACACCACCAACCGCCGTCACGAAAGGAAGGCATCTCATGAAACATGGCATCGATTTTACCGTGGACCAGGCCCATCTGTACCGGGAGGAATCCATCACCGACCTCAAAGTGGCCTCGATCCGGGTGCTGGTTCCCGTCCGCACGGACGGGTCCGATGATCCGTCCCGGCCGTCTCTTTACCTGGGTCACACCCAGTTGATGTCCCCCCAGGGGCCCATCCCCATCCAGGCGGAACTCGAGGTCAAGACCCTCGAAGAGGCCATCGCCGCCTTCCCGGCGGCCATGGAAAAGGCCGTGGACGAGGTCCTGGAGAACCTGCGAAGGCTCCAGCGCGACCAGGAAATGAAAAGCGAATCCCGGATCATCACGCCCCGCTGAGTTCCTCCCCCCGCAGGGCATCGCCCGAATGATGCCCTGCGGGAAAAAGTCCTTCCATTGCCGATGACCACAGGGAATGTTTCTCAACAACACAGCCGTGACTCCATCCTTATCGATCCCGACCCATCGGACCCAGCCCAACCATATTCCATGACGATCCCCCGTATCCTTCGCTTTGATACGGTTTTCCCTGCCGTTGCAGCGGAATAAAAACATCTCTCAAGCCGTTCTGTTGATCACTATCACATTCTGCCTGTCTCTGATTTGCCTCCCGGCCTGAATCCTGACGCATGGCGGACGCCTGTCCGGCAGGGCGCCCACACTTCTGTAGTTTTATACTACCAATATAAACCCAATCTTTAACCATTGAACCTTGGCACGAAGGGGTTAACTTGGGTTCAAACACGTCTTTCGAAAAACAGACTCATCGCCCTTGATCAAAACCGATAAAAATGAAAGGAAAACACCATGAAAACAGTCAAAGCATTAAAATACATCGTTATGGCGGCCCTGACCCTTGTGCTTGTTTCATGTGGAGATAGTGATGAGAACAAACCTGCGATACAGGGTGATCCTTTAAAAACTATTGTGGGCACCGCCGTGGATAACGGGAACTTTACTACCCTTGTGGCGGCAATACAGGCTGCCGGTCTGGTGGACGCCCTCGAAGGTGAAGGGCCGTTTACGGTATTTGCTCCCACGGACGCGGCTTTTGCCCTGTTGCCCGAAGGGACCGTGGCTTTTTTACTGGAGCCTGAAAACATTGACGTATTGACCGATATCCTGACTTACCACGTGATTGAGGGAGCTGTGTTTGCAGAAGATGCCCTGGCACTGGACGGCCGGGCCGCAACCATGCTCAATGGCGGTAAAATCAGGCTCAATATTGTGGACGGCGAGCTTGTGATCAATCTTGGAGGCGACAGGGAAGCCTATGTGACCGTGACCGATATTGAGGCCTCCAACGGTGTGATTCATGTGATCGATGCCGTTCTTGCCCCGGAAGATGCGCCGATGGATATCGTGGATACGGCGGTCGATAACGGTAATTTCACCACGCTGGCGGCAGCCCTTGGTGCCGCAGGTCTGGTGGAAGCCCTGAAAGGGGAAGGCCCCTTTACCGTGTTTGCTCCCACGGATGCCGCGTTTGCCGCCCTGCCCCCCGGGACCGTGGCATCCCTTTTGGAACCGGAAAACATCGGCACCCTGACGAATATTTTAACCTACCACGTGTATGAGGGTGAGGTGTATGCCGAAGATGCCATCGCACTGGACGGAGCCTCTGTGACCATGCTCAACGGGGGCATGATGGCCATCGATGTGGTGGGCGGACACGTTGTATTGAATGAAGGAGGGGCTTCCCCGGCGACGGTTGTGATCACCGATATCATTTGTGCCAACGGGGTGATCCATGTGATCGATGCGGTGATCGACCCCACTGACGGATAATGATTGGCAGGCGTTTTGTGTAAACCGGGCCGACGCGTCCTTTCCCCGGGCCCAAGGAAAGGAACGTCGGCCCGGCTGTTTGAGCACGGGGGCATGAACAGCGGTTTGACTTGCTCTGGGTTTGATGTTATTTTTTTTCTCCGGCGAGTTCGCTACCGCCGTGCACTTCTTTCTCGGATGAAACCATCATGGAAGACACACACAAAGCGACAACGCAAACCATCGGACCCTTTGACCGGACGATCCTCAATTCCCTGTCGGCTCACATTGCCCTTCTCGACAAGGACGGTCTGATTCTGGAGACAAACCGGGCCTGGAATCGTTTCGGTAAAATCAATGGGATGGACGATGCTCCGGCCGGGCCCCGGTACAACTACCTGGACGTATGCGACCAGACAAGGGGAGACGATGAAGACCACTCGAAAAAAGCCGCCCGGGGCATTCGCGACGTGATCAGAGGCAATCTGGAGGAATTCACCCTGGAATATCCATGCCATTCGCCCACGGAAAAAAAGTGGTTTTTCATGCGTGTCAACCCGATTCGCGACAAAGAACCCTTCAAGGTCATCGTGAGCCATGAAAACATCACGGAACTGAAACTCGCTGAAGAGGTGATCAGGAACAAGGAAGCAAAACTTTTCGAACAGACACTGAACCTTGAAGAAACCAACTCCGCCCTCAAGGTCCTGCTCCGGCAGCGAGACGCGGACAAAGAGGAGCTGGAGGAAAAGGTTCTGGCCAATGTGGAACACCTGGCCTTTCCCTACATCGAAAAACTGAAATCGAGCCGTCTGAACGAGAGGCAGTCCACCTATCTGGGCATCCTCGAAGCCCACCTGAAGGAGATCATATCCCCCTTTCTTCTCAGCATGTCCCGTCTGGGCAATCATCTCACCCCCCAGGAACTGCAGGTGGCCCATCTGGTGAAATCCGGAAAAACCAGCAAGGAGATCGCCGAGGTTCTGACCATTTCCGTCAATACGGTGGATTTTCACCGTAAACACATCCGAGACAAACTCGGGCTTCGCCACACCAAAACAAACCTGCAATCCTACCTGATGCAGATCAAATAGCCGGGCGTTCCGTGTGCTCCGTCGATAACACATCCGGGCCGTTGGGTTTCGAACGGGTAACCGTAAACAGACCCAGGGGCGGCATACGGGACGGCAAAGCTTAAAATCGGAGCGTTTTTCAGGCGGGGGCACCCGTCGTCAGGCGGCAGTCACTGCGCTGATTTTTTTTCATCGTCACTGCGGACGGTCCCTGCCCCGGGCGTGCAAAAAAGAGAGGGCATCGCCTTGACGATGCCCCCTTTCTTGTCTGGATGATACGGGTCGTTCACGCTACAGATTGATGTTGAGTTCCAGCATCAGGGTATGGCAGGTGCCGCCGTAGGAATACTCGGGATTGAGGGCCGTGGGCGCCGTTTTGTCCACGTCCCGCTCGACCAGGTATTGAAGCTGGTAACCCAGGCACAGATCGGTCTTTCCTTTGAGCGGCACATAGGGCGTGATGTCGTAGACCAGGCCGCAGGAGGCCACGTGCTTGTCGTTGTCGAGGAAGTTCATCACGCCGGCCACGGCCTCGTCGGGCACGAAGGACGGCTGGTAGTAGTAGCCGAACAGCAGGCTGGTCCGTGTATTTTTGCGATACTCGACCCCGAGGCGGGGAATGAGAATGTCGTCGAAGTCTTCAAGATCATTGCCGTAATGTTCCATATTGGGCCGGGACAGATGAAAGTTCGACCACTGCTGATACTCGAGGTCGAAGGACACCGTCAGGTCTTCATTATGCCAGGCCATACCCAGAACAAGCATCCGGGGCTGGAAGTAATCAGTCAGGGCCAGGAGCATGTTCAGGGGAATCTGTCCGACATCGGTAATCCCCGAGGTTTCGAACGGATCGATGTTCTGGATGGTCTCGTCCCGATAGGTCAGGCCGAACTCCAGGCCCTCCAGGGCGTCGATCACTTTTCCAGGACTGACATACAGCCCCAGAAGCAGATGGGGTTCGAGTTCCATGTCCATCTTGGACTGCCCCCGGGGACTCTGGGGATCGGTGTCCAGCTGGATTTCCTCGAGAACGACCTGTCCGTCCCCGGCAAAGGCCGAATTGACGCCCACGCCGATGCCGAAGGCGTCATCCATGAATCCCAGTCCCAGCCCGCTCAGCACTTCCAAACGCTGGGCCTCCCGGCCGTAACGCATGAAGGTGTGGGTCCGGGGATCCAGATCGTTGATCTTGATGGCGGTCATGTCGTCGTTGACGCAAAGGCCCACCCCGATGCGGGCCGACGAGACAAAGGAGGGGACGTGCATCAGCACGTTGGCGTCCAGGGCCAGGCCGAAGACGAAGGTGCCGGTTTCCAGGTCTTCGTCACCGTTGACCCCGCTTCGGCTGATATCGATATCCACCATGGGCAGGTTGCCCTGGTAGGCCGCGGCGATCTGGTTTTTTTTGTCCAGGCCCCGGGTTTTGCCCAGGCCGGCCATGTTGTAGTACACCGACGACCAGTCGTCGACCCGGGCGCTCATGGCCCCGCCCAGACTCATGCCCCGGGTGGAATAGCCGAAGGAGTCCCCGTAATTGGAGGCCGACACGGGAAAGGCGCCCATCACCAGCCCCACACTCACCAACACACTCACGCATACCTTTTTCATAAGAGCTCCGATAACCATTAAAGTGTTCGTCACATGATTCGCCACCGTTGCCGGCGCCGGATCATCAGTTCTGCTGAAATCCGTACTTCTCGTAGATCGACTCGATAAGGCTGCCGTCTTTGGAGGCCTCGACGGCCACGGCCAGATCCCGCAAAAGATCTACAAAACTCGACCACATGGGGGCGTCCTCGGTCACCCATTCGTCTTTCAGAAAGGCCGAGGCGTCGCTTAACAGATCCTCCCAGTTCGCCCGGGTCCCCATGGTGGTCACCAGAAATTCGGCGGCACCGTCCTCTTTGAGCATGTCCCGGTTGAGCTCGAGGACGGCATGGTACCTATCCCCGGAATACCCGCTGTCATCCTTGATCAGTCGGTGAATCTCCGGCAGGCGGACCCGGATGATCCGGAACAGATCGTCAAACCCCGGCCGGCCCTGACTGATCCAGGTATCCGACACGCTGTCGTAGCGGGTCACCAGTTTGCCCAGGGCATAGACCAGGCCGCGGATCTCCGAAGCCTCATACAGGCGGTCACGGCCAAAGACGGCCTCGTTCATGTCCAGAACGGCGTCGACCACGCTGTAGGGGCTTACGGCGGGCAGCAGGTCGTCCAGCAGTCCGAGCACATCCTCCAGGTCCTCCCATCCCGCAGCCTCCTGCTCGTCGACGTAGCAGGAAAGGCCATAACCGTCACGGGTTTCGTCGATGCGGTCATGGCCGACCAGACGGTCGATGGCCCGGTCGAGCACCAGATCCTCGTCTCTCATGCCGGAGAAAGTCGCAAACTCGTTGTAAGGACCGAGACCTTCTCCCTGTACGAAAATCCAGGCGGGGAAGTCAATGTTTTTTACGTTCGTTTCATTAAAAGTCGTCATGGGCCCCTTGGTGATCTTCAGGACCGAGACCAGTTGTTCCAGAGCGGCGTAAAGCAAGTCGGCATCATTGGCCTCGCTCATCAGGGCCTCAAGGAGGGTGGTGACGGACCGGTTGGCCGCCAGCAACGGCAGAATGCCGTCCAGACGGCTCTGGGCAAAACTGCCGCCGCCGGCGGCGGCTCCGATATCACTGTCGATCAGCACGTTCAGCAGGTTTTTCATGGCAGCGGGCTGGAAATGAAGGCGCTCGGCCTTGGTGCCGTTCCAGTGCAGGGCACGGCGGTTGGCCGCATTGTTGAAATCCGCCGTGGACCTCAGGAAGTCATCGCCCAGATAATCATCCCAGGCGGGCGACGGCCCCGGCACCGCGCTGCCCGCAACCCGGGGTTTCCAGGTCTTATGAGGCCAGGCGCCGCTGTCTTTCTGATAATAGATCAACGGTTTGAGAAGGGCGGACGTTCCTTCCACAAAGCTGTGGATGCCTTTTTTCAACGGATTGTTTCCGCTGCCGTGGGGCGGGGTATGGGCCCGCAGGGCTGAAATCAGAGCGACAAAGGGCGGCAGCAGGGCGCTGCGTTCCTGCCACACCGCATCGCCCCGGGCGAATTCCCCGGAACCCAGTTCGCTGTCGACGATGCCGTCACCGCGTTCGGTCTGCCCGGTGTAACGGGGAAAGCCCAGCCGGGTCAGGGCCTGGATGTTCATACCCACCACCGCGGGCGTGGCATGGCCGCAGTCCAGGGTCGTCCCATAGATATTGAGGGCCGACAGTACGTTGTCCGCGCCGGTGGCGGAGGACACCACCTCGATGCGATAGTCGCCGGGAAGGGACGAGGTTCCGTCGGTCCCGGCCTTGGCCCAGTAATGGTTCCCCCTATATTTTCTCAGGTTGCAGATCCCGGTGATGCCGTTGGCCTCCAGCACCTGGTAAACCACGGCCTGGGGGCCGCCCAGATCGAGCTTGAGGGGGATGATGATCACCATTTTCTTTTCTTCCATCAGCCACTGGTAATTCCGGAACAGGGCCTCTTCGGGACTTTGGCAGGCTCTGCGGGGATCGGCTTCGGCAACGGCCTCTCCGTAGGTCAGCCGACCGGCGGCCCCGTCGGCGGCGGACACCTCGACCAGCGCAAGTCGGCCCGAACTGTTGTCAGGCACCCGGCAGGCCGGTCTTTCCAGAATGTCTCCGCCCTCCTCGTACCGTTCGGTGAAGCAGGACAGGTAGTAATCCGTCTGCCACGCGGCCTTGTAGCGGTTGTAGCGCTGGGCCGTGCCCGCCGCCTCCGGCGCGTCGCCGTCCAGCGGATCGCCTTCGTCGGCGGGGTAGACATACTCCGGATGCTCCGGATCATCGGTGCTCACCCAGGCGTAGATTTTTCCGTTGGGGCGACGGTAAACCCGCCAGAGCCTGCCGTCCACCGCGTCAATGACCTCATCGGCCGCAGGATCGTCGTAATAATAGGGGCCCTCACCATTGAAACAGGCCCTAACCACCAGCCCCAACGTCCAGGCGGCCAGCTGGTTTTCATCGAGTCCGTCGGGCGAATAGGCCCTAAAGGCGTTGATGTCCTCCCCGCCGAAAACCCGGCCGTCGGGATTTCCGCCGTCCGGGGCCCCCAGGTCGCCCACGCAGGGCGGGGCCAGACACTGGAGCACATCGTAGTTCTGGTCAAAATAGAAGCGATACTGATCCCGCACATCCGCCGAGAAGGGGACCCGACTCCGATGCAGGCTTTCGCCGTCGTCGGGTTTGAGCCCGATATCGAAGAGCCCCAGCGAATTGAGGGTTTTATGGGTCCTGATGCTGAACAGCGAATCGTTGAGGGACAGGCGGCCCGTGAATGCCCCATGCCCGTGGCGGTAGCGGGCGTCGGAGATGTTCACCACTTCCGGATCGGGCACGACGCTGCCCGCCGGGTTGTCCCGGTCCTGCCAGCCCACATTGGCGGTCACATGGGTCAGGAACAGAAGGGATTCGAGATGGGAGGCAGAAAAGGCCCCGGAGTCCGGATCCATCCGGTCCCGACCCAGCATGTCGTAGCGCATCAGGTTGGTGAGCGTGGTTTCCATGTCGGCGGTTGCCGGATCATACCCCAGGGCCCTGAGGTTGTCGACCATGGCCTTGAGCAGGTAGACCGGCGTCTCGCCTTCTGCGTTTGCGATCAGGGCGTGGGGGCGGTCCGAACGCATCAGAAGTTGAAGCATGCCCGGGAACAGTTCCCGAACCGTCCGGCCGAGTTCGGTATCGGAGTAAATCTCGTCATCGTTTGTCCGGTTAAGGTCGGGACGGGCTTGAAAGGCCTCGCCGCCCGCCGTGAACTGGTCTTCAAGATTGACGAGCAGCTTGCGGATGCGGGCGTGATGATCCGTGTCCGCCTCGGCATCGAACACGGATGCCAGTTCCGTGATGTGGGTCCTTAGAAAACGTCGGCTTTCCGGATCACTCACCATGCGGTCGTACCAGGTGATGAGATCGATCATGCCCCGGACGGCGTTGCCCAGGTCCAGGCTGTCACCCTGATCGTCGGTCTGGGGGAAGTCGGCACGCACCAGCAGTTTGCCGAGGGCCGTGGTCACATCGACAAAATCCTTTGCAAAATCGTCATCCTGAATATCGTCGATCAGCTCTTCCATGTCCTCGTGAATTTTTTCGGGCGTCATCCGGTCGACCATCCGGCCCACCAGACCGCGGGCCACAGCCGTCATGCGGCGGCTGCCCGAATCCTCGCTGTCGTCGAACACCCTGTCGAGGAAGGCATAGAACCCGTTCATGTCGTCTTCGCCCGAAAACACATGTCCCTCGGCATTTTCGGCATCCCGCAGGGGATAATTGGGTTCCGGGTCGATCAGCGCGTCCAGAAGGGCGGCCCCGTCACCGGATACCATCTCGATGAGGGTCCGGGAGGGATCATCGATCAGAACGGCACCCAGATCGGAAAACACGATGAAGTCGTCGATATGGCTGTTCACCGTGTCGGTGAAGCGACGGTTGAACCCCTTGGCGTCGATGCTGTCCCACATCTCTTCGAGGCCGCCCCGGCCGGTAAAAATCTCGGTCAGGACAAACTCCGGGTAGGCCGTGTCCGACCCATTGTCCTGAAACGAGGTCCCGTGCAGGCCGGGGGCGTCGTCGTCCGTTTCGTTCTCCACCTGCCCGCAGGCGGCAACCATGAGCCCCAGGAACATAACCATCAGCAGCAACATTTTTCTTTTCAACATTCCGTTCTCCAGCAATGGGGGTTTGTAAAATTCAACACATCGAAGGCCGTGTCCGGAAGCGTCAAAACGCCCTTAAACACAGGGACGTCTGCGACAATCATCGGCACGGATCCCGAAGGATCGGGGAGTCATGTTTCGTTGACGATGACACCGGATTAAGACAAGGGTACTTCATCAGGGAACCCACCATAGGACAGGGCCTGCTTTTTTTCAACCCATAAATGACTGAATCGGAATTTTTTTACGCTCAGACAGAACGCCTGAAAATACGGTAAAACAAGGGCTAAGGATCAACCCAAGGGACTTGGGGTCATTCCTTCATCATTGCCTCGCGCCGGGAGTAGGTGTCTTCCACCTGTTCTTTGAGAGCACGGGCGTCTTCGAGGGTTTTCCCCGCCTCGGAATAAGGTGCAGGCAGAAGGGACAAGGGGGACGATGTCGATGGTTTTTCAGGACGTCCGGCGTCCAGAACGGCTTTGCCTTTCCGGGCCAGATCCCCGATTTTCTCTTTGACCTCATCCATGGAAGACCCGGACGACTCACCGGCCGGGAGGTAAAGGACCTTCACGCCGTCTCCCAGGGGTTTTCGGTCGGAGAAATGGACAACGCCCCTGTCGTCTTTGAACGTATACATCTTGACCACCTTCTGCCCGTCGGCGGGAACGATGCTGCCCTCGGCCAGAATCTCGGTTTCGGGGGCCGGGGCCTTCCGTTTCAGAAAAGACAGGTCGATATCCGGCACCGTGAACCGGGGAAACACGATCCGGTCGAGGGTCATCAGGGGGCGGCCCTGCCGGTCCTTTAAAAAAAACGGCGCGGCGCAGGCCAATACGAGGATACCGATGATCAGTCTGATGATACGTTTTTTCGTGATGAGGGCCATGGGGAGCTCCTTTACAACGTCGATTTAAACCACAGGCCCAGGCCGAAGAGAGCCAGCATTACCGAGGAAAAGCCCGACAGGAGCAGCCATTCCCGGCGGTTCAGATCCCGGACCCGGGGATAGCGGATCAGGGCATAGGCCATGAAGACCGCCACCATGAAGGGCAGGGCCGGCAGAAACATGCCGCTGATCTGGGCGGCCAGAAGGGCCAGGACGAGGCCCAACACCGGCGTCGGCAGATAGACGGCAAGGCGCCGGGTTTTCCTCATGCCGATGATGCCCGATCCGATCAGGCTGTCGCTGAGCCCGAAACGGGTCAGGGCCGAGCACAGAAACACCAGAATCACCCAGTCGGATACACCGAAAAGGGGCACCGGGGCGGTAAATCCGGGCACCGAAATTTTGATCAGAATAAAATCCGCCAGGGGCGGCGGCCCCACCATGCCGGTTTCGTAATAGGCCGTCAGTGTCTCGATGATGTGGCGGGTGGGACCGGCGAACACGCTGAACAGGTCGGCCAGGGCCACCACCCCGCAGACGGGCACCAGCTCCGAGGGTCGCGTGAGCGGATGGGTCATCCAGGTGGCGGTCACGCAGGCCAGAACGATCAGGTTGGCCGTTGTCAGACTCTGGAGCAGGCCGCCCCGACGGGAGCCGTCCTGCATCAGCACGAACATCAAAAGACCAAGACCCAGACAGAACAGAAACAAAGCGGTCCGGGCCGGGGGATAGTCATCCAGGCGGGCATCCGCGTACACGAGAAACACCTGGGTCATGAACACCGACAGTGCCAGATAGACGACAAGGCTGACCACATGCAGCCCCACGCCCCCGACAGTCCCGGCCCCCAGGGTTCGGAACCCCAGGGACACGAGGCACCAGAGCAGGTACATGGCCGCAACGGGCGTCACCCATGAGAAGCGTCTCAGGCGGCGGATGAGTTTTGAGTCGGCGTCGGATGTCATAAGCGCATTTTTTCACGGATTCCCCGGCGGGTCAATCCTGTTTTGAGCGATAGATCCTGAAACAAATAAAGCCCGGACGGCACCCGCCCGGGCTTTATCAGTCGTATACACTCACTCACGCATCAGGCCGCCGCCGCGTCCGAGCCTCCCCGCTTCGGTTCCGGCACCTTGCTCGTCACGAAATCCAGGGCCTCGGCCCAGTGCGCCTGGGAATCGGTTCGCATAAACACCCCGATATGACCGGCCTTGGGGATGATCCGCCGGAATTTATCCGCATCCGGCGTGCTCACATGATCGGCCAGGGCGTACACCTGCTCGACGGGGGTGATATCGTCCTTTTCCCCGGCCAGCATGGCCACGGGGCAGCGGATCCGCCCCAGATCGACGAAGCGGTGAAGCACCCGGAACTTGCCGGTGATCAGCCGATTTTTTTTGAACAGTTCCCGGACGGCCTGGAGGTACCAGGTTCCGGAAATGTTCTGGGTGTATTCGTACCAGGTCCTGAAGGTCTTGGACCGCTTGAGCTTGTTGTCATCCCCCAGATTGTCCCAGAGGTTCACGTAATCCTGGACAAACCGTTCATAGGGGCTGGTCAGCTTCCATCCGCCGAGCATCACATCGCCCCGAAGAAAGCCTCCCCCGGCCCGGACCATCCATTCATAGCCTTTCATCGGAATCCGGTTGACGAACTCATGGACCTTGCTCTTTCCCGCATGAAAATCGATGGGCGCCGCCCCGATCAGGAGGGACGCCGTCTTTTCCGGATACACGGCCGCATAAATCGCCGCCAGCCATCCTCCCTGGCAGAGGCCGATCAGATGGGCCCGCCCCCCGATCTGTGACACACAGACATCGAGGTAAAGCACCAGGTCATCGATGGTTTCCTGCCGTCGCACGGAGCTTTTCCATTCCAGGGCGTAAACGGCCCCGCCCGTCTGCCGGATACCGGTCGAGACCAGGCTCTGTTCCGGCGAGCCGAAATCGGCGATGCATGAATGGTGCCCGGCCTGGGGCGGGACGATCAACACCGGGGTGTTCCCGCTCGGGCTTTGGGTATTGAACCCCAGAAGCCGGTAGGCCGGATCGTCCGTGATCACCTCGTAGGGTGTGATCCACCCGGGTTTCTCCGTGATCATCAGTTCCGAACAGTATTTCAGGACGTCCTTGTAATCTATAATCATTCATACCCCCTTGGATCGCCGGGTTCCGGCCCGTTTTGACCGGGCGGACCCGCGATCCGGTTTCCATTCACTTCCCCCCGTAAACCGGGGAAGCGGTTGACGGCCGTTGTGGTTCAAGGGATGGTCTTAATATGGATGCCGTTTTTGACCTTGTAAACCGTTTGCACAAAAAAATATTGCACTGCGTCAATTGCCGACTCAAAAAACGAGGGCGCTACCCGCTTTGTCCATGATTGAACGTTATTTTATGGGCTTTCAAATCGTCTTAAACCAAAAATAATATGTTGCATTGCAAAATTTTTTTCTTGACAGCCGAACGAGCGGACTTAACTTGTGTTCAAACAAGAACAACAACCCTCAAGGAGGTCATCATGAAACAGAACGACGCAATCAAACAGGCATTCGAATACAACCGTCAAGGGGTCGAAGCGATTTTCGACGCAGCGGAAAAAGTTCAGGTCAAAGCCGAAGAACTGACCGGCGAGGCCATTGAAAAAGCACCGCTTGTACCCGATCAGGTCAAGGAACTGATCCGCAAAGGGATCGAAACGGGACGCGGCGTGAGAGCCGGCATCCGAGAAGCCGTGCTCAAGGGCCACGAAAGACTTGAAAAACTGATCATTCCCGCCTAGCGGGACCCCGGGGGGAGGATTCAAGGGATTGAAACAGTCAACGCAGGCCGTTGTCCCCCCGGGTGATCGGACCTTATTAATAAAAAAAAAATATACCGAAACCAGCCGCGTCAAGGAGGCATACCATGGAGACCAACGAACTTTTTACCAAGGCAGTGGGCATTCACAAACAAAACTTTGAAAAATCCTTTGAATACGTCGTGACCCTTCAGGAGCAGGTGGAAAAGAAGGTCTTCGCCTTCATCGAGGAAACCGCCCTGATCCCTGAGCCTGCCAAGGCTTTTTACAAGCAGTGGGCCGAAACGGTCAAAAACGGCCGGGCCGCCCTCAGGAAGTACGCCGAGGAAGGCTACGAAGGCGTCGAAAACTACCTGAAAACCACCCACTGATACCACCGGCACGACGCACCACGATACACGGCCCGGTTTCCGGTCTTTCCCGGATTCCGGGCCGTTTCTTATCCGGCGCCCCCCTTTTTTTGTATTTGGATTTTCACGGGGATTGCGGTAAGCTGACCCTTCAAACGACCACCGGTATCGATGACATGCCGTCACCGGGGCGCCCCCGTGACCCGCCCCGGCAAGCCGCGCCAACCCGACATGGAGGATAAGGTATGCCCAAAGACAAAGACATGATCAGCACACTGTCCGAGCTGATGATCAAATTCTCCGACAAGCAGAAATCCGTCATGGCCGCCCTGGCCCGGTCGTCCGCCGCGCCCGACGCCAAGCAGGATCTTTCCATCGTCTCCGACTTCGGAGAGATGATACTCAAACTGGCCGGGGACCCCCAGGTCCTCCTGAGCGCCCAGCAGGCCTACATGCAGGATCTCCTTTCCCTGTCCGACCGTTTCGGCCGCAGGCTCCTGGGCATGGAAAGCCGTGAGGACGGCCCGTTCGAAGCCAAAACCGACAAACGGTTCCAAAGCGAGGAATGGAGCAGCAATCCCTTTTTTGAATTCATCCGCGATTCCTACCTGATCTCGGCCCGGAACATCAGCCGGACCGTGGCCCAGGTCAAGGGCCTCGACGAGAGAACAAAAAAACGTGTGGAGTTCTTCACCCGGCAGCTGCTGGAGGCGGCCTCGCCGTCCAACTACCTGCCCACCAACCCCGAGCTGCTCAAGCTGACCCTGGAATCCGGCGGGGAAAACATCCTGGAAGGCATCGACAATTTTTTAAACGACGTGGACTGCCATGACGGCAGCCTGGCCATCCGCATGACCGACACCCATGCCTTTGAGATCGGGAAAAACCTGGCGACCACCCCGGGCAAGGTGGTGTTCCAGAACGATCTGGTCCAGCTTATCCAGTATACCCCCACCACGGCCCGGGTCTTTGAAACGCCGGTTTTGATCTCCCCGCCCTTTATCAACAAATACTATATCCTCGACATCAACGAAAAAAGCTCCCTGGTGAAATGGCTGGTGGATCAGGGCTACACCGTGTTCATGATCTCCTGGGTCAACCCCGACCGGCGCCATGCCGACAAAACCTTCGACGATTACATGATCGAAGGCCATGTGGCGGTGCTGGACGCCATCGCAGCCATAACCCGCTGCCCCAGGGTATCGGCCATCGGCTACTGCACCGGCGGCACCCTTCTGGCCTGCACGGCGGCCTACCTGGCCGCCCGGGGCGAGGACCGGTTCGCCGCCCTGACCTTCATGGCCACCCTCATCGATTTTTCCCAGCCGGGGGACCTGGGGGTCTTTTTGGATCAGGAGCAGGTCCGGCGGATCGTGGCCGACGTGAACCAGGTGGGCTATCTGGACGGACGCCACCTGGCCAAGACCTTCAACATGCTTCGTCCCACGGACCTGATCTGGTCCTATGCGGTAAACAATTACCTGAAAGGCCGGGAGCCGGTACCCTTTGACATCCTGTTCTGGAATTCCGATCCGACCAACCTTCCGGCCCGGATGTACGGCTTCTATCTGGAAAACGCCTACCTGGAAAACAAAATAAAGGACCCCGACGGCATCACCCTTGCGGGGACCCCGATTTCCATTTCACGGATCACGACCCCGTCCTATTTCCTGGCCACCGAGGAAGACCACATCGTGCTGTGGCAGGCAGCCTACCGGGGCGCCCGGCTGTTTGCGGGCCCCGTCCGTTTCGTTCTGGGTGGGTCGGGCCATGTGGCCGGGGTGGTCAATCCACCGGCCCGCAACAAATACGGCTTCCGGGTCTCGGACCAACTGCCCGACAATCCCGCAGACTGGCTGAACGATGCCTCCCGGCAGGAGGGTTCCTGGTGGCTGGACTGGCACGCCTGGAACCGTGAGAAGGCCGGAAAAACCGTGCCCAAACGGATGCCCGGCAAGAAGCCCTTTTTGGCCATCGAAGACGCGCCGGGAAGCTATGTGAAACGACGGCTTGAAAAACAGTACAAATGCCGGGAGACCTGCTCGTGCAACAAACCCTCCCGCAGCGGCCTCACCCAGATCATGGACCGGCCGGAACCCTCTTTGAAAGGTCAGGGATGAACACGGCGCCTTTGATTCAATTTGTCAAAATCGACCCCGACACGGACAGGGATATTCCCCTGCCCCGCTACATGACCGAGGAGGCGGCGGGCATGGATGTGTGCATCGCCATCCGGGAGGATCTGATCCTTGAACCCGGCCGCATCGCCCTTCTGCCCACGGGATTCAAGATGGCCATGCCCAAAGGGTTCGAGGCCCAGATCCGCCCCCGCAGCGGCCTGGCCGTCCGCCACGGCATCGGCCTGATCAACTCGCCGGGAACCGTCGACAGCGACTACCGGGGCGAAGTCAAGCTGGCCGTGATCAACCTGGGCGAGGGACCGTTCACCTTTCGACGCGGGGACCGGGTGGCCCAGATGGTCATCGCCCCGGTCGTCCGGGCCCGGATCCAGGCCGTCGAAACTCTTGCCGACACGGACCGCAACGACGGCGGATTCGGTCACACCGGCATCGGGCGGACGGCCCCATGAACCAGGACATCACACCCGTCGTCTCGGTCTGCGTCCTGGCCAGCGGAAGCAAGGGCAACGCCATTTACCTGGAGTCCTGCGGCACCGCCATCCTCATCGACGCCGGGCTGTCGGGCAAGGAAATCGAAAAACGCCTGGCCCTGCGGGGGCTCCGGCCCGATGCGCTCTCGGCCATCGTGATCTCCCACGAGCACACCGACCACATCAAGGGCGCCGGCATTTTCAGCCGGCGCCACAAGCTCCCGCTTTACATCAACGAAAAGACCTTCGAGGCCGGAAAGGCCATGCTGGGCGACCCCCACCGGGTGGAATTCATCGATTGCGGAAAGCCGTTCCGGATCGGGTCCATGGCCATTCATCCCTTTTCCATCTCCCACGACGCGGCGGACCCCTCGGGCTTCACCGTCGACTGCCGGGGTACGCGGATCGGGGTGGCCACGGACCTGGGCATCGCCAACCTGGTGGTGCGGGAGCACCTGAAACAGGCCCATCTGCTGATCCTGGAATCCAACCATGATCCTTCGATGCTCTTCGACAACGAGCGCTACCCCTGGCCCCTCAAGCAGCGGGTCCGGGGCCGCAAGGGCCATCTGGCCAACGAGGAGGCCCGGGAGCTTCTGGCCGACCTGATCCATGACCGGCTTCACCACGTGATTCTGGCCCACCTCAGCGAAGAAAACAACACCCGCGACAAGGCCCGGCACGCCGCAGTCCAGGCCCTGAACGGCTCGGCAATCGGCCTGTCCATCGCCGGTCAGCACGAGCCCGGCGAGGTTTTCCGGATTTCAGCCCAAGGGATGCACCATGACAGCGACGACCCCCATGTCACCCCCCGCAGCGCCTGACCGCCGCCGCACACGGTGGTGTCTGATCTGTCTTTCCTTGCTCTTCCTGATCGCCGCCTGCGCCCCGTCCCGTCCCCGCCCGGTCCCCGGCCTGCCTCCGGCGTACAAGGTGCTGGGTTCCTGGTACCAGCCCCTCGCCCGTGCCGAGGGGTTCACCCAGAAAGGCATCGCCTCCTGGTACGGCCCCACCTTTCATGGAAAAAAAACGGCCAACGGGGAAATCTACGACATGCACGCCATGACGGCGGCCCACACCACCCTGCCCCTGGGCACCCGAGTCCGGGTCCGTAATCTTGCAAACGACAAGGAGGTCACCGTCCGGATCAACGATCGGGGCCCCTTTGTCCACGGGCGGATCATTGACCTGTCCAAAGCGGCGGCCCAGGCCCTGGACCTGATCGGCCACGGCACGGGCAAGGTTCAGGTCACGGCCCTCACGGGCCCGCCGAAACCAACGAAACCCGCCGCGAACAAAACCTCCAGAACCTATTCCCTCCAGGTCGGCTCCTTCGATCAAAAAGCCAATGCCGAAGCCCTGGTCCGCCGTCTGTCCAAAGACCATGACCCGGTCCACCTGGCGGCCGAAGCCGGCACCTTCAAGGTCCGGGTGGGCCGCTTCGCCGATCGGGACGCTGCGGAAGCCGCCAAAGCCCGCCTGGCCGACGCCGGTTTCGCCCCCTTCACCGTCCTCATCGACTGAGCCCTGTCGAACCGCATGTGCCGCTTTGGTTAATCAAAACAAATGCATCCTGAGTACGGGGATAATCTTTCATTGACCGATGACGAAAAAGAAAGGATAACTCGATTGACCATAAAGACGTCGGAAAGCCTATGGCGTGCGTGTGAGACTTTAGGCTTTGTCTCAGCACTACCGGATGCGGGGCCTGGGCAGTACGAGCAGCCCCGTCATTTCAAGTCTGTTTTCTGTTCTGCGGCAGACTTGCCGGAACCCTTTAACCGATAATTAAAAGGACTCCCGGATTCCTATCCAGGATGCCTGTTCATAACGAAAGAACGTGATATGACGTCAAAACAGAAATTGGAACTCACCTGGATCGGTAAAGAGAACCGTCCCCGCCTGGAACCGCGCATTCTTCTGGAAGACCCGGACAAATCCTACCATGCCAAACATCGGGTGAAAAAGAACGATGAATTCGACAATCGACTTATCTTCGGTGATAACCTGTTGGCCCTGAAAGCCCTGGAACAGGAGTTTACGGGTAAGGTGAAGTGTGTGTTCATTGATCCTCCGTATAACACGGGAAGTGCATTTGAGCACTATGATGATGGAGTTGAACATTCACTTTGGTTGTCCTTAATGCGTGACAGATTGGAGATTATCAAAAGGCTGTTATGCTATGAAGGCTCTTTATGGATTACAATAGATGATAACGAAGCCCACTACTTGAAAGTTTTATGTGATGAGATTTTTGGAAGACAACATTTTGTTGCAAATATAATTTGGGAAAAACGAACTTCAAGAGAAAACCGTAGAGTTTTTTCTTTTAAGCATGATCATATCTTAGTCTATGCATCCAATAAAAATAAATTTGAAATTATTAGAAAACCTTTATCGCTAAGTGATCAAGTATTATCACGATATAAAAATCCAGATAACGATCCAAGAGGACCCTGGCAATCAGTTTCAGCAAATGCACAAGCTGGCCATGCAACTGCTTCGCAATTTTATAAATTAAAATTACCTTCTGGTAGAGAAATAGACCCTCCTAAAGGTCGATGCTGGCTTTATACAAAAGAAAAGATGGAACAAGAAGTTAAGAATGGAAATATATGGTTTGGGAAGAATGGTGACAATGCTCCACGATTAAAAAAATTTTTAGAGGGAAATCAAGATAAAGGCCTTACTCCTGAAACAATTTGGTATTCTTCAGATGTTAGCACTAATGATGCTGCCAAAAAAGGGTTGTTGAAATTACTAAATGATGTTTCAGTTTTTGACAATCCCAAACCAGAAGGGTTGATTGAACGTGTTTTACACATATCCACCAATCCAGGCGACATAGTCCTCGACTCCTTTGCCGGTTCCGGTACAACCGGAGCCGTGGCCCAGAAGATGGGGCGTCGCTGGATTATGGTGGAACTGGGCGAGCATTGTCATACCCACATTATTCCGCGAATGAAAAAGGTTATCGATGGTGGGGACACAGGAGGAATAACCGATGCAGTGAACTGGAAAGGTGGTGGCGGATTTCGATATTATA
>NZ_BAAHXV010000048.1:0-29512 GCF_054657895.1 Desulfatiferula olefinivorans | reverse complement strand
ATATCTTTCAAACCTTCAACAGTATTGTTCACCGGGACAGTGATACTTCGACTGATAACAAAAGAAAGAAACATTCCTGCTAAAATACCAACCATAATAATACCAATCAGCACAAACGCCGTTGCATGATAG
The DNA here is from genome assembly GCF_054657895.1 of Desulfatiferula olefinivorans. NCBI lineage: Bacteria > Pseudomonadati > Thermodesulfobacteriota > Desulfobacteria > Desulfobacterales > Desulfobacteraceae > Desulfatiferula > Desulfatiferula olefinivorans. The sequence continues at coordinate 29,380 of NZ_BAAHXV010000048.1, read as the reverse complement.
GTTTTCCGGGAAAAGGTCCACTCCTTTGCCGCCATTTCAAGATTCACTTCAGTCAGGCGGTTGAGCTTGTCTCTCATTTTTTCAAACTGCTCTCTTGCCTGGGCAAGAGAAAGATCCAACGCTAAGCGCCGGCCTTCTCTGGTATCTTCTTTTCTGCCGTCAATGACTTTCCTGGAAACAATTTCCCAATCTTTTCTTAAGGCCTCAAAGTCAGCGATTAATGCCGCTTCTTCTTTTCCAGACGCAAGGGCTTTGTATTTATCAAATCGTTCCCGGGCCTGTTTCAGATTGGTCTCATAGTCATCGACCAGTGATTTAAAAATATCTGTTTGAACATTTGCAAATATCATTGAGCGTTCTGAAACCAACAATTGCTGTAAATCCCTGTCCGCTTCAATCAAATAATCAATACTGTGGAGTCGAACCGAATAAATAGAATCAAGGCTTGTTTGAACTTGTTTAAGGCTGCTGAACGCATAAATACCGATAACAAGCATAAAGACAACCATCAATGTAAAACCAATTCCGAGCTTTACCCTTATTTTAATATTTTTTAAAATATTCACACATCCTCCAGGAATAAACGCCACCGATGGTTTAATTCACTTGATCGACATCTATTCCGAACGTAATCGCCCCAATGACTTTATCGCCATCTTTAACCGGGACTGAAACCTGTACGAGATAGGATTGACTGCTTTCATCAAATTCAACTTCATCGATAAATACAGCGCCGGCTCCATTGTTGATTGATTCATTAAATTTGGCTTCATCGCCCTGCCAGTAATCGGAGGTTTTATCGGTCATGGCAACAATTGCTCCAAGATTGTCCATGACAAATATTTCCGCGTAAAACGGTTTCTGGGCCTGTATTGTTTTCAAATGTTTACCACAGGCCGAATCCATAAGCGCCTTCATATAGTCGGCGATCCCGGCCGTTTTCTGCCACTTTTCATCCATGCTTTTAACCTGATCAAGGGTTTTGCCTTTTGCATTTTCCTGATTGACAGCGTCGACGATAACCGGGTCACTCCCGATAGCAGCAAGCGTTGAATGAGCGAGATCAACGATTGTTTTTGGTGCTTTTTCTGCAAACGAAAGGGATGGGATAATCAGAAACAGAGCAAGAATAAAAATGTTGATTTTTTTCATTTAGGGCCTCCTGAATTCAACGGTTACGTAAACTTCAATTGTAATCGATGGGACCACATATTCATACAACGAAGTGACATATCCCAATGGTCTGAAAAATCGGGGATAAGGGGATAATAATAATTAATTTAAGATGAAAAACGAAGATCTATAAAAGCGTGCGCGATATTGGGATTCTGGTGATTTAATTTGAGTTAAAAATTTACATTACATTCGTGTTAATTGCAATACAAAATACAATCCGGCATCAGGATCAGGGCAAGGCAATCGCATGTATGTGTCCGGTTGAATCGCTATCGGCACCAACACCGCTTGATACCGAAAGCAAAAAAGCCAACGCCGGCAGAATGCGTTTCCCCTGAGGTGGAGCAATCCCCTGGAACGGAAATTTGGTGCGCCACCGCCTGACGCCGTGGGTTATGCCTTGGGCATGGTCTCGCTACCTCTTAGCCTTGGTGTCTCCGTGAGAAAACAAAAAATTGGATTCTCTGTTGTCTCGCCACGGGGCTGAAATGACGATGCCCCTGATTCATTATCCCGGCTCTAACCGATCATGTTTTTCAGGCGGTTTGCGATGATGTCTTCGGCCTCGCGGACAATGCGGGTCACCAGATCACGGACGGTGGGAATGTCCCGGATCAGGCCGGCCACCATGCCCGCCGACCAGACACCGGCTTCGATATCGCCGGTTTCATAAACGGTTCGGCCACGTGCTCCGCTGACAAGGGGGGCCAGTTCTTCGATGGTGATAGTCCCGCGCCCTTCAAGGGCCAGGATTTCATCGGCCACGGAATTTTTATAAATTCGCGCTGAATTTTTCAAAGTTCGCAAGATCAGGGCGCTTTTTCGCTCGTCGGCGTCCACCAGGGCTTTTTTGACATTGTCGTGGACCGGAGCTTCTTTCGTGGCGAGAAACCGGGTGCCCATGTTGATGCCGTCGGCCCCCAGGCTCAGGGCGGCGGCAAGCCCCCTGCCGTCGGCGAATCCTCCGGACGCGATGATGGGGATGCTCAGGGCGTCTGCGGCCAGGGGAAGCAGCACCAGGCCCGGAATGTCATCCTCGCCCGGATGACCGGCGCACTCAAATCCGTCCACGCTGGCGGCGGCGCATCCTATTTTCTGAGCTTTCACGGCATGCCTGACCGAGGTGCATTTATGGATGACCGTGATTCCGGCATCCAAAAACCGGGGCATGAATTCTTCGGGGCTGCGTCCGGCGGTTTCCACAATGCGGATGTTTTCAGAAATCATGGCCTCCACATAGTCCATGTAGGGCACGGGTTTCAGGGTGGGCAGAAGGGTCAGGTTCACACCGAAGGGTTTGACCGTCATGGCTCTCATTCGCCGGATTTCCTTAACCAGATCCTCGGGACCGGGCTGGGTCAAGGCGGTCAGAATACCAAGGCCCCCGGCCTCTGAAACCGCCGATGCAAGTTCCGCCTTACTCACCCACTGCATGCCTCCCTGGATCACGGGGTGCTCGATGCCCAACAGCTTGGTAACCCTGGTTTTCATGTAGGTCCCCCTTTGTTTCAGATTATGGGTATGTCTGTTTTGGAATGAATCACGATATGATGAACTCGTAAAAAGTCATCAAATGACGGCAAAGAAAAAAGTTCGAGTTCAAGGCGTCGCGAATCCCGAGGAATGAGGCGTACTTTGGGTACGCCGCAGTGACGAGGGATGAAGCGCAACGCAGAAATCGGACTTTTTACGAAGCCGTCACGATATGATTTCAATAAAAGTATATCAAAAACACTTTAAAACCAAGCGGTTTATTACGTGCCTGGTCAGTCGTGTTTGATGAACGCGTAAAACGTCATCAAAGAATGGAAAAGAAAAAAGTTCGCGTTCAAGGCCTCGCGAATCCATTTTAATGATGCGTACTTCGGGTACGCCGCAACGACGGAGGATGACGCGAAACGCAGAGAGCGGACGTTTTATGAAGCCGTCAATTTTTGTTCCGGAGCTTAAAAAGAATTATCTATGCCTGTGCCTCTTGATCAAGTCTTTGGCGCCGTTCTTCCAGCACGGTCAAGACGTGGTCGATGCGCGCTTTGTGTGTTCGATACAACCCGCTGTCCTGTTTAAGCAGGCGGTAACGATAAAGCATATGTTCGCATCGCTGCCGTTCGGACAGGGCGCTCCATCCACCGGCATGGCGCACATGATCGGCCATAAGTTCGTTGAGGCCGTCATAGCTGCCGTTCGCGGTTATGAGCAGACCGAAAAAGAAATCGCAGGGATAGGCAAGGAACCATTCGGGCATCGGGTTGAGAATACGGGCGCGGAAAAATATGGAGCAGGTCGGTTCGCGGCCAAAAAGCTCAAAAACATCGGCTTGAGACATTCTGGCGGGCGGGTTATCGAGCATTTTTTCCTTGATGACCTGTCCTTTGTCATCTAAGAGCCGTGCATTGTGAAAACAGCCGGCCGCCTCGGGATGACTATTCATGTAATCATACTGCTTTTGCAGTTTCAGGTGATCGGTCCAATAGTCATCGCCTTCGAGCAGCGCGATATATTCGCCCCGGCAGGCGCGCATGGTGTCGATGGCGTTGGCTCGTCCGCCGTCGCCTGCATTTTCGGGGCAATAGCGTACGCGCAATTGCGGTGCGTGTTTTTCATAGGCTCGCAGAATATCGACGGTTCCATCGGTTGAACCATCATCGCCGAGGACGATTTCCAGGGGAAAGTTGACCTTTTGCTCGCAAACGCTGTCCAGCGCTTTTTTTATAAAAGGCGCATGCTGGTAGGTAATCATGCACACACTGACGTGAACCGTCATGACGTTTCCTTTCGTTTCGCTCTATTTCGCCGCCTGGTATCCGCCATCGACCACCAGGTTGGTCGCGGTGATCCAGCGTGCCGCCGGGGACAGCAGGAAAAGACAGGCGTTTGCGACGTCTTCCGGCCGCCCCGGGCCGAGGGGATGCGCGAGTATCTGTTGACGATAGGCTTCTTCACCGAACTGCCGTCGAAACGATTCGCTCATACCGGTCTGCTCCACGACACCGGGGGACACGCAGTTGACGCGGATATTCCGGGGCGCCAGTTCAATCGCCAAAGATTTTACACCGCTGATCAGGGCGGCCTTCGACGCGCAATAGCCGGTCAGCCCCGGATATCCGAAGGCCGCGGCAACGGACGCGACAAACACAAGGCTCACGGCTTCGGCCCGGCATTTTTTTGCGGTGACCACTCGAGCGAGTTCAAATCCGGCCACCGCGTTTATTTTCATCATGTCCATGGCATCCGCCGACGTCAGGAGGGACGCGGGCTGTATGTTTTTGATGCCCGCCGCATAGAGCATGCCGTCGAACTTGCCCATACGCTCTACGCTGTCTTCCAGCAGGCCTCGGGCATCGGCAAGGGAAAGCAAATCGAGTTGCACGGCATGACAGCTCGTCTCGCCGTATGCTTTTTTGAGGGCTTGCAGGGCGGCGGTTTCGCGCCCGATCAGGGTGACGCGCGCCCCCGCGGACAGCAACGCTGTGGCGGCCGCCCGGCCGATCGCGGAGGTCGCGCCGGCAATGACCACATGCCTGTCCGTAAAATCACCCGGGTTAGTCATGGGTCTCCCCTTCGACGACGGCGAAAATCGCGGAGCACAATTCCGGATAATCCAGGCCGACCTGCACCATGGCCTCCAGGATTTGGGGAGACAGTTTCAGGACACGCATCTGCTCGTTCGACATCGGTTTGAGAAAGAGTCCTTCGGCCTTGTGAAGAACCAGGCGCGCGGCCTTCAGGTCTTCCTCGAGCCGTTCAACCGTGTAGGTTCGCCGGTGCCCGGCCGCCACATCGTTATCGGACAGATACATATAATCGTCTATCAACCCCGCGTGGTACCCGAAACGTCGATTCAGGCTTTTCCCGTTGGGAACCGAGATAAAAATCCGTCCATCCGGCTTCAGGAAGCGGCGAAAATGCCGCAGCAGCAAAACGGGGTCATCCACGTGCTCGAGGACGAAGCCCATGGAAACGGCATCGAACCGCATATCGGTATCGAAAGTTTCAAACATCGACTGTACGACCTCCACGCCGCACTGCGGATATTTCGAGCGAAACAGTTCAATCATGGCGTGCGAGCCCTCAATGACAAGATGCGAATCAAACAGGGCGTTCAACGCGGCGGTGACCCGTCCGGCACCCAGGCCGAGGTCCAAAAGCGAACCGCCGCGTGCGTAGAAGGCCACCCGTTTGGGGTACCACTCCTGGAACAGGCCGTTTTCTATGGCGAACGGATTATCCTGCCAGTTTTCATAGAGTTCCCGGCAGTCATCCAGTGTGTGGGGTTTTATCGTTGTCATGAATCGCCCCCCTGTTTTGCATGCCACGCCTTTTTGACCTGCTGGAACTCCTCATTAAGCAGGGCCATGCGTATAACATTATGAAACCTGCCGTTTTTGAAAACCGCCTGACGCAGGACACCTTCCTGCCGGTGTCCCATCATGGCGTGCAGATTACGCACCGCCTCGTTACTTTCAAGCACATCGACCTCGTATCGATTGAGGCCAAGCTGATCAAAACAGTAGGCATACACCAGGTAACAGGCTTCCAGCATGAATTGCATCCGGCGGTGTGCCCGACTCATGTAGAGGGCATATCCCACCGCGCCGCGATGCACCCAGTCGATATTTTTACAGCCGACATAGCCAATCATTTCGTCGTTTTTCTTCAGGCAAATCGCCCAGTAAAAGCGGTTGGAGGTGTTAAAGATGATGTCTTCAATCCACTGTTCATCCACAGCGGACGACACATGACGAATCAGGCCGCCATGCGCCTCCTGATCCTCGAGATCGCGCCGCCAGGTGTTGATAATCGGGGCGTCCTCGCGCTCAAACGCCCGCAGGTAAACGGAAAACGACCTTGTTATTGAGTTGTTCACGATCCGCACCTTCCCTTGTTCAGTACTCCCCCGCCCGATATGCGGGGAAAAATGTTGTTTTGCCGACGGATTCGCACAGACGCGCATAAGCGTCACGATTGAGTATCCGACCGCACAAATAGACCGGAATCGTGCCGGTCGCCCAGCCTTTTTTAAAGGCGACCAAACCATCCCGTCCGGATTCTGTGCCGGCCCCGCCGCCCAGGTCGAGTCGCTTGACGCCTTCATCGATCAGCGCGCTGACGGCAAAGGCATACAGGGCATAGGACGCGCTGCAGGCATACCCCTGCCGGTCAAACGCCGCCAGGTGATTGTAGGCGACGCTTCCCCGGCAATACCATATTTGCGCGCCGACCAGCCGTCCATCCGGTCGCGACGCCGTAAAAACACGCGTGCCCGGCAAACGCAGCTGGCTATCGAACGCCTCACGCGAAAAGGCATGAATGCCGGTCAATCGATGCCGGGCGATCAGCTCATCATACAACCGGCACCATTCATCCAGAACGTGTTCATCGGCCGCAACGCGCTGCGTATAGACTTCGCGGGCGGATTTGCGCACATAATAACGGTGATGTCGCGACACACGATCGAGGTGGTACCGGTTTGCCTCAATCACATAGTGATCTTTGAAGACGCGGCATACATCCAGTTCGCTCCGTATTTCAGCCAGCGCTCCGGCTGCGAAAGGGTCATGCACCCATACGGCCGACACATGGCGCTCATCCTGTCCAAGTTCATCCAGATCTCGGGGCAGAAGGGCATAATTTTCGCAGCATAAAAACGGGTACGGCCCCATGAAATCGGCCCATGCCCGCCCATCGTCCGATGCGCCGGGTACGGGGCGCCGCAACAAGGAGCCGCAAGCCCTCGCAAGGGGAACGACCTCGCCATAATTGCACAGGGAACGCGCATAATCCGGATGGGCGTATCCGTGGCCTTCCGATTGCGTCTCGCTCATGATGCGCATCCCGTTTTGGGAGAATAGTTCCGCAGGACCTGTATGTCTTTCATTCCGGGCAGCGCTCCGCATGATGTTTTACGAGGCCGGCCATATACGCCATCTGTTCGGACGAATACCGCTGGTCGCAAGGCAGGGTCATTATGCAGGCCGACAAGGCGTGGCTTTGCGTGAACCGGTCGGGCAGGAAACCGCTGACATCCCAGTGAACCGGCGGAAAAATCGATTCGTTAAAAAGCGCCCGGCGCGTATCATCGCGATTGGCGGCCATCATCGGGAAGCCAAGCGGAGCCACCCCGTCCGGCAGCGTCGGAAACAGGGCAAACTCCTTCAGTTCGTCCAGCAGCACCAAATAATTGCGCCGCCTGGCCTGCGCGATCCTGTTGAAATCCGTTCCCCCCAGGAGTATACATCTGGACAAGGGACTGATGCGCGTGTAACCGATACGTTGGGCGTGTTCCGCCTCGCGGAATAAGGAAAACCAGTCGGCCGATGTGCCGCCCCGCTTATCAAAATCGGTGCGATGCGCCATGCTGAGCAGGGCCTTGAGCCAGGACGCCGAGGGTGTTTCAGCCGGCTCACGCCTCAGGCACAACTGACCGTCGCGCGCAGCCAGCACGGCGCCATCCGGAACCCCGGTATTTTTCCGGAAACTGTAGAAAACAAAATCAAACCGATCATCCGGCGAATAACCGGGCAGTGCCATGCCGGCATCTTTCACCAGCCGTGCTTTTTTTCGTTGCGCCTGTTCGACGATCGTATCATCCCCCGGAAAGCCGAAAAAGTCGATAACCAGCACAAGATCGCCGGCGTTTACGGCGTCCGGCGCGTGGGTGTCGGCGAGTTTCAAACGCCTGTTCAGCGCATAGAATTCCACGGGAATGCCGGCTTGCACGCAGGCGTCCACCAGGCTTTCGCAGCAGTACGACGGCAGCCAGACGCGTTCGGGACGCAGCATGTCAAGCAGCACATACAGGCACGAGCGACCATTTGCAAGAAATACGCCCGTCTCCGCAAGCGCGGCCGGAAACTGTCCGCCCGGCGAGACGGCGTCATCCACATCAAACCCGATAACTCCGCCAATAACCGGAACGTTCGGCCGCGCATTATTAGTGTTGTCATTCAGACCGCTCATACCTCAATCAAATCGTACCGGAAATCGGACGGCAAGGTCGTCTGGCACGTCCCCCAGGACAGCCCCCCACCATACCCGGACATCAATACGCGCCGCTCTCGGTCCCCCGGATGAGCCAGGCAGTGGGAAACCACGGCCATAGGTACCGACGCGCAAATCGTATTGCCGTAGTCCACAAGCGGCAGCGGCACGTTGTCCATCGATACCTTCAGCGAACGGGCAATGAACTGAATGATAAACCGGCTGGATTGATGAAACGCAAAACAATCGAACGAGTTCAAATCAGCCTGGGCGAATTCCGTCAGCTTGCGAATATCGCCGGCCACTTCGCGCGCGGTAAAATTAAACACATCCATCCCGTTCATTTTAAGATGATGATCAGAACGGCTTCCGCCCTCCGCCTGTTCCTTCATCGCAAGGGTTTGCTCGCTGGCCGGATTGCGATACCCGCCGGCCTCGACGATAAGATGCTCAGCGCCGGCGCCATCCGTATTCAGCGAAAAGCAGGTTTTCGCAGCTGGGGCCGAGGCCTTTTTCCGCAGGAGGGTCGCCGAGCCGGCATCACCCGCGAGCAGCGCGAGCGTTCGATCGTAGGGTGAAACGACCTTGGTCGCGGTGTCGCCCGCCAGAACGAGCACCGTCTCAATACCGTCCCCCTGCAAATAGCCGTAGGCGGTGGCCAGCGCATAAATATAGCCCGAGCAGGCCATGTGAATGTCAAAAGCCGCCGTCTCTTTTCGCAAGCCCAGCCGGTGTTGCAAAAGGCACGCCGTCGCCGGAGAAATATAATCGGCCGACTGGCTCACAAACAGCAGCAAATCAATGTGTTCACGCGGCACATCCATGCGCGAGAGCAGGGACTCCGCCGCATGAAAACACAAATCCGATGTGCAGGTTTGCGCGTCCGCAATGCGACGGCGCTCGACCCCGGTGTTTTTGATCGTGTTATTGATCGTTTCTTCGGAGAACCATTCGCCGCACGCCCGATTTTCGCGCACTGTTTCAGGCACACAGACACACATTCCGTCGATCGTGCCCAGCGAACAAGACAGTAAAGCCATAACGAACTCTCCGGCAGAAAAATGTCACCCTTCGATATGTTCGCGGCCGACCGCATCCATCAGACTGGCCACATCAGAGAGGCCGCGCACATCCGCGCTCGTAAGTTCCACGCCGAATTCCAAGCGCACCCAGGCCAGCAGGGAAAGTGTCGCGACCGAATCGAACCCATAATCCGAGAGGATCGACGCTTCCGACAATCCAGACGGTTCCACGTCGAGAATCTCTGCAACCCCCTCAATGAATGCTGTTTTTTTCATCATTTATCTCACTTTTTTTGTTACCGTCACGATATCGGGGTTAAAACGATAAGAGGCACTCTGACAGCGTTCACTGACCACGCAATATACATGGGTTCCCGCTCAAACGCAACTGTGGATTGGGATTGGGGCAGGGCCCCGAATTAACGGTCAGCCCTTACGAATCAACAGCTATGGCAATATCCTTTTCCTGGGATCATATTCAACGATGAGCGAGCCGTTTTGAGGTTCCTGGACACCGCGATGCCTAAGGGTTGAAAGACAAAGGCTCAACTTTTTTTCTTTCAGCCTGGTCATGGCTGCGATAATGATGACGGCAAAGGGGTGTCACTGATTTGGTTTCATCCTTAGGGCGTCGAAAAAAATGTGGCACAGGGGTGTCTGCGAGGAGACTCCGGCGCCAAGGGATAACTCGGTGCGGTAGACGGCTGTCTACATACACTCAAGCCGGTAGGGAATCCCCTTCCGGCTTTCTTTATGGCGTTCTTCATCACACAACCGCAAGTCATGCCAGTACAGGGGAAAAGGTTCTCTTACGCAGCATTGGACAGGTACTTTTGCCTGGGATTATTCTGGGATTATTGCGCGGGAATCTACACTTTCATCCTGTCTAAAGACATGTCCATAAACTCTTTGAGCAATGGAGAGCACCATTTTTCATTATGCCAGATCATAAGGACGGATGTTTCCATGTTTTCGACCGGCCACTTTAATCTGGCAAGGCTGCCCGATGAAAGTTCCCCCCGGACCGATATTTCAGGGCACAGGCTGATTCCAATGCCTTTTTTCAAACATGCCATCAGACTGTTCATACTCGAAAATGTATGGATAATTCCTTTGACGTTATTTTTTTCAAGCGCCCGCTTGAAAGCCGTTGGGTAACTTCAGTCTGTTTTGGGCAAAAGTAACGTCTGCCCGTCAATATCCTGATAACGTATATTTTTGAATTTGGTCAGAGGGTGGGAGGGACTTGAAACAAGAACAAGATTTTCCGTTCTCAGCATGCACACATTCACTTCTTTCAATTCGATTGAATCTGTTATCAAAAAGGCCAGATCAATTCTTCCCGAATTCAGTTCTTCCCTTAGGCGGCTGTCAGAACAGTTAATCAGGGAAAGGCTGACCGCTGGATGTTTTTCGTTAAATCCGGATACAATATCCGGCATATAAAACTTTGCCACCGTTTCGGGGATACGAATGGTAAGGCTGCCTTTTAGATTTTTGTCCGCACTTATCTCAGAGACAATCTCTTCTGTCATGCCTTCAATTCTACGGGCATAATCCAATAACTTCCGGCCGGCATCCGTCAAAAGGACCCTGCGTCCGATCCTGTCAAAAAGTTTTACGCCCAGTTCGTCTTCAAGTGATTGTATTTGAGCGGACACTGAGGATTGTGCCATGAAAAGCCTGGAAGCTGTTTTTGTAAAATTCAACGTTTCAGCAACCGCTCGAAAGGTTCTAAGATTTCTAAATTCCATCATTTTTATCCTATCGCCTGAACCGATTGTATGGATCGGAATAAATCGTTTGACCCGATTGATAGCATAGTTTAATTGATATTTACGATTAATTAACCATAAGGAGAATCACATGTCACGGATTATTGAAAACTCTGCTGCTGAAGCCGGAAAAAAAGCGGCTGATTATTTTGGCGAGAGATTGCATTGTGCCGAAGCCGTTACAACGGCCGTACTTGAAGCTCTTGGTGAAACAACCTCGGAAGCCAGGGCCCATGCAACGGCATTTGGCGGAGGATATGGGAAAACATTTTGTGAAGCCTGTGGCGCTTTGTCCGGTAGCCTTATTGTCATCGGGCATCTCCACGGCAGGCGCCTGCCTGGAGTTGACTGGGCTGTTCCTGCAGAACTCGGTGCTGAAATACGACACCTTTTCATATCAGAATTCGGAACAACAACATGCTCGGCACTCAGAAAACGGTTCGGCCAAGAGCAGCAAATGGATGAATGCAGAAAAATCGTTGAGAAAACAACCTTGCTGTTGCTGGATCTTCTTGGTGACATGTAGCCGTATTCACTCTTAAGCTGATCAAGCCTGCTGAAATAATACAATAACCGCCTTTAACAGACCTTCAATGATCGCGCCGAGATCCGGGCCTGCTGATCTGTTGTTTGCAGGCTTCTCTCATCTCCACAATGGCACGGACGGCTTTGTCATTGGCAAACAGTCGGTCTTCAGGTGACATCTTCAAAAACATGGCAACCAGACTTTTGTCCACATGTGAGCTGTTTGGAATGTTTGTGTCGTCGGCCATGAGTTCCCCGGATGTCGCTGTGCCAATGGGTTCGTACTGCCCGCCAAAACCTTTCTCTCTTCCATACACCCAAATATCGCTGAATTCAACCATAGTAAATTGTAGGGCCAAGTCGATCTTTGGAGACAGCCCTCATGGGCCCCGTGAATATCACACCGCTCGTTTTCCTGGCCGGTGAGATGTGCGTTGGACAATATCAGTCCACAACCACACCGACGTTATTGAGTCCTGTCACAACGCGTTCCAAAATCTCATCGAATTTGATGTAGTATCGTATCAGCCTGCGGCCCTTTGATTGAAAATCCGGTTTCAAGGCCATAAGTTCACGGGCCGCCTTCCGTCCTTCTTCAATTCTCCCCAGTTGTCCGAGTGTGGCCGCCCGCACAAGGGGTTCCCAAAAAAGACCATTCAATGACAACTTCAAGGCGTAATGATAGGCAGCATCATAGTCTTGGCTACGGAACGCATTGAGCCAGTAGGCATAGTACACGAAATGGTGGTTGTAAGGATTTAAGGCAAGTGCTTTTTCAAGGATGCCAAGGCCCTTTTCCCATTCCCCCAAAAGGGTCAGTATATAGCCGATAACGTCCAAGTAAAACAGGCAATCCGGATTCAGGGCAAGGGCTTGTTCGATTTCGATCCTGGCTGAAACGGTATCGCCGGCAAACATTTTGATCCCCGCTAAAGTGGTCCGTGCCCGCTGGTTGTCCGGATTAGTAAGGACGCCTTTTGCCGCATAGGCCATAGCGTCTTCCATGCTTATTTCCGTGTCGAAAAAATCGAGAGTGATATTATCCGCATGAAGGCGGCCGAGCATGGTCCCAACCTGTCCGCAATCCGGTTCATTTTCGGCAGCTTTCGATAGAGCCTCCAGGGCGTTGATAAAAGACTCCGGAGTGTTTAACCGATCATATTCGTAGTACTTCAATATGGCTTCATAGGTGGACAGATCATGGGGAGGTGTTGCCCGTGAATCTTTTCGCATGGCCCTTGCGACGGCCCCGTGTTCACCCCCTACGGCAAGGGCAATTTTATGTGTGATTTCTTCTTCAAGTTCGATGATTTTTGAGGGCTCACGGGTTATCTTGTAAGATTCTCCAAAAATTTGAATATGGTTTGTGTTATCGATCATATGAACGTTGACGCGGATATGGTTTGTCTCTTTCCGAATACTCCCGCTCACAACAAACCGGGCAGGGATGTCAGATGTTCTTCTGGCAGTTCCGTCATCACTGTACATCATAACCCGTATATCCTGGTAGCGGCAAAGGGCTATTGAAATTTCTGTGGCAAGCCCTGAGCCATAATAATTGCTTTCGACATTGGGTGTAAGGTTTTTAAACGGTATGACCAGCACGGTTGGCCAAGCTGTTTTAGATTTGCCGGCCTGTGGTGATGTTTCAATTGCTGCGGCTGTTTTTTCAGAGTTGCTCCTCCTGTAAAAAACGGGGACATAAGTGCCTTTTGGGATATTGATTTGCAGCGGGTCATTGATGCCTGCGGTGAGGTAATACCTCTCCATGGCTCTTCTGAGTTTATTGGCCTGGATGCTGACAATGGGATCAGTATTCTGATCGAAATTGTCGTTCCTCCCAAAGACCTGGGTAGCAATGGTATAACCTTTAAGCTGTCCTGATTCACCGGCAACGGCTTGCTGAATGATAAAATCAAGCAGGTTGCGTTGAGACTCTGTTGCATGAAACTCGTCGCTGATAGAGATAAGCTTATGCTGCAGAAGAATTTCCTCCACAGTGATTGAGTCCGTTATTTCGAGTGGCAACGCTTGATCACAGTCAGAACACTTGGACATTTGCACCCACCTTCTATTGTCAATATTTACTTTAAATTTAAATGGTTATAAATAATTGTTTATATATTGATTACCCTAAATTAGGTCCAAAAGCAATAATAATTATGTATACCAATTAAACTCAGTGCCACCCAAGCTGGTCAGAAATTGTTTTCGTTTATCCTGTTGATGAATTGTCATTCAATCAAGGTGCATAGAGATGGGGCAGAACCATGAGGATTTATCGGTCGTTATTAAACGGTTTCCGGAGCATGCAAATGACCTTGAACGGCACTATCGGAAGTCATCCAGGCTTAAGAACATATGTGAGGATTACCGCAAGTGCCTAAATGCACTCAACTACTGGGCACTGCTCAAAAACGAGGAAGCCGTGAAGCCTCATGGGGAATATGCGGCATTACTCTTCGAGCTTGAGTTTGAAATCATCCGCTTTCTCGAGGAGCATCAATGAATAGATTGGATAAGCTTAGAAAACCTTTCCAATGATCAGGGAGCGGCTATAGATATTCCCTTATAGCGAAGCATAATCAATCATAATTTAAAAAAGGATACTGCATTATGAAAAAACCACTGAAGCTGATTTCATTGACGATGTTATTTGTTGCCATGGCACTGGGAACGGCGATGGGTCAAACGAAAGATGTCATGGAAGATCTGATCGATTTTTCACCGGAACAGATCACAGCCCTTGCGGGTGTCGCCGAAGAGCAATCCGTAAAGCTACAGACCATTATCAATAAGATAGAAGAGGCTTCCGACCAGTTATTTATTGAAGCCGTCAAAGACGAAGGCCCCGAGGTCCCCAAGACGTTAAGGAAAGATCCTAAAAAAATCGACAAACTGATCCGGGAACTTGCATCGCTTGTCGGTGACATCCTGAAAACAAAAACGGAATACCTTTTGAAAGCCAAGGGGGTACTGACCCCGGAACAGAGAAAAAAGCTGATTGCTGATCTCGACTACCAGGTTGATTTTTTTAACGGAGAATCGCCCTTTTTATTCCGGCTTGACGACCTGGCGGAAATCCTTGACCTGAGCACCGATCAGATCAAATCCGCTATAAAACTTCGAACCGACATGATGGTGAAAGAGTTGAAAATGAAGATGGATATCGCGTTCCAGCTCGTTGACATCAAGGAGATCCTGGATTCGGATGAGCGACAGCCCGGTGATATCGATGACAAAGTCATGAAAATTGCCGACATCGGGGCAAAGGTTCTGATGAACAAAATTGACTATATCCTGAAATCAAGAAGCGTTCTTACAGGCCCCCAGAAACAGGAGTTGCATCAACTGGTTCTTTTGACTTTTCATGCAGCCTCTTTGATCAATTAAGGATTTGAATAGGAGAACACGATGATGACAAAAATCAAAAGCTGGATCAAAAAGGTAAGCCCTGCGGTTCTTTATGGGATTGCCGGGCTATGGGTTGCTCTGGGTATCACAGTCCCGGTTAGTGCTTGGGAACTCGGGCATTATTCGCCGGGCCTCATGAATGTCCGCGACTTCATTCAGCCCGCCGCCGGTAACTATTTTGTCTTGTACGCAATTAATTACAGCAGCGACACCGTCAAGGGCCGTAACGGAGACACGGTCAAAACGGTAACCAGCGGACCTCTCACGATCAATCTGGATATGGAAGTGGATTCAACGACACTTGTTCCGACCTTCCTGCATATTACTGACAATAAGATTTGGGGTGGCAACTACGGTTTTTTAGTGGCGCAGCCGGTCGGTAACCCTTCGTTTCAGGCATCTCTTGAATTGGCAAATGCCCCCCAGGTAGGCACGGACATTGATGAATCCAGTTGGGGCATTGGCGATACCTATGTCCGGCCCTTATGGCTCAGCTGGAATCGGGGACAGGTGGACCTTGGCGCGGCTTACGGGCTTTACATCCCCATTGGAAAGTATGATTCCGGTGCGGCGGACAATGTGGGCCTGGGCATGTGGACCCACGAATTCATGGCCAACGTGGCCTACTATGTGGATCAAGAGAAGGGAACAGCCCTCACATTGGCCGGGACCTATGAGATTCACCATAAAAAAGACGATGTCGATGTGACGCCGGGATCTCATTTTACGGTCAACTACGGTGTCAGCCAGTTCCTGCCTGTCACGGAAAAAGTCCTTTCCGAAGTGGGTATCGCGGGTTTTGGCCAATGGCAGGTCACCAGGGACAGGGGGAGTGATGCCCTTGACAAGGATGTCAAAGACCAGGTGTACGGGCTCGGACTCCAGGCAGGAATGGTCTATTTACCCTGGGGTGCCCAGGTGACGCTTAAATGGAGCCACGAATTTGAAGCAAAACACCGGTTTGAGGGTGATTTTTTTACGGTGACGGGTGTTCTGACATTCTAATGAAACGTTGGACGTTCGTTTGACTATAGCAGAAACATGTAAACTACTCGAACCTGAAACTGGTGAAAAATGAAAGCGTTTGTTCTCGATTCCAACGGTCCGATTCGGCCGGCAGACAAATACGACGCACCGGGGATGACGGCTGACAAGGCGGAGGTGGGGTTTCATGTGATGATCAAGCCGGCCGGATCGGCCTGCAACCTGGACTGCGCTTACTGCTTCTACCAAAGTAAAGCCTCACTCCCTGACGGCCCGGGTGCACAGCGGATGACCGATGAGACTCTGGAACATCTGATCCGGAGTTATATCCGGGATGTAACAACCGACGAGGTCGTGTTCACCTGGCAGGGCGGCGAGCCGACTTTGCGGGGTCTGGATTTTTTCAAAAAAGCCGTGGCCCTGCAGAAGAAGTACGCCAAAACCGGCCAGACGATCCTGAATGATCTTCAGACCAACGGTACGATGATTGATGAGTCGTGGTGCCGTTTTCTCAAAGAGAACGACTTTCTGGTGGGTCTGAGCATCGACGGTCCGGAACACCTGCACGATGCCTTTCGTAAAGCAAAAGACGGATCACCGACCTTCCGCAAGGTGATCCGGGCGGCCGGACTCTTAAGACGTTTCGGCGTACCCTTCAATGCCATGACCAGTGTCAACCGTTTGAATGCGTCGCATCCGCTTGAGGTCTACCGGTTTTTGAGAAAAGAGCTGGGGGCGACCCATATCCAGTTTACACCCGTTGTCGAACCCAGAGGATTCGAGCATACGGCGCCCAGGTGGCGCGAAGGATACCTGCACGACCCTCCGGAATCCATCGTGACGGACTGGTCAGTACGTCCGGAGGACTGGGGCACTTTTTTATGCGCGGTTTTTGACGAATGGTGCACCAGGGATTTGGGCCGTGTCATGGTGAATCAATTCGAGACACTGGTCTCGCAACACCTGGGGCTCGGGCCGCAGATGTGCGTTTATGCCGAAAATTGTGGAAAGGCCGTGGCCGTTGAGAACGACGGCAGGGTCTATTCCTGCGATCATTTTGTCTATCCGCAACACGAGATCGGAAATATTCATGAAAACCGTCTTCGCGACATCGTCCTTTTCAGGGGGCAGGTCAAATTCGGTTATGCCAAATCCGAGACCCTGCCCGGGTATTGCCGTACCTGTGAGTATCTCAGCGACTGCCGGGGTGAATGCCCCAAAAACAGGCTCCTTTGCACACCGGAGGGTGAGCCGGGGCTCAACTACCTTTGCAGCGGGTTGAAAGCGTTTTACGCCCATGCCCTGCCAAAAGTGGAGCGCATAGTTGCCGCTCTGAGGCAACAGCAAATCATGAACAATCTGTGAATTTAAACCCGTGTCCATGGGGCACAACGAAAATGGAGAATCAACCATGAACAAAAAAAAGCGTAAACTGATCAGGAGTGTAACTACATCATTGTGCGCCACGCTTGTCGGGGGCACCGTGATGAGTGCACATGCCCAAGACGCCCTGCCGTTCCCCGAACCGCCTATGGGCGGCAAGGTCGGGCCCACCATGCAGGAATCCGTGCACAAATGGCGTAAGGCACCCCAACGTCTACCCAAGGATGCCCCCAACATCCTCATTGTCATGTTCGATGACGCGGGGTTCGGCCAGGCAGATACGTTTGGTGGGGAGATACACACCCCGACCCTTTCAAAACTTGCCGAGCAGGGGATTTCCTACAACCGCTTTCACACCACGGCCATGTCCTCTCCCACCCGGGCATCACTGCTCACCGGCCGCAACCACCATCGGGTCGGAGCGGGCATCATCGCCGAGTTTGCCAACGACTGGGACGGCTATAGAGGCGTGATTCCCAAGTCTTCGGCGACCATTGCCGAGGTGTTGCGCAATTACGGCTATGCCACGTCGGCTTTCGGCAAGGATCACAACACACCGGTGGATCAGCTCGCTAACGGTCCTTACGACCGCACGCCTACGGGGCGGGGTTTTGATTATTTCTACGGTTTCCTCGCGGGTGAGACCTCCCAGTGGGAGCCCACGTTGTGGGAGAACACCACGCCGATTTCAATGCCGCATGTGGACAACTACGAAGACTTCCACCTGACCGAGGCCATGGCGGACAAGGCCATTACCTGGATGCGCCGACATCTCGCCGTAAACCCGGATCGGCCTTTTTTGATGTATTGGACGCCGGGCGCCGTGCATGGCCCCCATCACGTGGCCAAAAAATGGGCCGACAAGTACAAGGGCAAGTTCAGCGACGGATGGGACGCCTACCAAAAACGGGTCTTCGAACGTCAGAAGAAAATGGGTTGGATCCCGGCTGATACGAAACGGGCACCCCGCCCGGAAGGCATGGCTGCCTGGAAGGATATTCCCAAGGAAGAACGTGCTTTCCAGGCGCGCCTGATGGAGGTCTATGCCGGATTCCTGGAGCATACCGATGCCCAGGTGGGCAAACTGATCGACGAACTTGAGAACCGGGGGATTCGCGACAACACGATGGTTATTTATATTTTTTCGGATAACGGCGCCTCGGCAGAGGGCATCGAAGGCAGCGTGGCGGAACTCAACTCACAAAACGGAATCCCGAGCACGGTGGCCGAACACATAGCTGTGGCTGAGAAGCTGGGCGGGCTCGACGCCATCGGCGGTCCCAAGATGGACAACCTATACAACGCAGGCTGGGCCTGGGCCGGTGATAGTCCCTTTAGATACACCAAATTGATTGCCGCCGACTGGGGCGGCACGCGCACGCCCATGGTCATCTCCTGGCCCAAGCGCATCAAGCCGGACAAGACGCCGCGTCCCCAGTTCACCCACGTCAACGATATCGTGCCCACCATTTACGATGTCTTGGGTATCAAGGCGCCCAAGGTCGTCGATGGCCATAAACAGGATCCCATCGACGGTGTCAGTTTCGCTTACACATTCGACTCACCCAACGCTCCGGAGCAAAAGAAGACCCAGTACTTCGAGTGTCTGGGCAGCCGGGGTATTTACCACGACGGATGGATGGCCAGTACCTTCGGCCCCAAGAAACCGTGGGTCGCGCAAATGCCGAATCTTGCCCAGTGGGACCCTATGAAGGATCAATGGCAGCTGTTTGACACCAGCAAGGATTATTCGCTGATGAATGACCTGGCATCCAAGTACCCAGAAAAGCTTGAAGAACTTAAAGCACTTTTCATGAAAGAAGCCAGGGCAAACAACGTTCTGCCCATCGGCGGTTCCATGTACACCGGTCTCAACCCTCAGGAGATGAAACGCAGTTCAAATACGGAATGGACCCTTTTTGAAGGGATGACGCGTATTCCTGAAAGTGAAGCACCCAACGTGCGCAACGGCAACATCCGGGCCGAGATCGAGGCAGAAGTGCCGGAAAAGGTCAACGGCGTGATCTTTGCCATGGGCGGCTATGCCGGCGGCGTGAGCCTCTATGCCCTGGACGGCGTACTTTACTACGAGTACAGTGCCCTGCTGCTCAAGCGCGACAAGATCAAAGTCGGCACCCTGCCGGCCGGGGACGTGACCATTGCCTTTGAAATGCGCACGCCTCTGCAGCGGGCCGCAGCAGCCGATGTGACGTTCTGGATCAACGGCAAAGAGGCCGCCCAGGGCAAGGTTCAGCGCACCTTACCGGTCGTCTTCACCGCTTCGGAAACCTTCGATGTGGGCATGGACACCAGCTCCCCGGTGGCTGATGATTACTTTGACAAGGCTCCCTTCGCGTTCGAAGGCAAGCTGAGCAAGCTTTACTTCAAGAACCTGCAGGCTCAGTAAACGATTCATATAACCCCATCGGATGATGAGGGATGATAAAACCATTTGCCGGGACGTCCACTGTGGGCTTCCCGCAAATGGTTTGTCATGACCAAGGACAGCTTTATGAAACGAATAATGATAGCCGGATGGGGCGCTCTGGCCATTTGCATGACCCTGGTGGTGATGGCCGCCAGTGCCTCCTCGGCTCAACCATTGGACTACAATGTTCTTGCCGGGGAATGGGCCCGTCTGGATGGGAACTATACCCTTCGCGTTGCACATGTCATGTCAGACGGAACGGTGGATGTTTTCTACTTCAACCCCGGCGAGATCCATGTGGCGCAAAGCAGGGTCGGCACCCGCGAGGGGCGTGTCGAACTGTTCGTTAAACTGCAGGACAAGGGTTATCCGGATTGCACCTACACCCTCTTCTATTACCCTGAACAGAACGTGCTGGCCGGCGAATACTACCAGGCGGCTGTGGATCAGACCTATGAGGTGGTATTTGTAAGGAAATAGCCCCGATCACCCGGGCAATAAAATAAAGGAATTTGAAAAATATGAAAACCAAAGCAACGATGCGAATATTTTATGTGATGTTAATCACAGTCTTACTATTTGTTCTCCCGGGTGTGCTTACCGCCTATCAGGGCGACGGCGATGTCGAGCCCGGAGAAAACAAAAGTGACGAACTGAGAAGTGCGTCCCAGAACCCCATGGCAGACCTGATCAGCATACCCGTTCAGAGCAACACCAACTTTGATTACGGCCCTCTGGATAAAACACAGAACATCGTGAATATTCAGCCGGTGGTCCCATTCAACTTGAATGACGACTGGATGATGATCACCCGGACCATTTTACCGATCGTCCACCAGCCGGAATTCTATAACGGTCAGGGCAGTAAAGACGGTCTTGGGGATCTTAATATGTCGCTTTTTTTCGGCCCTGCCGATCAGGGGGACGTGATCTGGGGCGCAGGTCCCATTTTATCTTTCCCCACGGCGTCGGATGAACGGTTGGGGTCGGAAAAGTGGTGTGCCGGCCCGGCGGCGGTTGTTCTGACCATGCCGAAACCCTGGGTATTCGGTATTCTGGCCCAGAACCTCTGGTCCTATGGCGGAGACAGTGACCGTTCAAGCGTCAACCAGATGCTGATCCAGTACTTTGTCAACTACAACCTGCCAAACGGATGGTATCTGACGTCCTCTCCGGTTATTACGGCAAATTGGAAGGCTGACAGCGATGATAGGTGGACGGTACCGGTCGGCGGCGGTGTCGGAAAGCTCTCCTTTGTTGGAAAACTTCCCCTCAATATATCGGCTGCGGCGTTTTACAACGTGGAAAAACCCGACAACATCGGGCCACGCTGGACCATGCGTGTCCAGGTTCAGACACTCTTGCCCAAGAGCCTGTTTTAACAGGCCCGGATGAATGAAAGACCGTTCATAAATCACGGTGTGATTCAAACTGATAAGGAGAAGCAGATCATGAAAAGGAAAT
This sequence comes from Desulfatiferula olefinivorans, assembly GCF_054657895.1. NCBI lineage: Bacteria > Pseudomonadati > Thermodesulfobacteriota > Desulfobacteria > Desulfobacterales > Desulfobacteraceae > Desulfatiferula > Desulfatiferula olefinivorans. The sequence continues at coordinate 8,228 of NZ_BAAHXV010000048.1, read as the reverse complement.
TTTTTTTGGGCGTGGTCTTTGTTGCCCTACTGGCTATCGTATCAGGCTGTCAGCCGACCAGCATGGGCAGTAAGACTTACAGGCAAGGCCAGGCCCAGTCGGCCATGGAAGTTTATTACGCAACCATACTCAGGGTGTCTGACGTTACGATTCAGCACGAGGAAACCGGCGGCGGTGCCATGGCTGGGGGCGTTGCCGGGGGGATTGTGGGCTCGACCATGGGTGGCGGCAGGGGAAGCAAGCTGGCAGCAGTCGGAGGGGCCTTGGCCGGTGCTGCAGTGGGTAGCGCCGCGGAACGTGCCGGCAAAACGCGTCCTGGTCTGGAGATCGAGCTTGAAACGGATGACGGCCGGATACTGGTGGTTGTCCAGGAAAAGGATGACGACTTTACCGTTGGAGACCGGGTCCGTTTGCTTAAAAGCGCGGACGGAAAAATGCGTGTCCGGCAGTAAATACGTTCGGGTGTATTTTTTATCGATCCGTTAGGCCAACGGATTCACAGAGTGACGTTTAAAAAAAGGAGATTGTTATGAATACGTCATATCGCATGGGGATACTCATTGTAATTGCTGTTACGGCAACATTGTTTTCCTGCGCCTCGTCCACGCCAAAACAACCCGGATTCCTCAAAGGGTATTACCAGTACCTGGAACACGGGCCGGAGGGCGGAGCCAAATTGAGATGGCAGAAACCCGGAACGGATTTTTCGAAATATGACAAAATCATGCTCGACAATATCGTCTATTTTTTTGCGGAAGATTCGGAGTACAAGGGGATTGAGGCTGAACAGCTTGTCGAGCTTTCCAACACATTCAAGCAGGAAATCATTGATGCCTACAAAGACACGTATCCAGTGGTAACCGAACCCGGTCCGGGTGTTGCCCGGTTGAAAATAGCCATAACCGGGCTCAAGCAGAGCAAGCCGGTTATCAGTGGTATATCCACGATCGTTCCCATCGGACTTGGAGTCAGTATGATTAAAAAAGGTTCGACAGGAGCCTGGACCGGATCAGGGAGGACCAGTGTCGAGCTGATTGTTATTGATTCTATGACCGAAGACGTGATTTCGGTGGCTCAGGATGAGCAGATTGCAGGTTTTACCGAAAGGTTTTCAAAACTCGGATCGGCAAAGGAAGCTTTCAAATACTGGGCGAAACGCCTCAGAGCCTTTACCGACCGTGCGCATGGCAAAATATAAATGGGTCGTACGACGGGGACGGTTGAATGTCTCCGGGGAATTCGCCAGAGAACTGACTTTTTAAGATAAACGAGGGTTTATCCCGAAAATGTGCCGATATGATCAGGTTTCCAAATAAACGAAACGTAATTCAAACGCGTTCCATGGGCCGGCTCACTATGTTGGCCGGGTATGCCCTGTTGATCTGGGCCCTTATGGCTATGAGTGTTCACGGGTATGTTGCCGATTTGGAGGGTATTGAATCATCCGTTGAAATGGAGCCTGACCAACCGTCCAAACGACTTCTTATTCTTCCCTATCCGTTTTACAACTCGACGATCGGAACAGGGGTCGGCCTGGCCGGTGTCGCCGAAGGGTATGGCCAGGACAGGATGCTGACTGTAGGCACGGGCCTGGTGAGTGCCCAGGGGACCTACATGCTGTTTATGATGGTCCGGAATTACAGGGCCCCGTTCTGCAAGCGGCTGATTATCGATCCCCAGGCCTCTGTGGGCCGGTATGAAAACATTCAGTCATACATCCTGAACAACCCGGAGTTCCCACAAGAAGATGCCGGAACCAACGATTCCAGCAAGGATAATTTTATTGAGGCCGATGGAGATGATATGTGGTTTGATGTAAGGCTCAGATATCTTCTGCCCATCGGTCATGGCGAGGATCCCTCCTTGCCCCGGTTTAAAATTATAAACGGGATCTGTGTTTCCTCTGATGACGATGTGGGATCCTGGAATCCCCTGAAAACAGGCCGGACCTATCTGGAGTTGACACCCTTTTACCGGAATCAGAGCCTGGATAATGATGAGGGCGATATTATTCAGAAAACGGCAGGGACGGATGTGGCGATTGTTTATGACAACAGAGATTTCAATCTCAATCCGTCCAATGGGAGTTCCCAGAGGCTCTATTATTCCTTTGACTGGGGAGACTTCGGGAGTTCACGGCCCTGGTCCGTCGTGGGGCTTGAGATGGATGACTATATCAACCTGGGCCCGTCGGAAACAGCCCGGCAGCGTGTGCTGACGTTCAGTTTCTGGACCACGGACTGCCTGTCATGGAACGACTCCCATACGGACAACGGTACCCTTGTCCATCATCGGCCACCGTCCTATAAAGGGGCGAACCTGGGGGGGCTGTTCCGGCTCAGAGGCTATCCAGCCACCCGTTTCAATGACCGGTCGGCCATTTACTACGGGTCGGAATATCGTCACACACTGCACTGGAATCCGTTGGAAAACGTGACTTTGGGCAACCGTCTTGATGTGGACTGGTTTCAAGTGGTGGCTTTTGCCGAACTGGGGCGGGTGGCGCACAACTGGAATTTCAGTGAGCTTCATTCAGACATGAAGGAAACACTGGGTGTTGGCCTACGCGTCATGGCCAACAATATCGTGTTGAGGGCGGATTTGGCCGCCTCACCTGAAGATGTTTTCGTGCAGCTTTTTATAGGTCATCCTTTTTAACAAACGGCTCTTGAATGCAAAAGGAACGGCTTATTGACACTGGAAAATATTCAATGGTTTTAGATAATGAGTTATAAGGATCATCCCAATGATTAGCAGCACGCTTAGATTTGTGTTTTCGCGCTGTATTTTTTCTATCGTTTTTGTTTTACTGATGACCACACGTTCCCTTGCCGAAAACACACCCATGTCTGACGACACTATGATCCAGGCCATGTTCGGGATATTCATTCTCGACGAAGACTCCACAACACTTAAGGATTCAACAGATAATCTTTCAACAGGGGTGTCTACATTACCAGTATTAAGCATTGTGGGCCAGATCCCCATTGCAACGGGCAGGGCTGTCATCGCTGGATTTGAGGCTGGCGGAGAGCTTTCATGGCTGAGGGATGAATCAAAAATCATCAGCAACGGCGGTGAGACCCTTGTCTACCTGAAGAATAAAATGGTGATGGGCAACGTCCTGATGGGTGGATTTATCAGTACAGATCCCGATGCGGCAGTCCGGTTGTATACGGGTGCTGGGGCGACTCTGAACTGGGGCCACATGGACGTGGACTCCGACTTCATGGAAGCAAGCGGTACCATTCATATCAATGAAACCGAATCGTCTTTCGGCTATGGCGCATATCTCCGCTGCGGTATCGATTTTATGCTTGCTGACGGTGGTCTGGTGGGTTTATGTGGCAAAATAAGTACAGCCAGACTTGATTATGAAAGTTCATTCAGTCGGGAAAGTTATAATGGCTTCCAGATCATGATGACGTATACGGCATCTTTAAGTGATCTGACGTATTGATAGAATTAATCTATGGAAAACATCATGAGGCGTATTATTTATTTTCTGATTCTTCTGCCTTTCTGCGTATGGGGTGCCGTTTCGTTATGGTATGGCAGCTGGCCCTCGGCCTTCTGTGTGGTCGTATCCTGTTCATACGCAGCGGCTCACTTGGGATTCATTTTAATTTTACCGAAAAAGCGTGTGGTTCTATCCTGCCTTTGTTTATTTCTTATCCCCTTGTCCGCATTTTTTCTGAGGCAGCCGGCCCATGAACGAAACTGGCAGCCGGATGTTGCGTTCATGCCCTATGTAGATATCACAGGTGATATCGTCGTTGTTCATTATGTTCGGAATATCGAATACATCACGGAGAAAGAATTCATACCGAGCTATGAAACCCGAGTCTACGATCTGTCCAAACTCCGGAGTGTGGATATGATCCTTTCGGACTGGGGGCTCAGGTACATTGCGCACACGATGGTCAGTTTCGGGTTTGACGATGGAAGATACCTCTGTTTTTCCATAGAAACGCGAAAGGAGGAAGGGGAGGAATACTCGGCGATCAAAGGTTTTTTCCGGCAGTTTGAGCTGATCTACCTTGCAGGGGATGAAAGGGATCTGGTTCGGCTTCGAACAAATGTAAGGCAGGGTGAAGACGTCTATCTATATCGCTTGAAGATCGCTTCGGTTGACAATGCCCGGAATGCCCTGATGGAATATCTGGAAAGAATCAATCACCTGCACAACCATCCAGAATGGTACAACGCCTTGACCGAAAACTGCATGACCAGCTCATACCGGCTAACCAGGAAACACGCCCTGCCCGAAAGGGCAAAATGGCACTGGTCAATTATCCTCAACGGATTTTCGGACCGGTATGCCTATGAAAAAGGAATTATCGACACGTCCCTTGCCTTTGAGGAACTCAAAAGAATAAGCCGGATCAATGCCCGGGCTGTATCGGCCGATGATGCGACCGATTTTTCACGGATGATCCGTGAGGGGCTTCCGGGTATGGACTGGTATTCCGAACTGTGAGGATGACATGGAAAAACGAATTGAAATTATGAACCACACCATAAAACAACATGTCCTGATAGGGGTCTTTTTGGCATTGGTTGCCGTGGTGTGTGGGTGCTCAACCCCTGTGGGCGTTTCCAGGGTGACAGTGTCAAAGGTTTACGATCAGATTAACATCAGCGCTCTTACAGCAAACACATACAGCAGTTACACTTCGGTGGTTCTGAGCCGTTATGGAATAAATGAACGAGGGTTTAAGAAAGACCCTGGGCTGCTCGTCGAACAACTCCACAAAATCGCCTGCCATGACGAACGACGGGATGTGCTTCTGGCTTTGTCGGAACTATGCCTGCTGACAGCCCGTAAAGCGGTATCCGATCGTCGTCGTGCCATGAAGCGACCGGTGGTGCCCCATGGCACGGCCCTTGATACCGATGCCTTTGCTGATGCCGATGAACAGGTTGACCCCAAGCAGTATTTCCTGGGTTCGGCCGTTTATGCCCATCTTTTTTTGATGGGTGAGGGCGGTGACCCCCCGCCTGGCGCTTTTGACAGGCGGTTCAGAATGGCCTGTGACCTTTATAACCGGAGTCTGGCCAATGTTCTGACATTTTCGGAAGGCAAGGTACGGCTCAAGGAACAATCCGTCCCTTTGCCGGTGGGTGAGATCGAGCTGATTCTCAAGAAAAAGGAAACTCCCTGGAATCCTGACGATTATTCCACCATTTATCCGGCGGATTCATTCGAAGTCCATGGATTGGATACCCGGAACAGGACGCCGGGGCTCGGTGTCCCCATCATCGCCGTTCGTAAGCGAACACCGGATAAACCCTTGGGGGGTGCCACCCCGGCCACTGTGTTTCTGGATGTCAAGGGGACTGTCCGTGACCTTGATAAGGGGATGTGCTCGGGAGAAATCAGTGTTTATTCGTTACAGGATGAAACCGAGATCGTGATCAATAACCGTAAAATCCCCCTTGAAATGGACTTGACCGTCCCGATCGCCTATTCATTTAAAGATCCGTTTTTGTGGAGCGTGGGTCGAAAGTTGTTCCGTCTTGGCCGAACTCTCTACGAACCTGGGATTTATCCGGTCCAGCCCTATCAAAAGGGTTTGATTCCACTGGTGCTGGTCCATGGCACCATGAGCAGCCCGGTGACCTGGACAGCGATGCTCAATGCTCTGATCGGCGACCCTCTGATCCGGAGCCGTTTCCAAATCTGGCTTTATTTGTATGACAGTGGAAAGCCGGTGGTTTTTTCCGCGTCCCATTTCAGGCAGTCCGTAGAACAGCACGTCAGCATGTGTGATCCTTCGGGAGAAGATTCCGCCTTGAAAAATATCGTCATCATGGGGCACAGCCAGGGTGGACTGCTGGCACGGATGACCGTGGTGGACACCGAGGAAACGCTGTTCAAGACGTTGACCGGCAAAACAATCGATGAACTCGATCTTTCACCGGAAGAAGAGACCCTTGTCAGGCAGTACACGGTGTTTAAGCCCTTGCCGGAAGTTCGCCGGGTCATTTTTATTGCCACGCCGCACAGGGGGAGTATTCTTGCCGGATCATTCATCCGTAAATTGGTTTCACGACTTGTCGCCCTGCCGGGGGAAGCCGTCCAGGCCGGTGCGGACCTGTTAAAGATTTCGGAGCGTCATTCTGTTCTGGAACAAATTAAAGTCAACATGGCACGAACCAGTGTCGACAGCATGTCTCCCGATAATCCCGGACTGCTCGCAATTGCTGAAATGCCGTTTCCGGATCATATCAAGGCCCACTCGATCATTGCCATTGACGGTGATGAACAACCCCCGGCCGGTGATGACGGAGTGGTCGCGTATCAGAGTGCCCATCTCGATGGGGTTGCGTCTGAACTGGTGGTACCCTATGGGCACAGCTGCCATGTGGAACCATTGGTTATTGAAGAAGTAAGGCGTATTCTGATTGAACATTTGAATGGAATGGCGTATTCGGGGTCAAATCGTTAGTGCGGCCGGGCAAGGTCGTGTAATCAAGCGGGTGAGAATCCCGCCCCGGAAGGAAGGCCACCCACCGGGTAGCGAGTCTTTGGAGGCTTTGTAGTAACATACAGCTTTAAGCGTAAGACAGCGACCAGGCAGGTTGTAAGCCGGAAGGTTGAAGGGATTGAGCCCCGTAAACGACGCGATGGGAATGACGACATAAGTAAAGAAATGGAAGTCAACACAGGTGCACCGATAATGGCAAGGTGTATTTGGTTCCCCAGAGTCGTAGACCATGGCATGCCTGACACAGTGATTGCACGGCAACCCGAGAGGCCCTGTGTCTCTTTCGAAGTGTGGAGAGTATGCCGGACAACTGAAGAGGGAGGAAGGCTACACATGGTAGCGCGGGTGAGAAAACATCGTCCGTCCGCAGAGACGGGGAAACGATGGAAACGAAACTGTTTCGCATCAGGGGAGAAAGCCCGTAAAGACAGACGGTTTTCATTCACCAGCTTGTATCATCTGATGAACGAGGAACTTTTACGGGAGTGCTTCGGACGGCTTAGGAAAGACGGCGCCGCAGGCATTGACAAAATGACGAAGGATCAGTACACCGAAAATCTGGCCGCCAATCTGACAAATCTGACGAGCCGGTTGCATCGCATGGCGTACAGGCCACAGCCAGTCCGGCGGAAATACATACCGAAGCCGGGTAGCACCAAGCAACGTTCTCTTGGTATACCGAGTCTTGAGGATAAGCTTGTCCAGGCGGGCATGGGAAGGATCATGGAGTGCGTGTACAAGCAGGACCTCATTGAAGACTCATATGGCTTCCGTCCGTTTCGGAGTTGCCACGACGCACTTCGGGCACTGAGCGACACTGTGGAAAACCATCCGGTCAACCTCGTCGTCGAAGCCGATATTAAAGGATTCTTTGACCATGTAAATCAGGAATGGCAGTTGAAATTCCTGTCCCACCGGATCAAGGGCAAGCGAATTCACCGTATGGTGAAGCGGTTTCTCTGGGCAGGGGTATATGAAGACGGGATAGTGACGGTCAGCGATGAGGGGACTCCGCAAGGTGGAGTGATATCTCCGCTTCTTGCAAATATCTATCTTCATTATGCACTTGATCTGTGGTTTGAGAAGAAATACTGCAAGACCTGAACAGACTATGCCAGGATAATCCGATATGCGGATGACTTCGTGGTGTGTTTCCAGTACAAAACGGACGCAGGGCGTTTTCACACGGAATTGGGTAAACGTCTGGGAATGTTTGGTTTTGAGGTGGAGCCGACGAAAACCAAGATGATGGAGTTTGGACGTTTTGCTGTCCAGTATGCCAGGAATAAGGGGGAAAGGGCTGAGACGTTTGATTTTCTGGGCCTGACTCACTATTGCGGGACACGCAAGGATGGCAAAGGGTTTCGAATGAAGCGAGTGACATCCCGAAAGAAATTTACCGCCAAGCTGAAGGCCTTCAAGGAGTGGCTGAAGAAGTCTATAAACATGAAGACCAAAGACCTCTGGGCCATAGCCAAATCCAAGTTGAGAGGGCATTACAGCTACTATGGAGTCACTGACAATCTGCACGGACTTACGAAATTTCCCAAGGAGGTTGTCATGCTTCTATTCAAGTGCTTGAATCGCCGAGGCAAAAGGAACTGCCTCAACTGGGAAAAGTTCAATGAGATGCTGAAACGATTTCCGTTGCCCAAGCCTTGGATTAGTCGATCCTGAAAAAGCCCTCGCTAAAATACGGGGGGCCATTTTTTTTGGCCACACGGCCACAATAAAGCA
>NZ_BAAHXV010000047.1:0-29614 GCF_054657895.1 Desulfatiferula olefinivorans | reverse complement strand
AGATCACTACCGGATGTTCAAGCACGTCTTCCAGTCCCGTCATGAGAAAAAACCCAAGCCCATCAAAGGGCTGGACGGGATGTTTTCTCTCAAGCGACTGTCTTCCTGACGCATTTTCGTCCTTTTTGATCAAATCATTGTTAATATTCCTGCTGCGGTAGCAGCGGAAGGCGGAACTACGCATTCTCTGAGGCATGGCGGATTTTGCCGATGGCAAAGGGCTGCTTTTTCATTGGCCGGCGCTATGAAATTGGAGAAAACAAGGACGGCAATCAGGAAATAATCTCGAGGCCTCGTTGCAAAAGGACATGGAGAGTGACGGGGAAGGAAATTTGAGCGGTTCATCAAATAATTTGCATGTCCCTAATACAGGGCGCGCTCCCTGCGGTGCTTGAATGATCCTTGATCTTTGGGGGCTGATGCTATATGGAACATACGAACGGATTTGAAGGAAACGAGACGGGGCCGCCGGGCCTCTGATTTTGTCATTATTCATTGTAATCACGTCATGACACGGAGAACGCGGACCATGAAATACGGCGTATGGACGGACAGAAGGGGGTTTACCCTGATCGAACTGCTGGTGGTGATTGTGGTGCTGGGCCTGTTGGCCGGGATCATCGCCCCGAAGATTCTCGGCCGGGTGGACGACGCCAAGATCGAATCGGCCAAGGCCAACATCAAGTCCTTTGAGACGGCGCTGGGCATGTACAAGCTGGACAACGGGATCTATCCCGATACCGAGCAGGGCCTCCAGGCTCTGGTCGAGGCGCCCTCCACCGGCACCCTCCCCAAGAAGTGGAAAAAGGGGGGCTACCTTCAGAAAAACACCGTGCCCAAGGATCCCTGGGGTAACGATTATATCTACATCTGCCCCGGGGTCCACGGGGAGTACGACATCATTTCCTACGGCAAGGACGGGATGAGCGGCGGGGAGGATGAGGACAAGGATATCAACAACTGGGAAATCGAATAACAAGGGCGTTGACGGCGGGCGACTGATCGAGCGGTGCCCTGCCGGAGCCTGGCGCATCATCGCGCCGTAACACGGGATGAGGATGACCCATGGCCGATCAACGGGGTTTCACGTTTATCGAAATCATTGTCGTGATCGTACTGATCGGTCTGATGTTCAGTTTCGCCCTTCCCCGGATGGACGGCCTGCTTTACATGGACAACCGAGACCGGGTCTCCCGGTGGGTGGTTTTGAATGTGGAGCATCTCAAAGGGCTGTCCGTGAAAAAACAGGTGCGTTATATTCTGCATGTGGACATTTCGGCCAACGCCTTCTGGATTTCCGAAGAGGGGATGGAGGAAGACGCCCTGGCCGAGGCTCGAAAGAGCGGGTTCGCCCTGCCGCCTGATATCCGTCTGGTGGATATCATCTATCCTTTTCCGGGCCGGGAGGACGACACGCGGTCCGAGGTCTTTTTCTACCCCCAGGGCTATTGCGACCATGCCGTCATTCATATGGAGAACGCCGACAGGGACAAGCTGTCCTTCGTGATCGAGCCGTTTCTTCCTCCGGTGGGGATCAGGGACGGGTTCGTGATGTTCGACGAATGATTTCTCATACGAAACAAACAGTGATACGGGATAACGGGCCGATGTTGAGGACGCAGCACGGACAATCGGGATTCACCCTGCTTGAGGTGGTCATTGCGGTGGCCGTCATCGCCACGGGATTTTTTGCGGTGTACTCCCTGCACATCCAGACCCTGTCGGTGAGCCATGCGGTCCGTTTCTATACCCGGGCGCCTCTTCTGGCCCAGGCCAAACTGGCGGAACTGGAGGTCGAATCACGGGATCTGTCCGATCAGAGCGGCGACTTCGGTGAGGACGACGACGGTTATTCGTATACGGTTCGCGTGTCCGATGTGGAGAATGAGCTGCTCGGCGAAACCGCCGGACGGTTCAAGAAAATCGATCTTCAGGTGGTGCTGAACGACGGGGAAAATACCTATGACCTGACCGCCTACAGGTATGTGGAGGACGATGAACGCTGATACGGCCGAAACCCGGGGGTTCACCCTGATCGAGGTGCTGATCGCCATCTTTATTTTCACCCTGGTGGTGTCGGTGGTGTTCACGAGTTTCCGGGAGATTGCCTTCAGTGCGGCGATGATCAACCAGGGCGGTGATGTGGACGAGATGGCTTACGGAGCCATGGGCATCATGCAGCGTGATCTGGAAGCCCTGTTCGTGGTGCAGAAGCCCGGTTACAGTCCGCCCGGATTCGGTGACGATCCCGATCCCTACCGTTTCGACGGGGGCACGGAACCGCTGGGCGGGACCCTGTTCCCGCAGCTTCGATTCACCTCCCTGTCCCATCTGCCGGTCAATCGGGATCAGCGGGGCGGAATCGCCGAGGTGGTGTATTACATGGATGAAAGCCGGGAATACGGATGGGTGCTCCGGCGATCGGACAGGATTTTTTTCTCAGAGGCCTTCGAGAAACGGCGGTCGGACCCCGTGCTTCTCCGCAGGATCAAGGCCCTCACGTTTACCTACGTCGATGAGGACGGGACCGAACACGACAGCTGGGATTCCGATTCCGACGAAGTCGGTTACGCCACACCCTCCGCCGTGGTCATACGCATGGAAATCGAGGACGAGGACCGCGTGATGACCTTTCATACGAGGATTCATCTGCGGTGTGTCCGGGAGAAAACATCATGATATGTCGACCCCGGGATCTTCTGAAACCATCGTTCAACCAGCGGGGTGTGGCCCTTCTGATCACCATCACCGTGCTGTTCGTGATTTTCGCCCTGGTGTCCGAGGTGAACCGGAACGTTCGGGGCAAGGTCGCCAAGGCCCACCAGTCCATGGAACGGGCACGGCTTTACGAGTTGGCCGTCTCGGGTATCCATCTGGGGATCGGCCTTTTGATGGAGGACAAGCGGACGTCCGAGACCGACACCCTCCAGGAAACCTGGGCCGATCCGTTGAAAATCGACGAACTTCTGGCGGCCTTTCCCGCACAGGACGCGACGATCAAGCTGGCGATCATCGACGAACTCGGAAAAATCCAGGTTAATGCGCTGGTTGCCTATCCGGAGGGCCGGGAGTTCAACGCCGCCCAGAAAACCCTCTGGGAAACGGTGCTGAACATGCTGAACCCGCCCGACGAATCCATCGACAGCCTTGGGGAAAACAGCGATATCATCAACTGCATCAAGGACTGGCTGGACAGGGGAGATGACGATGCGGTCACGGGCATCAACGGGGTGGAAAGCGATTATTACGAAAGCCTGACGCCCCCCTACAACGCGGCCAACGGTCCGTTTAGGACCCTGGACGAGCTGTCCCAGATCAAGGGCATCACACCCGAGATGCTCGGCCGCGTGGAAATGGGTTACCGGTTGAGTGACCTGCTCACGGTCTACGGCATGATCCCTGCCGAAAAGGCCAAGGATCAGGGCGAAAAAAAAACGCTGTTTACTTATCCGGGGAAAATCAATATAAATACGGCAGACTTGCCTGTGATCATGGCTCTGATGCCGGACAGTCGTTCGGACCTTGAAAATTCCATTGCGGCCCAGGCCATCGATGACTACCGGAAGGAACGGACCGAAGACGGGTTTGTCAACGAATTGTCCGGCACCTGGTATCTGAACTGCCCCGGCTGCGAGGACAGCGGTATCCGGACGGATCTGATCACCACGGCAAGTGACGTGTATTCCATTGCCTGCACGGCATCGAGCAGGGAAACACAGCGGACCGTCACGGCAGTCATTCAGCGTGACGATAAAAAGGGACACTATACGGTCTTGAGTTGGAAGGCCGATTGAGCTATAGGTTAACAGTGTTTGCGGCCCTTCTCCGGTTTCAAGAAGGGGGGCGCGTAAACGGCAGGGCAATTTCAGGTCATCAGCGATCCGGGTGAATTCACCCGCGGACAGGATATGAGCAGAAAAATTCTCGGACTCGACATCAGGCGGGATTCACTGACCGCCGTTCTGGTTCAGGGCACCCTCCAGGGGCATGTGATCGAGGCGCTGGCCCACATCGAGGCACCCCGGGACGAGGCCGGACCGGAATCCGACGGGGACGAACGGGGTGAACGCCTTCTGCGGATGCTTGAAACCCTGTCTCAGACCATGGATCTGTCAACGGCCGACGCCATGGTGTCCTTCCCCGCCATTGACATGTCGTTTCGCAATCTTTCCGTACCCTTTCGAAACAGAAAGAAAATCCGGCAGGTTCTGCCCTTCGAACTTGAACCGGTGATGCCCGGCGCCGTTGATGAGCTGGCGATGGATTTTATCGTTCGGGAGCAGGCGGATGAGGACGAGGAAAGCCGCCTGGTTTCGGCCGCGGTCAACAAAAATCTTCTTGAATCCTTTGAATCCTGTCTGAGACGGGGCGGGCTTTCGGTCCAGGCCGTACTGCCCGGCGGATCGGCTGCCGCCGAGTGTTTGATTGCATCCCTTGAGGAACGCCAGGACTGTCTGTTTCTCGATCTGGGCCGGGATGAGGGCACGCTGTTTCTGATCCACGGCAAACAGATCGCCGGGATCCGGTCCTTTGCGTCGAGTACCCCCCATGCCGCAGGCCTCAACGTGATTCGGACCGTGCTGGCGTTCTGTGAACAAAACGAGATCGATTACAGTCCCGAGATGCTTTATGTGACCGGGACGGGGGGCGGAGCGCCGGGAGCCCACGAGGCCCTGGCCAAGGCCGCGGGTTTGCCGGTGGAACCCATGGACGCCCGGCGTTTCATGGGGTTCGGCCTGGATGAGCGGCTGACGGATCTCTGGGACCGGGATCTGTATCAGAACGCCATGGCCCTCTGCCATGCAGGGCTCTTCGGTATCAAGGGTCTCCGCCTGAGCGAGCGGTTTGTGGCCCTGAATAAATACCTGTCCGAGTATCGGGGGCGCCTGATTCACAGCGGGGTGCTTCTTGTTCTGGTGCTTCTGGTCCTTTTCGGGAATCTGGTCTATGACACCCTCAGCGCCCGGCGGACCCTTGCGGATTATGATCGCCGGATGACGGCCGTTTTCCGGGAAACCTTTCCCGAAACCACGAAGATCGTCGACGCCTACAGCCAGATGAAGGCCAACGTGACCGAGGCCCGCAAGCAGTCCGCCTTCGCGGACAGCAAGGCCGGGAACATCCGGCTCATCGACCTTCTCAACGATATCAGCCGGGCTTTGCCGGAGACCCTGTCCATCGAGTTCGACCGATTTGTTTTGGGCAGCGAGGACCTGAAAATCTCGGGCAGCACGGATACCTTCGCTTCGGTGGAAGACATGAAGACCCGTCTGACGAAGATCGATTATTTCAGCGCCGTGGTGATCACCTCGACCACCGGCGACCCCGGCGGAAGCAAGGTCAATTTTAAACTCAAGATCGATTTCTGATCGGTCGGTCGAAAGGGATGAGCGGCCCATGGCCATCCAGATGAGCAATCGTGAAAAGGGATTTGTGGGGGGAGCGGCGGCCCTGATCGTTCTGCTTGCGATCTATCAGTTCGTGATCACTCCCTTTGTGGACGGCCGTGAACGGACCCTGCGGCTGATCGGTGAAAAAAAAGACCGGCTCGAGGAAATGCAGATACTCAGGGACGAGTATCTGGACCTGATGGAAAAAAATCGTTCCATGCAGAAAAGCGCAGGACGGAAGGATCGGAATTTTACCTTGTTCTCGTTTCTGGAGCAGCTTTCCGGAACCACCGGGGTCAAGGACAGCATCAGCTACATGAAACCGTCGGAAAGCGTGCAGAAGGACACCCAGCTGACCCTGTCCCTGGTGGAAATGAAGCTCCAGGGCGTGGATATGAAAAAACTGATGGAGTTCCTCTACGAGGTCGAGACCTCGCCCAACGGGGTGTTCGTCCGGGGGGTATCCCTGACCAAGACCGGTAAGGATAAAAAACTGCTGACCGCCATTCTCCAGATCGAAACGGTCAAACAGGAGAGTTGAGCGGTCGGTGCGTGACCGGCATACGAAAGCGAAGACATCGCACATGGCCATGTTCAGCAGAAAAAATATCTTTTATACCCTGTACGCCCTGGGAACCTTTGTCTTTTTCCTGTGGTTTCTTTTTCCGGCGGATTTTTTCGCCGATTATCTGGAAACCGTGATTGCGCGGCAGGCTCCGGACCTTGACGTGACCATCGGGAAGGCCCGCCCGGCCCTTCCCGCCTCCCTGTCCCTGCGTGACGTGGAATTAACGGCCCGGTCGGAGAGGATTACGGTGAAGGTCGAGGCCCTGAAAATCACCCCCGGCCTGATTTCCCTGGTCCGGGGAAATCCGGAGATTGTCTTTGTCCTCAAAGGGTTCGGCGGTCGGGTCTCCGGTCGGGTCGTCGTTCCGGAACGCAACCCCGCAAAGCTGTCGGTGGAAAACGTCACGGTTTCGGGCGTCAGGCTGGAAACCCTGGAAAGCATTCTGGCCTCTCGTCTTCCGGGTTATGCGGTGAAAGGCACCCTGGACGCCCGGGCCAGTTATTCTCCCGAAGGACGGGGCAACGGTGTTTTGAGCGTTTCGGTCACCGATCTGGTCGTGACGCCGGAACGGCCGTTTTTCACCATTTCAAGCCTGTCTTTTCCCGAGGTGACGGCCGATGTGGAACTCAAGAGCAAGAAAGTCCAGATCCAGAATGCGGCGGTCGACGGCCGTGAGGTCGACGGAACCCTGACCGGCTCGATTTTTATCCGCAGCCCCCTCGAGCGGAGCACGCTGCGGCTGTCCGGGACGGTACGCCCCGATCCGGCCTTCATGGAAACCCTGGGCCAAAGCGTTCCCATCGAGGCCTTGATCGGCAAAAAAATGAATGCAAACGGCGATATTTCGTTCAGCATTTCCGGGACGGCCGCCGGTCCCCGGTACGCGCTTAAATAGGGAAGAGGAATCAAACATCCATGGTCGATCGGTATTTCACCCTTGCCAATCTCATCCTGATCACGGCCTTTATCGGGCTGGGAACCGGAACCTTTTACAAGGTCCTGACCCATTCGCTGACCATCGAGGAGGTCCGGCCGGCGGCCCGAACGGTCCCTACGTCCTCCCGGGCCGAAACCGCGGCCCGTCAGTCGTTTGCGGCTTACAGCCAGGTGGCCGGGCGCAATCTCTTCCGGGTCGATGACGAGGTTCCGCCGCAAACCACGGCGGACCTGAAGCTCGACGACATGGAAAAAACCGACCTGCAACTGACCCTCTGGGGCACCATTTCCGGCGGCGGGGCCCTGGCCTTTGCCGTCATCGAGGAAAAGACGACCCGGCAGCAGGCCCTGTACAAGGTCGGTGACCGTATTCAGGACGCCACCCTCACCCATGTGCTGAGGAACAAGGTGGTGCTCAACGTGAACGGCAAGGACCAGATCCTCGAGGTCAGCGATGCCGCGGGCATGGGCGGAACCCCCGGGCACCGGATGATGCCGGCACCGGATTACGCCGACGCGGCGCCGTCGGGGCCGCCGTCGACCATCACCGTGGAGCGGGAGATGATCGATGAATCCCTGAAGGATCTGAACAAGCTGATGAAGGATGTCCGCATCCGGCCCCATTTCAAGGACGGCGAGGCGGACGGACTGATCATCAGCGGTATAAGGGGCGATTCGGTGTTCAAGCAGCTGGGCCTCCGCAACGGGGATATCATTCTCGGGGTCGACGGCAACAAGATCCAGAGTGTGGACGATGCCATGAAGCTGTACGGCGGGCTCAAGAACATGGAAAACATGAAGGTTGAGATCAAACGGCGTGGACAGATTCAAACCCTTGATTTTGATATTAAATAGTCATTCAGACGGGACATTATGATACGGATCAAACACGGTGGACGACACATGAAGGCGACAAACAACGGCAGGGTGGGCGCAGGCACGTCGGCCATGGCTTTTCTTCTGATTCTCCTGATGGCGGCCCTGGCCTTCGCCGCACCCCCTGGAGACGGGACGAAAAGTCCGTCCCCAGGGGCGGCTCCGGAGATGGTTCATCTGGATTTCAACGATGTGGACATTCGGGTCTTCATCAAATTCATCAGTGAAATCACCGGGCAGAATTTTGTGATCGACCGGAAGGTCAACGGCAAGATTTCGATCATTTCACCGGGAGCCGTGTCCATCGACGAGGCCTACCGGGTGTTTGAATCGGTGCTGGAGGTCCATGACTTCGCCGCGGTCAAGGCGGGCAAGCTGATCAAGATCGTTCCGGCCAAGGATGCGCTCCAGAAAAACATCGTCACCCGTCTCAAGCAGGAGGCGGGCCCCGCCGACGACCGGGTGGTCACCCAGCTGATTCCCCTGAAATACGCCGACCCCGATGAAATCAAGCGCCTGTTTACCCCTTTGGTCAGCCGGAACAGCAGTATTTTGTCCTATGACCCCACCAACATGCTGATCATCACCGACCTGGCCTCCAACATCCAGCGGCTGATGACGATTTTGGGCACCATCGACGTGACCGGCATCGGCCAGGAAATCACGGTGATTCCTTTGGAATTCGCCGACTGCACCAAGTTCACCAGCCTGCTCAACACGGTGTTCAAGGCCCAGGCCGGCGCGAAAAGCAAGACCTTGAAAAGCATCCAGTTCGTGGCCGACGAGCGGACCAACAGCGTGGTGGTCCTGGCCAGCAAGGGGGAAACCGAGAAGATCGGCAATCTGGTGCGGCTGCTCGACAAGGAAGTGCCCCGGGGCAAGGAAAAGATCCATGTCTACTACCTGGAAAACGGGTCGGCCGAAGACCTGGCCGGGGTGCTCCAGAATCTGTCCAAGAAAACCTCGGCCGCCGACCCCGGCAAGAAGGCCCCCATCCAGAGCGAAAACGTCCAGATCACGGCGGACAAGGCCACCAACAGCCTGATCATCATCGCCGACAAGAGCGACTACGTGGTGCTCGAAGAGGTGATCAAGAAACTCGATATCCCCCGGACCATGGTCTACATCGAATGCCTGATCATGGAAGTCAACGTGGACAAGACCTTCAACCTGGGCATGGAATGGACCCTGGGCTCCGATACCACCATCGACGGCAAGGCCTCGGGGGTGGGTGCGGGGTTCGACGGCGGCAGCGGCTACGCCAATACGGCGGGCCTGGCGGGGTTGAGCGCCACGGCGCCGGGGGTCAGCGTTCTGCCCACGGGCTTTGCCCTGGGCGTCTTTTCCGAAACCCTGAAAATCGGCAACGTGTCCTTTCCCAGCCTGGGCGCCGTGATCCAGGCCTACAAGAAGGATGAGGACGTGGAGATTCTGTCCACGCCCCAGATCCTGACCACGGACAACGAGGAGGCCAGCATTTCCGTGGGTAAGAAAATCCCCTACCTGACCAAGGACGTGAGCGGGGAAACCAACTACAACAATTACGAATACAAGGATGTGGGCATCTCCCTCAAGATCACCCCGCACATCAACGAGGACCGGAAAATCCGGCTGAAAATCGCCCAGGAAACCAGCCGCGTTCTGGGGGACACCCAGAGCCTGTCGCCGTCCACCCTCAAACGGACCATCGACACCACGGTCATCGTCGATGACGGCAGCACGGTGGTTTTGGGCGGGCTCATCGACGAAAGCTTCACCGACTCACGGTATAAGGTGCCCTGTCTTGGGGACATTCCCATCATCAAATACCTGTTCAGTTCCATTGGAAAGTCACAGTCCAAGACCAACCTCTATGTCTTTCTGACCTCCCGGGTGGTGAAAAACGGCCAGGAAGCCCGGGAACTTTACAACAGGAAATACGATGACATCAACCAGCTCAAGGAAGGCCGTGTCCGGCTTTATCCCGGCAAGGACAAGCATCCGGCGGGTCTGTCCGAACCCCTGCAGCTCGAACCTGTGGTCGAAAGCCTGAACGTGGAAACCACCACGGAAGAGTAAGTGTTTCTTATGAACAGACAACTGTCTCAGATCCTTGAAGAGAAGTTTAAGGTGTCTCCCCGTCAGATCGAGGAAGCCCGGGCCCTGGGCCGTGAACAGAATCTGAAACTCAGTGAGATTCTGATCAAGAAAAACATCGTGACCGAAGCCCAGTTCCTGGAAGCCGTGGGCGAACAGTACCGGATGCCCTTTCTGTCCCAACTGCCCATGGAAGGGCTCGATACCTCCTTTACCGCCAAGGTGTCCATTCAGTTTTTGAAAAAGAACCACATGGTGCCCCTTCGGACCCAGGTCGAGATTCTGGAAGACGACGATGACGATTCGGCTATCGGCATGGTCCGCATTGCCGTCAACGATCCCCTGCACGTCCACCAGCTGGACGACCTGGCCCGGCTTCTGAATTACGATCGCTATGAAACCGTGCTGGCCACCCGGGACGCCATCGTCTCGGTGATCAACCGGGCCTACGACCTGAGCCGGGATTCGGCCCAGCAGCTGGTTCAGGACATGGAGGAAAGCAGCCGGACCATCATCAGCGAGATCGAGGAAACGGCCGACCTTCTGGACGACACCAGCGAATCCCAGATCATCAAGCTGGTCAACCATATCATTTCCCAGTCCATCAAGGCCCGGGCCAGCGATATCCACATCGAGCCCTACCAGGACAGCTTCAAGGTCAGGTACCGGGTGGACGGGATTCTGTATGACCTTCTTAAACCGCCCAAATGGATCCAGTCGGCCCTGATCTCCCGCATCAAGGTCATGGCCAAGCTGAATATCGCGGAAAAACGCCTGCCCCAGGACGGCCGCATCGACGTGCGTATCGGTGAGAACGACGTGGACATCCGTGTGTCCACCGTACCCACCACCTTCGGGGAACGGGTGGTGCTGCGTCTTCTGAGCAAGGCCGGGGCCCTGTTGACCCTCACCGAATTCGGTCTCCCCCAGGAAAAGCTCGACATCCTGGAAGAGCTGATCCACGCCCCCAACGGCATCATTCTGGTCACCGGCCCCACGGGCAGCGGGAAAACCACCACCCTGTACGCTATTCTTTCGGCCATCAATTCGCCGGAAATCAACATCATCACCATCGAGGACCCCATCGAGTACCAGCTGAACGGCATCGGTCAGATCCAGGTCAACCCCAAGATCGACCTGACGTTTGCCAGCGGACTGCGCTCCATCGTGCGCCAGGACCCCGACGTGATCCTGGTGGGTGAGATAAGGGACGGGGAAACGGCGGAAATCGCCATCCAGTCGGCCCTGACCGGCCATCTGGTTTTTTCGACCCTGCACACCAACGATTCGGCCAGTGCCGTGACCCGTCTGGTGGACCTGGGCATGGAGCCCTTTTTGCTGTCGTCGGCCCTGAATGCCGTCCTGGCCCAGCGCCTGGTTCGGACCCTCTGCCCCCACTGCCGGGAGGAATACCGGCCCGACGCCCACATGATCAACCTGGCCGGGCTGCCCCTGGATAAATGCAAGAACATTCCCTTCTACCGGGCCAAGGGCTGCGACCAGTGCTTCCAGACCGGGTACAAGGGCCGGGTGGCCATCATGGAAATCATGGTCATGGACCAGTACATCAAAAGTCTGATTTTAAAAACCTCCGACTCCAACGTCATCAAGACCCACGCCGTCAAGCGGGGCATGAAGACCCTGCGGATCGACGGACTCAAGAAGCTGATCGACGGCGTCACCACCATCGAGGAAGTGCTGAGGGTGACCCATGGCTGAAAGGCCTCGGCGGTGGGGGCCGGTTCTCATCCTTGCCCTGGTTTTAACCTCCGCCTGCACCTCGTCAGGCATCTCCCCCATGCAATCGGCATCCCGGGCGGCCATCCACGGATTCCAGCGTCTGATTTCACCGGTGGACGGGGACCGCTGCATGATGCTGCCATCCTGTTCGGCCTATGCCGAGGACGCCGTCGTCACCCATGGTTTTCTGATTGGCTGGATCATGACCTGTGACCGCCTGATGCGCTGCGGGCGCGATGAACTGACCGAAAGCGATATCGTGATGATCGGCGGGCAATCCTACTGCGTGGACCCCCTTGAAAACAATGACTTCTGGTGGACTCGAACTCGCCCATGAAACCGCTTTGCTCTCTTTTGATGATTCTGTTGACGGCGGCCGCCGTGACCGCGGAAACGCACGGTCCCCTTTGTCTGACCGCCGACGATCAGTTCGCCTACGCCCGGGACCTTCTGGACGCGACGGATTACGAAACCGCCCGGGTGGAGTTCAAACGTTTTCTGCGGTTTTTCCCCGATGATGCCCGAACCGCCGAGGCCCGCTTTCGTATCGGTCAGGCGTTTTTCGACGAGGGGCAGGTCGCAGGTGCCCTGCCCGAGCTGACGGCCCTGATCGACGAGGAAGGCAACGGACCCTGGGGCGTCGAGGCCTCGATCCTGGCGGCCCGGTGCCACCTGCGAACCGGGAACCCGGTGCTGGGGGAGATTGTACTGAAAAATATCGTTGAAACCACGACGGACCCGCAGGTCCGCGACCGGGTTTTTTACGAGACGGCCTGGCTGCGCCTGGAAACCGGGAGGTGGGACCGGGCTAAGGATGCCCTGGGGCATCTCAGCCCCCCGGGCCGGGATCTTTATCAGGCCGGACACATTCTGTCCGAACTCGAAAAAACCCCGTCGATCCCCCGGAAAAACCCAAGGGTTGCCGGAACGTTGGCCCTGATCCCCGGAGCCGGCTACCTTTACCTGGAACGCTACCAGGATGCCCTGGTCGCCTTTCTGCTCAACGGGGGGCTGATCCTGGCCGCCGCCGAATCCTTTGATCATGACCGCCCCGCTTTGGGCGGGGTCATCGCCTTCGTGGGCTTTGGTTTTTACGCCGGAAATATCTATGGGTCCGCCGGCAGCGCCCACAAATACAACCGACGGGCTGCGCGGGATTTTCTGACGAGGCTCAAAGAGGGCCTTTCCGTGACGGTGCGGGGGGGCGGTGCGGGGGGAGTGACCCCGGCGTTGGTGGTGGGGGGACGGTTTTGAGGGGGGACGGACGTGGACAGAGTGGGGAGAAAAACGTGGAGGCGAATGGCTATGACTGACCTGATTCCTCGGCACGGTGGGTATCGCTCGCTGAAGAGTTTCCAGGTGGCTCAACTGGTGTACGATGTCACGGCGCGATTCTGTGACCGTTACATTGACCGGTTCAGTCGGACCAAAGATCAGATGGTGCAGGCGGCCCGCAGCGGGGTCCAGAATATCGCCGAGGGGTCCCAGGCCTCGGCGACATCCAGAAAAACCGAATTGAAACTGACCCAGGTGGCCCGGGCCAGTCTGGAAGAACTGAAACTGGATTACGAGGATTTTCTTCGTCAGCGCGGATTGCGTCTGTGGGAGAGGGACAATCCCATCCGGCAGTCCCTGATCGATAAGCGGTGTCAGACTGCAGATCAGGTGGCCTCATGGGTCAAGGCCGTGAGTTCCTGCTACAATCCAACCGGCCCTGCGGCCTACCCTGAAATCTCCGCCAACGCCGCTCTGGTGCTTATCACTGTGGCCTGATCCCTGCTTGACCGGCAGGTCCGGAGCCTGGCCGTGACCTTCGAACAGGACGGCGGATTCAGTGAACGGATGTACCGGGTACGCACGGAGAAGCGCGGGAAACCTCATGGCAGACAGTCGTAGACAGGGTGCCATGGGTGATCCGTCCACTCACGTCCACTTCGGTCCACCCCGTCCATTAACGTCCACTGCCTCACCCTTTCCCTAAAACGACTTGGTAATCGTCAACACCGTTTTCGTCCCCTCGGATTCCCCTTCGGCGCCGAATTCAAACAACGTGCGCAGATTGGCCTGGAACAGGGCGGGCGGCAGCCAGAACAGGTTGACTTCGGCGCCCAGGGCGTAGACGCGGTGTTTGTCGTCGGAGGTAAGGGGGCCGTCATCGCCGGTGATCTGCCACAAGCCGTAACCGCAGACGCCGGGACGGATCAGAAGACCCTTGGACAGAGGCATTTCCTTGCCCACGCCGAAATCGATGATGAATTCGGAACCGGGCTCCTTGTCCGTGTCGTCCTGCTCGCCATAGTAAAGGGTCCGGGTGAGTACCGAGGCGGACAGGCTTTTGTGGTCGTCGAAAAACATGGTGGCGCCCAGGGTCAGCATGGCGCTCCAGTATCCATTACCGGGGGACGCCGGTTCGGCGGCGTCAAAATGCCCGGTGGGCAGATTGACACCCAGGCCCAGGGCCACGTCGTAACGGGCTTCGTGCCAGGCCAGAATCAGCGGTTCCACATAAAGATCCCCCAGACCGACCCGGCTGTCCGAGAACCCGGTGACTTCGAAATCCGTGGCGACCATGGGCAGGATCACGCTGTAGCCGTAGTCGGCCCCCAGTATTTTCCGGCCGGTCATGTGGATGACCCGGTGGACCTGAACCAGAACCCCCAGATCAAACCCGTTGCCGATCTTGTCGCCCTGTGCATCGGTCAGGGTGTCCGCCTCATAGACCATGTTGAACATGCGCCAGTGGACCCCGGGCGGGGGGACGGAGGCGGCCAAAACCCCTTCGAGGCCCGGCGTGTATCCTTTGCCTGCGGCACCGGCACTCTGGGCCAGGCCGAACAACGTCAGTGCGATCATTCCCGTGAGCAGCATGCGGGACCATGGTTTTTTCATCGTGTCTCCTTTCGTCGGACCCGCCGGTGGCGGGATGTCAATGGGGGGTGTTTTTTGAAAAATGTGGTTTATCGTTAACAGACTCTCTGATGGGAAACAACCTTCTTTTGAAGGGAGATCGTCTTTTTGTGGACGAGTGTGGACAGGCAGAATGCGTCCACTGTGTCCACACCGTCCACTTTTGTCCACCCACGTCCAAAAAAACGCGTCACCGAAGCCCTTCCTTGGACTTGCGAACGTTCCCCGCTTTGTGATAAGCCTTTTTTGACATCCATGACCACCCATCGAAAGGAATCAACCAATGAAAATGAAAGCGTTATGCGGCATGGTCGCGGCCGGACTGCTGGGTCTGGCCGCCTGTTCGAGCAGTGGAGGCGGCAGTAACGGCGGACCGGCCGTCGGGACGTATACCGAAGATCCGACCATTTTCGCCAAGGCCCCGGAGGCGTCGGCCCTGGAAACGGTGGTCACGGCCGGAGGGGATCTGACTGTGCCGGTGAATCTGATCGTGTTCGTGTTCGACGACTCGGTCACCCGGGATGAGGCGGAAAGCATCATCGAGGCCCAGGGCGGGGTGCTGACCGGTCAGATCCCCGATCTGGGCATCTACCAGGCCGAGTTCGCGGCCCTGACCGGCCTGGCCGAGCTGGACGCCAAGCTGGCCGAAATCGAAGCCCAGGCCATTTCCGGTCTTGTGGCCGTGTCCTATGACGCCTTTTCCGAGCCCCTGGAGGCCGGGGTGCCCGACGAGGAATTCGACCGGGAGACCACCCCGACCCTGGACAACTGTCAGGTGTTCGACGACAACATGTGGCTGAGCCCCCGAAACCGCTGCCCCCTGGAAAACGCCGAGTATTTCCAGCTGATCGCCATCATGAACGAACTGAAGGACGAGATCGCCTTTCATACGGTCCGGGTGGGGGTCATGGATACGGGTCTTCAGCAGAATTACGGGGAATTCGACGATATTACCGTGATCAACATCGACGCCCCCGGGACGCCGGCGACGGACCCCGATGCGGGGATCCACGGCACCAAGGTGGCCGGCATTATCGCCGCCGATGACGACGGCCAGGGTATGAACGGTATCGCCTCCAAGGTGCTGGGCCGCAAGCTGGTCCTGGGCGCCACCGAATTCAGGACCAAGACGGCGGCTCAGGAACTGGCGACCCTGGCCCAGATGGCGGCCAACGGGTTTAGTGTGGTCAACATGAGTTTCGGGTACCGAAGTGCCAAATTTACGCCCGAGCGCTACGCGGCCCTGCGCGCCGCCTACAAGCAGGGCATCGCCCGCCTTCCCGGCGTGCTGTTTGTCACCGCCGCCGACAACTATCCCTATGAACTGGACCGGACCAACGACTGCCCGGCGGGCATCGACCTGCCCAACATGCTTACCGTGGGGGGGCTTGAGGCCTGTGATGTGGACCAGCCCTTCGCAGACACGTCCTACGGCCCGCTGGTCGAGCTGGCGGCTCCGGCGGTGCGGGTGATCTGCCCCAGCGCTCTGGGGCTTCCCAAGGTCGCCGCCTCCGTGGGTAATTCCTTTGCCGCGCCCCAGGCGACGGCCGTGGCGGCCATCATGAAGTCCATCGACCCGGAGCTGACCCCCTTCGAAATCAAAACCTATCTCCGGGAAAACGCCCTGCCCACCATCGCCCATGTGGGTGGACTCCGTCTGGTCTACACCCTGCCGGTGCTTCAGCTTCTGGTGGACAACGACGACACCCCCGACGAGGTGCTTGACCTGATCGATCTGGACGGGGACGACACGGCCGATCCGGCGGGCATCATC
Source organism: Desulfatiferula olefinivorans (assembly GCF_054657895.1). NCBI lineage: Bacteria > Pseudomonadati > Thermodesulfobacteriota > Desulfobacteria > Desulfobacterales > Desulfobacteraceae > Desulfatiferula > Desulfatiferula olefinivorans. The sequence goes on along the minus strand of NZ_BAAHXV010000047.1, from coordinate 13,347 downwards.
GTCAACCGGATCTGCGGGGGCATGGAATACCGGGTGTCCAGCGACTGGGGTTTCCCCGTTGACGGGACCTACCGCGTCGACGGCGAGGCGGACGAAAACCCCGGCGCCCTTTTGAGCGACGGCGCCCTGGTCAATTGGAGTTTCGGGGCCATGGCAGACGATACGCCCCCCCTTCTCACCCTGAGCTGCACGGGCTGTGATTTCGGGATATTCGGTCACAGTTACGCCGTGGACAATTCGGGCAACAACGTGACCCTCGGTTTTGTGGGCGATGACGAAGAAGGCTATTTCGTCGAGGGACTTTCCGGTTCGGTGATCTTCGACAACTGCCAGGTGCTTCAGCGCTGGGGCATCGAGGACCTGGGCATGGGTCTGCCGGATATCGGTATTCTGGGCAATGACCCGGCCATCGTCGCGGTGGAAGGACGGTTCCAGATTACGGGCCAAACTCAAGTGGGCATGGATTTTTGGCCCGTGTCCATCGCCGGGACCTTCGTCATGCCCCTGGCCCTGCCCCTGGGCAATGCCTCGCCGGACCTGATCGAATACATCGAAACCAATTGCCTGTGCGGAACGGGCGTGGGCGAATAAACGAAGGTCAAGGGGGGAAGATGTTTGCGGAATACACACGGTATGACGGCCTGGGACTGGCCCGGCTGGTCAAGGACGGGGAGGTTCACCCCGCCGAGCTGCTGGAGGCGGCGATTCACAAGGCGGAGGCCTTGAATCCCCATCTGAACGTGATCGTCCATACCTTTTACGAGAGGGCCCGCCGTCGGGCCGAAGGGCCCCTGCCCGACGGCCCGTTTACGGGCGTGCCCTTCCTGCTCAAGGACCTCCTGGACAATCTGGCGGGCGAGCCCATGCGAAACGGCAGCCGGGGCTTCCATATCACGCCCGAAGAAAACAGCGAACTGGTCAACCGGTATCTGAGCACGGGCCTGGTGCCGTTCGGCAAGACCAACACGCCGGAGTTGGGGCTGACCATCACCACCGAGCCCAAATCCCACGGTCCGTCCCACAACCCCTGGCGGAAAGGTACCAGCACCGGCGGATCGTCGGGCGGGTCGGCGGCGGCGGTGGCCGCGGGCATTGTTCCCCTGGCGTCGGGGTCCGACGGCGGCGGATCCATCCGGTTCCCCTCGGCCTGCTGCGGGGTGTTCGGCCTGAAACCTTCCCGGGGTCTGAACCCTTTGGGGCCGGAACACGGCGACGCCTGGGACGGTGCCGTGGCGGCCCATGTGATCACCCGGTCGGTCAGGGACTGCGCCGCCATGCTCGATGCGACCGCCGGTCCCGAAATCGGAGCACCTTACCGGGTGAGCCGTGATCCGGCATCGTATCTGGAGGCCGTCCGTCAGGCTCCGGCGCCCCTGCGCATTTTCGTTTCCCGCACGCCCCTAATCGAGGCGACGGTTCACCCGGAGGCCCTGTCCGGCCTCGAGCAGACGGCCCGGCTGCTGGACGCCTTGGGGCATCATGTGGAGGAGGCCGACCCCGACATCGACCGGGATACCCTGTGGCGGGACTATGTGACGGTGGTGTCGGCCCATGTGGCCGCCGTGGGCGACATGGTGAAACGGGAGCTGGGCCCCGGTGCGTTTCGTAAGCTGGAACCCGCCACCTTGTCCATGGCCATGATCGGCCGGTCGCTGTCGGCCTGCGACCTGGTCAAGGCCCGCATGGGATGGCATCGGGTCCAGCTTGCCATGGGTCGGTTCATGGATCGCTGCGATGTGTTTCTCACGCCCACCCTGGTGGAACCGCCCCTGCCCCACGGGACCCTGACCCCGTCGGGCCTGGAGGACCTGTCCATGGCAGTGGGCAGTCGTCTGCCCATCGGGCGCATGATGATGAAAACCGGTATGGTTCGTCTGTTTTCGCGAAAGACGCTGGGCCGCATGGGCTTTACCCTTCTGGGCAACGTCACCGGGCTGCCCGGCGTGTCGATCCCCCTGCACTGGACCCGGGACGGCCTGCCCCTGGGCATGCTGTTCACCGGTCGCATGGGAGAGGAACGGACCCTTTTTCGCCTGGCCGGTCAACTGGAACAGGAGCGCCCCTGGGCCGACCGGGTGCCTCCGCTGAATGGCGTCTGATTTTGGAATGAACATGAAATACGGCAGGGAGTGTTCGTGATGTTTGGGTATTGACCTGATAACGACGTGAAAAGGAGAAAAACAAGATGGAACGATTGGTGAGATACCTGATGGTGGCGGTGATGATCACCGGACTCGCACTGGCTGGAGCGGCCTGCTCCAAGGATGATCCGGTCAAGGACGCGGGAAAGAAAATGGAAAAAGCTTTTGATGATGCGAAGAAAAAGGTGAAAAAAGCGGTGGATTGACACGCGGTCAGTGTCCGGCCGCCCACCGAGGTGAGGGCGGCCGGACGCTGAGCCTTATCAGGACTTGGGCTCGGCCTCGTCGGTCTGGCCTTCGATGCCCAGAAGTTCGACATCGAAAATCAGCGTGGCGTTGGGGCCGATTTTCTGACCGGCGCCCCGGTCTTTGTAAGCCAGGTCGCTGGGCACGTAAATCCGCCATTTGCTTCCGGTTTTCATCATCAAAAGGGCCTCGGTCCAGCCTTCGATCACCCCTTTGACACCGAAGGTCGCCGGGGTTCCCCGGGCGTAGGAGCTGTCGAATTCTGTGCCGTCGAGCAGCTTGCCCGCATAGTTGACTTTGACCCGGTCGGTTTCCGTGGGAATGGGGCCGGTGCCTTCGGTGAGAATTTCATACTGGAGACCCGATTCGGTGGTTTTCACGCCTTCCTTCTTTGCGTTTTCAGCCAGAAACGCGTCGCCATCGGTCTTGTTCTGCTCCGCCGCTTTCTGACGTTTTTCGGTGAGGCGGGTCCGCATCTCGGTGATGGCGGACTGCTGAATCTCCCGGATCTCATCGGGGGTCATCAGGGGTTTGGCATCGTTCAAGCCGTCTTGAAACCCCTGGATAAACGCGGTCTGATCGATGTCCATTTCATTTTTCTTGAAATTTTTTCCCAGGTCCGATCCCAGGGCGTATCCGAGTTTTTCGGCCGGGGTCTTGACTTCCGTCAGCGCGGGGGTGTCGGCCGTCCGGGCGGCGTCGGTACACCCCATGGGGAGCAGGAACAGGCCAAGCAGAGCGGCGGCGATAAGCGGTTTTTTCATGTAAGGCTCCTTGTGGGTTTGAATGTGGCGTTAATCATGACGGCTTCGAAAAACGTCCGATATCAGCGTTACGCGTCATCCCTCGTCACTGAGGCGTACCCTAAGTACGCCTCATTCCTTGCGGATTCGCAAGCCTTGATCTCGAACATTTTACGAAGCCGTCCAAAAATTGACTTTTTTACGCGACCATCAATCATGAGCGATAGACGTCGTTTGTTTTTTTAGAGACCAAGAAGGCGAACGACCTCGTCGAGGCTCCGGATGTGGTGCCGGGCGTCGAGATTCGGATTGCCGTAGGAGACGAACGGAACGTTCGCTCCACGGGCGGCCCGTTCATCGGTACTGGAATCGCCGATGTACAGAACCTCCTCGGGTGTGACGTTGAAATAGGCCATGATTTTGAATAGTTGTTCCGGGTGCGGTTTGGGCTCAGTCACGTCCTGGGACGTGACGACCAGATCGAACCAGGGGGCCAGTTTGAAATGATTCATCACGGCGTCCATGGTGTTGGACCGGTTGGTGGCGATGGCCGTGTTGAAACGGTCTTTCAGCCGGGCCAGCAGATCCATCAGATGGGGTTCCATCTCCATGTGGGGGATCAGGGGCTCATAGCTCATGGTCCGGCAGAAGGCGTAGACCGGATCGAGATCCTTTTCGTCCCGGAACAGAAAGGCCAGGGCCTCCTTGACCGTGCTCATGTGAACATAGGCGAACTGATCCGCATCGAGGGGCGGACGGCCGAACCGCTCAAGGATGGTGTTGTAATAGATGCGGTTGGCGTTTTCCGTATCGAACATCACCCCGTCGCAATCGAACACCACCACCCGCGTGTCTGTGCAATCCTTACGGGCCATGTCAGTTGCCGCTTTCCGGCCGGGGCTGCATCACATACCCCGTGACGGGGATGACGATCTGGGGCATGTCCGGATGATCGGTTCTGATCAGCAGGCTGTTGCTGAAGCTTCCCGGCCGTTCGGCCGTGTATTCCAGCGTCACGGTGTACCGGGTGACCGGGCCGGCGGGGGCGGCGGCAAGGCTGCAGCGGAGGTTGGGATCGGGGTGCCGGGTCTGAAGGTCCAGGGCCTTGAAGGGATACTCCGTGTTGGGCACGATGGTGATGGTTTTACTGACCTTTTCGTTGAGGGTCACCGAAAAACGGATCCGTGACGGTTCGATTGAGGCAAAGGCCCGGACCGGGCCGGTGATCACCAGGGACAGGGTCCGGTTCGCCGGGTCACTGGTGATCGCCTGAATGGTTTTTTTAAGGGTCCGTCCGCCGTACCCCTTGGTGTTGACGCGAATGCCGATCGTTCCCTCGCCGCCGGGAGGGATCAGTTTCGTAAACGAAACCGTCGAGCAGCCTCAGCCGGGATTGACCTTGACGATCTCAAGGGGCCCCGTGCCCGTGTTTTGAATCACATAATCGTGGGTGACGGTAACACCTTCAAGAACGCTGTCAAAGGTGAAGACGGGGGCAGGGACATGGGCCCGGGGCAGGGAGGCGTCTGATATCGCCGCCGGGGTCTCGGGAACGGGATCAGAGAGGGTCACGACCACACGCCGGTTCCGGTCGGGGCGTTGGGGATCCGCCGGCCGGTAGGTGCCCATGGCGCTGATCCGGTTTTTCATGTCCGGCCTGCCGGTGGCTGATTTCAGCCAGTTGGACACAAAGTCCGCCCGCTTGCGTGACAGCTCCCGAAGGGTTCCGTCACGGTCCGTGTCCGTTGGGCTCACTTCGCCCGCATCGGCGTGTCCCTCGATCAGCACCGAATAATCCGGGGTCTCGGTCAACTGCCGTTTTATCGTTTCCAGGGTTTCGACGGAATCCATGGCCGGGGTGGCGGCGTGGGGATCAAAATAGATGGTTTCCCGTTGCTCCGCCCGGACCTGCGTCAGCGAAATCAGGGAAGTGACAAGGACCCAGAGGGTCAGAAGGCATCGTCGTTTCATGATATCTGTCCTGCTTTGGATAGTATGTGAAAGCGCATTTCCGCCCTAACTTAGGCGCAGGGCATGGGAATGTCAAGTCTGACGACTTCGTAAAACGTCCGATATCTGCGTGATGCGTCATCCCTCGCCACTGGAAGCTGCCCTAAGTACGCATCATTCCTTGGGATTCGTACGTCTTGATCCGGGCCTTTTTGCGAAACCGTCACGTCCGGAGTGCTTCAGACGGCAGTAAGCGTCACCCGCCGGATCAGGCCGGTTTCGGTATCCGCGAAGCAGAACCCCGGGTCTCCGTTTTTTCCCATGATCTCCCCGGGATTGAGCAACAGGGTTCGCCCCAGGGTCTCCCGGCGGTACTGGTGGGAATGGCCGTAACAGACCAGATCGTAGCGGGCGGTGGCGGCCAGCCCTTCGGCAACCTCCCGCTGGTGGGTGAAGGCGATGGCATATCCGTCTGCGTCCACGTGGCCGATCAGCTCGAACAGGGTGATGTGCGTCAGGTCGATCAGGGCGGTGCGGGCCAGGAGAAATTGACTGCCGTCGTTGTTGCCCAGCACCCCGTAGACGGGAATGCCGGCCTTTTCCAGTTCCCGGAGCATGAAGGGAGCCACGAAGTCGCCGCAGTGAACGATCATCTCTGCACCCTCGGCCCGGATCAGCGTGAGGGCCTTTTCAAGGTTCCAGATGTTGTCATGGCTGTCACTCATGATGGCGATGTTCATACACACGGTCTCCTTACATCAGATAATAGGGGTCGATGTCGATGGTGATACGGATGCCGTCTTTGACGGCCGCCGTGTGGGCGATCAGGCGGGCCATGCGGTGCAGGGGGGCGGATTCGGCGCATTTCAGAAGCACCTGCCAGCGATACTGATCGGCCAGCTTGGGGATGGCCGCCTCGATGGGGCCCAGAACGCCCAGGGTGTCGAACAGGGGACGCCGTTCCCTGACGGCGGCACCGATCAGGTCGCCCAGGGCCAGGGCCCGATCCTTGACGGCGTTTCGGTCCTTTCCGGAAATCCGGATCTGGGCCATGCGGGAGAAGGGCGGGTAGCCCAGGCTGTTTCGGAAGGCGATTTCCTGTTGGTAAAAGGATTCGAAATCCTGTTTTTCAGCGGCCAGGATGCTGAAATGATTCGGATTGTAGGTCTGCATGATCACCTGGCCCGGCTGGTCCCCCCGGCCCGCCCGTCCGGCCACCTGGGCCAGCAGCTGGAAGGTCCGCTCGCAGGCCCGGAAATCGGGAAAGTTCAGGGACTGGTCCGCACAGATGATGCCCACCAGGGTGATGCCGGGAAAATCGTGGCCCTTGGCGATCATCTGGGTACCGATCAGGATGTCGGTCTTCCGGTCCTTGATGTCCTTGAGCATGCGGACCACCGAGCCTTTGCGGGTGGTGGTGTCCTGGTCCATGCGGGCCACCCGTGCCTGGGGAAACAGGGCCCGTACGGCCGCTTCGATGCGTTCGGTTCCGAAGCCCAGGTGCTTGATGTGGGAGGAATTGCACAGCCGGCATTTGGAGGTGGCCGGGATCATGTAATTGCACATGTGACAGCGGTAGGCGTTTTTCGACTGGTGCAGGGTCAGCGAGACGTCGCAGCTCACGCATTTCATGGGCTCGCCGCAGGTGGCGCAGACCGGGTAGTTGGCATAGCCCCGTCGGTTGAGAAACAACAGCACCTGCTCGCCGTTTTCAAGGGTCCGGGCCATGGCCTCTTCAAGGGGCGGGGTGAGGATGCTGCGCATGCCCGGATAGTCTTTGTAGGTTTTCAGGTCGATGACCCGGATGGCGGGCATGGGCCGGTCGCTGACCCGCCTTGTCAGGCGCAGTTCCCGGAATTTACCGAGGGTCGTGTTGTAATAGGACTGGATGGACGGGGTGGCCGATCCCAGCAGGCAGACGGCTCCCGATAAATTGGCCCGGAGCACGGCAAGATCCCTGGCGTTGTATTTCAGACCGTTTTCCTGCTTGTAGGAGCCGTCGTGTTCCTCGTCGACGATGACGAGGCCCAGGTTTTCAAGGGGGGCGAAGACGGCGGACCGTGCCCCGATGACGATGGTCACCTCCTTGTCTGCGATGCGCATCCACTGGTCGAATTTTTCACCCTGGGACAGACTGCTGTGAAGCACGGCGATTTGTTCGCCGAAGCGGCGGCGGAACCGCCGTTCGGTCTGGGCGATCAGGGCGATTTCCGGCACCAGCACCAGGGCCGACAGATTCCGGGCCAGGGCCTGTTCAACCAGCTGGAGATAAACCTCGGTCTTGCCGCTGCCGGTGACGCCCGCCAGCATGAAACAGGTAAAGCCCCGGCCCAGCTGATCGCCCACCGTGGCCACCACCTCTGCCTGCTCGTCGGTCAGGGTCGGGGCCGTGTCCGGCGGGACGGGGTCGCCGAAGGGATCACGGTAGAGTTTTTTTTTGACACACAGCACCTGTCCCCGGCTCTCCAGGAACCGGACCTTGGAATGGGCCCCGGGTAAGGCGTTGCCGACGGCGGAAAGGGGCATCTCACCGTGTTCACGGATCAGGGCCAGAACCTTTTCCCGGGCGGGGGTGAGGGGCCCGGGCGGCGGGGCGTCTTCAATCCATCGCACCAGGGTTTCGAATTTTTGACCGGTGGTGCCCCCGGTCAGTTCCCGGTTGAGTTCGATCAGCCCTTTCCGGGCCAGGGTGGACAGTGCCGACCGGGACAGGGGCGGGGCCGTATCCCGCATCAGGGCGGCGGCGGTTCGGGGGCCGTCGCTCAACCGGCTCAGCACCGCGCGATCCCGGTCCGCCGTGGCCGGATCGAGGGCGGCTTCCCGGCCCAGGTCGGTGAGGGCGGCCCACATATTGTCCCGGGTGGTGATGCCGCCGGGCAGGGCGCTTTTGATCACCTCGCCCGGAGGAAACAGGTAATAGCTTGAAATCCAGTTGAAAAAACTCAGATGGGAGGCATGGAACAGGGGACGGTCGTCAAGGACGTCACAAATGGGTTTGACCGAAACCTCCGGCGGCGGGGCCGGGGCCGGGGCCGTGATCACATAGCCCGTGATCCGCCGGCTGCCGAAGGGCAGAAGAACCCGACGGCCCACGCCGATCAGGTCGGCCATGCCGTCCGGAACGCTGTAGGTGTAGGTCCGGAAGGTCGGCAGGGTCACGGCGGCTTCGATGTATGTTACGGTGTTGGTCATGCCCATGCGCTGTGTGTGTAAGGTAATTGGTTATGCCCGGAATCTGACCCCATGGCATACCACAGCAGGCGGCGCGGCCTCAAGGGAAGACTGGAAAAACTAACGCTTGAAATCATTGCGCCGTCTGTTTATAACCGGCTCGAATAGTTGCACCTAACCATCATGACAGGGGGGAAGACATATGAGCGTCTATGTGGCGAACCATCCGCTGATCCGGCACAAACTGGGTTTGATGCGGAAAAAGAACATCTCGACCAAGGATTTTCGGGATCTGGCGGCCGAAGTGGCCCGGCTTCTGACCTACGAAGCCACCAAGGATATCGAAACCGAAACGCGGAGCATCGAAGGCTGGGCCGGGCCCGTGACCGTCGAGCGCATCAAGGGCAAGAAGATCACCATCGTTCCCATTCTGAGGGCCGGCCTGGGCATGATGAACGGGGTCATCGACCTGATTCCTTCGGCCAAGGTCAGTGTGATCGGGCTTTATCGGGACGAGGAGACCCTTTCTCCGGTGGCCTACTACGAAAAAATGACCGGGGACATGGATCAGCGCATGGCCCTGATCTTAGATCCCATGCTGGCCACGGGGGGAACCCTGGTTGCCACGGTGGACATGCTTAAAAAAGCGGGCTGCACCAAGATCCGGGGCCTGTTCCTGGTGGCGGCCCCCGAGGGGATAAGGCGTCTGACGGCAAGCCACCCTGACGTTGACATCTATGTGGCCGCCGTGGATGAGAGACTCAATGAGGCGGGGTATATCCTGCCGGGCCTGGGGGACGCGGGCGATAAAATTTTCGGGACCAAATAAGGGGGAACCATGGCGGACAGCTTTTCATCGACGACCTATCGCTTTCGTCTGAACGACGCCCTTCTGGGCGGGCAGATGATGTTCGTGGCCTTCGGCGCCCTGGTTCTGGTGCCGATTCTGACGGGGCTCGACCCCAATGTGGCCCTGTTTACCGCAGGCCTCGGCACCCTGGTGTTCCAGGTGATCACCCGGGGCAAGGTGCCGGTTTTTCTGGCGTCCTCCTTTGCCTTTATCGCTCCCATTCAGCATGGGGTGGCGACCTGGGGCATTCCCGGAACCCTCTGCGGCCTGGTCGCCGCCGGGCTGGTGTACGTGGTTTTGAGTTTTTTCATCCGTTGGCAGGGGCCCGGGGTGCTTCACCGTATTCTTCCGCCGGTGGTCACCGGCCCGGTGATCATGGTTATCGGGCTCGTTCTGGCGCCGGTGGCGGTGGGCATGGCCACCGGTGAGGTGGGCGACGGCCGGATCGTGGGGAAAACGGCCCTGATGCTTTCCATGACCGCCCTTACGGTAACGGTTCTGGTTTCGGTCTTCGGACGGGGCATGATCCGGTTGGTGCCCATCCTGATCGGCATCGGGGCGGGGTATGCCCTGGGCCTGGTGCTGGGGGTGGTGGATTTTACGCCCGTCAGCCGGGCCGCCTGGTTTTCCGTGCCCGATTTCACCCTGCCGGTGTGGAATCTTGATGCCGTGGTGTACATCCTGCCCGTGGCCATCGCGCCGGCCATCGAGCATTTCGGCGATGTGCTGGCCATCGGATCCGTGACCGGCAAGGATTATCTGGATGACCCGGGGGTCCACAACACCCTTCTGGGGGACGGCGTGGCCACCTCGGTGGCCTGCTGCCTGGGCGGTCCGCCCAACACCACCTATTCGGAGGTGACCGGCGCCGTGACCCTGACCCGGGCCTTCAATCCGGCCATCATGACCTGGGCCGCCATCGGTGCGATTCTCCTGGCCTTTGTCGGTAAGATCGGCGCCCTGCTTCAGACCATACCCTCGCCGGTGATGGGCGGGATCATGATCCTTTTGTTCGGCATGATCACGGCGGTGGGCCTCAATACTCTGGCCCGGTCGAAAACCGATCTGACCCGGCCCCGGAACCTGGTGATCGTCTCCTTGGTGCTGGTCTGCGGCATCGGGGGGATGAAACTGTCGGCCGGGAGTTTTTCCATCGAAAAAATAGGGCTGGCCGGGGTGCTGGGGCTGGTCCTCAACCTGATCCTGCCCAGGGCGTCCAGGGATGCATGACGGGCAACGCGTGCCCTATTCAATAAAAAACCCCCGATCGGAACGGTTCCGATCGGGGGTCTGATGCTTTAAGACACGCGGTGGGACTACTTGCGCTGATGCAGGGGAATGTAGTCCCTTTCGTTTTCACCCATGTAAATCTGGCGGGGCCTGCTGATTTTCCAGTCCGGGTCCTCGGCCCCTTCCTTCCACTGGCTGATCCAGCCGGGAAGCCTGCCGATGGCAAACATGACGGTGAACATGTTTTCGGGGATGCCCAGGGCCCGAAGTACGATGCCGCTGTAAAAATCCACGTTGGGGTACAGGTTCTTTTCGACAAAATACGGATCGGTCAGTGCCACTTCTTCCAGCCGTTTGGCGATGTCCAAGAGGGGGTCCTCAAGCTGGAGTTTGGCCAGAACCGTGTCGCACATCTTTTTCATGATCTTGGCCCGGGGGTCGTAGGTCTTGTACACCCGGTGACCGAAGCCCATCAGGCGGAAGGAGTCGTTTTTGTCCTTGGCCCGTTTGACCACCTCGTCGATGGTCACCCCGCTCTTGTGGATCTCCATGAGCATTTCGATGACCGCCTGGTTGGCGCCGCCGTGCAGGGGCCCCCAGAGGGCCGCGATGCCGGCGGAAATGGCGGCGTAGATGTTGACCCGGCCGCTGCCCACGACCCGGACCGCCGCCGTCGAGCAGTTCTGTTCGTGATCGGCATGAAGGATCCAGAACACGTTCAGGGCCTGGACGATGTCCGGATCCACCACATAGGGTTTGACCGGCGAGTCGAACATCATGTTCAGGAAGTTGGCGCAGTAGGAGAAATCCGGACGGGGGTAGACCACTTTCTGGCCCCGGGAGATCTTGTAGGACATGGCCGCCATGGTCCGGATTTTGGAAATCAGCCTCAAGTACGTCTTGTTGGCTTCCTCCAGGGTGTCGTCCAGCTCGGGGTAAAAGCTTTTCAGGGCGTTGACCATGGACGAGAGAATCCCCATGGGGTGAGCCCGCCGGGGAAAATTCTGGAAAAAGATCTGCATGTCCTCGTGGACCAGGGAATAGTCGTTCAGGGCCACGCTGGTGGTGATGAATTCTTTTTGAGACGGCAGCCGGCCGTTGATCAGCAGGAAGGACGTTTCCACAAAGGTGGATTTTTCTGCCAGCTGTTCGACGGGAATGCCCCGGTAGCGAAGAATGCCTTTTTCACCGTTCATGAACGTGATTTCAGACATGCAGCTTCCGGTGTTGCCGTAACCCGGATCCAGGGTGATGTATCCGGTTCTCTGCCTGAGACTGGTGATGTCGATGGCTTTTTCGCCTTCGGTGCCTACCACCACGGGCAGTTCGTATGTTTTTCCATCAAGAATCAGTTTTGCGGTTTCTTCCATGGTATCCTCCTTATTTTTCCGGGAACTTGCAACCTTATACCATGGAGATAGAAACGTCAATATATATTGAACGAATGGAGAAAAAAAGGAATTTCACCGCCCCTGGCGCGCCTTCAACATCGAACGCGACATGGAATAACATGGCGTCTGCCGGGGTAAATTGTTTTTACTGAGACCACTCAGGGAACAGAGGGCGTCGATAACGATTTCGATCCCGGAGATCACCAGGCTTGATGAACTCGTAAAACGTCATCAAACTTCAACAACCCGACCGGATTTATTACATGGGATCATCCTGCCTCTATCGCCAGGGAAATCGCATGTTCCACGGGCAACCTTTCCATTTCGATGAGCGGCACCGTGCGACATGCCCCGGCATGTCCGGCTTTTCTCCGTGGCTTTGTGTCTCTGTGAGAGCCTTTAAACCGGCTTTCCCGAAGGGAAGCCGATCTTTATTGTTTTCTCACGGAGACACCAAGACACAGAGATAACAAGACCATGCCCAAGGCATGGCTCACAGTGTCAGGTGATGCCACGCCCATTGGGGTGCCCCGCCTCAGGGAAAACGCTTTCTGCCGGCGTCGGTTTTTTCGTTATTGCTTTCGAACGGTGTTGGTATCGATAGCGATTCAATCGGGCACATACATACGATTACCCCGCTGTTGACGCTGTCCGGGCTTGACCGGGGGGTGTAAAAAGCTTATACAATTGAAAAAAAAGCGACGTTTCATGGAGAAAACACGTCGCGCCTGACCGGCGAGCCTGTCCGGGCGGTTTGCCGTCATCACAACGAAACAGACTGGAGGAAGGAATCTATGAAAAAACTGTCCATGATGGTGTGTCTTGCTGTTCTGCTGGCCTTTCCCGCGTCGTCCTTCGCCCTTTTGGGGATCGTGGAGCTCGAGGCCGCCGTGGGCGGCTGGTATGCGTCTCCCTCGGGCGACATGAAGTACAATGCGGTCGCCGACTCGGATCTGGAAGACACCTTCGGGTTCGAGGACGAGGGGTTTGCCGTGGGCCGGGTCAAGGTGGACCTGCCGGTGATTCCGGTGATGTATCTGATGGCCACCCCCATGGAGTTCGACGGGGATGCCAAGGCGTCGTTCAATTTTGACGGCACGGGCTTCACCGCCGGGGCCGACACCAAACTGACCTTCAACCAGTACGACCTGGCCCTGTATTACGGCGTGCCCTTTCTGGGGCTGGCCACCCTGGGCACCGTCCATGTCAACGCGGGGATCAACATCCGGCTGATCGAGGCCGAGGCGGAAATCGTTCAGGGCGGAAATCGTGAAACCATGGACATGACCATCCCCCTGCCCATGCTGTATGTGTCCGCCGACGTGAGCCCCGTCGACGCTTTTGCCGTCGAGGCCGAGGTCCGGGCCCTGTCCGTGGGCTACGGGTCCGTGATCAGCGCCATCGCCCGGCTGCGGCTGAACACCGTGGGGCCCTTTTTCGTAACGGCCGGGTACCGTTACGAAGACATGTCTCTCGACAAGGATGATTTCGAAGCCGATATCACCGTGAGCGGCCCCTTTGCCGAACTGGGGCTGGCGTTCTGATTGATTTTTGGGGTAAGGCGCGCGTTGGGGGGAGGGGGGGGGGGGCGCCACCCCCCCCCCCCCCCCCCCCCCCCCCACCCA
>NZ_BAAHXV010000046.1:0-30066 GCF_054657895.1 Desulfatiferula olefinivorans | reverse complement strand
AGCGCAGCGAACGGGTGGTTAATAAATCTGTAGCTTTTCTCAAGGGGAAAGCCCCTCACCTTAGAGCCGTATCAGATCGGCATATCATCACTATCCGTCACTGAACTTCGATACGGGGTTGCGAAAAGTACTCAAAAAACTGAAAACGCAAAGCGTTTGAATGAGTTTTTAATGCCGTTTGAAATGTTGCCCTATGATTCGGAAGCGGCTTGTGCGTATGGCGATATTCGATCTCAACTTGAACAAACGGGTCAAACGATCGGTCCCCTTGATTTGCTTATCGGGGCCCATGCCCTCAGTCGCGATCTGATCATCATTACCAATAACACAAAAGAATTCAGCAGGATTGAAGGTCTGGCCGTTGAAAATTGGGCCTAAATCGATCCCGTGACCGAAAGGGCCCATCCGCATCATGGGCGCGGTGATCCGGAATGGAAACGGTATGAGGGTTCCGGGTGTCAAGGCCGTCAATCCCCCCCCGGGGCGTGAATCGAACTTGGTGTTTGACATGGCCCGGGGGATGTAATAGTCATGGAAGACGTGTGCATGGAAGGTGGTGTGGGATGCCTGCCGGATTGATCATGCGCGTGGGGACGGTCCGGTGGAAACATCGCCATGGGGGGCAGGCCTTTATGAACCGTTTGTCCCGTGCGTCCAAGCGAAGATAAATGTCATGTCCATTCAGTCGGTAAAGCGTGCCATCACGATTCTGACCCTGTTCACCCCGGAGACGCCCCGTCTGGGCATCACCGATATCAGTCGGCAGATGAATCTGCCCAAACCCACCATTCACGGCCTGGTCCAGACCCTGATCGAACAGGATTTTCTGATTCAGGACAAAGAAACCCGCAAATATTCATTGGGCCTGCGCATCCATGAACTTGGGACCATTTTGTCCGGCACCCTCAAAATCAATCAGGTGGGGGGATCGGTGGGCCAGCGTCTGGCCCGGGATACGGGGCTGATGGTCCGTCTGGGTACCTGGGACCGGGACTTTGTCCTGATCACCCTGAATCTGTTTCCCACGGTGGACGATTCCTTTCTGTTCCGGCAGCTTGGCCTGGGGCCCCGGGTTCCGGCCTACTGCACCGGCGTGGGCAAGGCCATCCTGTCCACCTTCACGCCCCAGGCCCTCGACGCCTTTTTTCAGAGAATCTGTATGACCGGCTACACGGCCCGGACCCTCACCGACCCGGCTGCCCTCGAAGCTGAACTCGAAGAGGCCCGGGCCAGGGGATACGCCCGGGAATCGGAAGAATACCTGCACGGCCTGTCCTGCATCGCGGCTCCGGTTTTCGACGCCGCGGGTCGGGCCACCTGCGCCGTCAGCCTGTCGGGCGGGCCCGGCCTGCCGGACCGTCACGATCTTTCCGAGCCGGCCGATCGCCTGCGTCAGGCCGCCGCCGAGATCTCCCTGAACATGGGCTGCCCCGCCGCGCTCCTTATGGGCATGAGGAAGCCATGACCTATTCGACCAAAAGCACGCTCTGGATCGTCAGTGTCCTGGTGTTTTTTGTTCTGGCGACCCGGGTTGCGGGTCTGACCGGCGGCCCGGTTCTGATGATTTTCGGTCTGTGCTTCGCCTGCGAGCTGATCGACAGCGGTCTGGGCATGGGGTACGGCACCATATTGACTCCCGCCCTGATGTTTATGGGTTACGGGCCCTCGGACATCGTGCCGACCATATTGATGTCCGAACTGCTCAGCGGCTTCACGGCGGCATTTTTTCACAATGAGATCAAGAACGTGGATCTGGTTGTCGGGGGACGGGACATGGGTCCGGCCTTCATTCTCGCCGGGGGCAGTGTGGTCGGGGTGGCGGTCGGGGTCTGTCTGGCGCTTGCCCTGCCTCAGAACCTGCTGCGCATGGCCATTGGCTGCATCATTCTGACGTCCGGTCTGTTCGTGATCCTTTTGTCCCATCAGATCATCGCGTACCGGAACTGGAAAATGGTGGTTCTGTCGAGCCTCGCCTCGTTCAACAAGGCAGTCAGCGGCGGGGGCTACGGGCCGCTGGTCACCTGCGGCCAGATCCTTTCCGGGGTTCCGGGAAAATCCGCCGTGGGGATCACGTCCTTTGCCGAGGCCTTTACCTGCCTGGTGGCCGCCGGGTTTTTTCTGGCCCGGGGCGGCTATGTGAACCTGCCGCTGTTTGTTCCCATGTGTGCCGGTGCCTTGATTTCCGTGCCGTTTTCCGTCTTCGCCATCAAAAAAGCCTCCGAGGACCAGTTGAAACTCGTCATCGGAGGCCTGACCCTTGCCATGGGAGCCCTGACGATTTTCAAGGCCCTGCAGCTTTACGGATAACCGCGGTCGATCAGTCGCCGTCAAATTCACAGAGGGTGAAGATCTTCTGGTCGGGGATGCGATCCCGGCCCTTGAGATCGGGCAGCTCGACGATGAAGGCGCATTCCACGATGTCTCCCCCCAGGCGCTTGACCAGCTTGACGGCCGCTTCGATGGTGCCGCCGGTGGCGATCAGGTCGTCGACGATCACCACCCGCTCGCCGGTGCTGACGGCGTCTTTGTGCATCTCAACGGTATCGGTGCCGTATTCCAGTGAATAGGCTTCGGCGATGGTGGTGTGGGGCAGCTTGCCCTTTTTGCGCACCGGCACGAATCCGACCTTGAGCAGATAGGCCAGGACCCCCCCGAACACGAAGCCCCGGGCGTCGATGCCCACCACCTTGTCGATGTTCATGTCCTTGTATCGGTTGTAAAAGGCGTCGCAGGCGGCGGTGTAGGACGCAGGCTCCTGCATCAGGGTGGTCAGGTCACGGAAGATCACGCCCTTGATGGGCCAGTCGGGGATGGAACGGATGCTGTCTGCAAAATTCATAAAGCCTCACTTGATTTTCGATATGGTGTTGATGAGAATTTCTTTGACCCGATGGGCATTTTGGTGGAAGACCTCGAGGATTTCGTCCCAGGACACCGGCGCCTCGTCGGTTTTCCAGCAGTCGTAATCGGTGGACATGGCCACGGCGGCGTAGGGGATTTTCGCTTCGTTGGCCAGCATGGCCTCGGGGGCCGTGGACATGTTGATCACGTCGGCGCCCCAGATGCGGAACATGTTGGATTCGGCCCGGGTGGAAAACCGGGGGCCTTCGATGGTGACGACTGTGCCCCGGGGATGGACGGTCACGCCCAGTTCGACGGCCGTGTCGTAAAGATGCTGCCGGAGCGTTTCGTCGAAGGGCTCGGCCATGCCCGTGTGTTCGGCCCCGTTTTGAAAGCAGGTGAAAAAGGTGTTGTTCCTGAATCGCGTGAAATCGATGAACTGGTCGAGGATCACCATGTGGCCCCGGTCGATTTCCCGGCGGAGACTGCCGCAGGCCGTGGTGGCCAGGATATGGGTGACCCCCTGTTCTTTCATGGCGTGGATGTTGGCCCGGTTGTTCACCTGGGTGGGGCTGAACTGGTGTTTTCTTCCGTGGCGGGCCAGGATCACCACCTCGGTGCCGTGGATCCGGCCCAGGGTCAGGGGAGAGGACGGGCTGCCGTAGGGGGTGTCTGCCGTGATTTCTTCGGGACAATCCAGAATGTCCGGGTCGTCCAGGCCCGATCCGCCGATGATGCCGACTTTTACCATGGAAACTCCTTCGAAGTGAAACCGGGTCTCCGACGATCCGATTCCCGGGTGTACATTTTTTGGTTTGTCTGATAAAACACGGCCTGAATGGTTGCCGTTAAGACGGCCGGCCATGTTTTATCCTGCTGAAAATGCTCACAAAGGCTTATACGTGAATCTTTGGGGCTTGACAATATTTTTTGACGAGATGAGGAAAACGGACGATGAAGGTCAATGGAACGGATATGAGGCCCATCTGGGTGAGCCCCGACGACGGGGCGGTGGTTCAGGTCATCGATCAGCGAAAGCTGCCCCACGCCTTTGAAGTGCTGGATCTTTGCACGGTGGATCAGACCATCTTCGCCATCCGGGAGATGGTGGTCCGGGGCGCGCCTCTGATCGGCGCCACCGGCGCCTACGGGGTCTATCTGGCGACGATAAACGAAGCCGACGGCGGGCTTTCGGCTCTTGAACGTGAATGTGATCGCCTCCGGGCGGCCCGTCCCACGGCGGTGAATCTGGCCTGGGCCGTGGACACGGTGCTTGAGATGCTAAGGAAGGAGCCCGACCCGGCCGAACGGATCCGGCTGGCCCGGAAGGCCGCCGACCGCATCACCGACGACGAGGCCGACAACTGCCGGAAGATCGGTGAGTACGGGGTGACCCTCATCGAGGAGATCGCCCGCAGGAAACAGGGCGGCCCCGTCAACATCCTCACCCATTGCAACGCCGGTTGGCTGGCCTGCGTGGATTTCGGCACGGCCACGGCCCCCATGTACGAGGCCCATAACCGGGGCATCGACATCCACGTCTGGGTCGACGAGACCCGTCCCCTCAACCAGGGATCCCGGCTGACGGCCTGGGAGTTGGGCAAACACGGCATCGCCCACACCGTGATCACCGATAACGCCGGCGGCCATCTGATGCAGCACGGCCTGGTGGATCTGGTGATCACGGGCACGGACCGCACCACCTACACCGGCGACGTGGCCAACAAGATCGGCACTTACCTCAAGGCTCTGGCCGCAAGGGACAACGGCATTCCGTTTTATGTGGCCCTGCCGTCGTCGACCTTTGACTGGACCCTTCAAAACGGTATCGCCGACATTCCCATCGAACTCAGAAACCCCGACGAGGTCCGCTTTGTTCAGGGTCTGTATCAGGGCGCCATTGTCGAGGTGCTGGTGCCCCCCGAGACCTCGCCTGCGGCCAATTACGCCTTTGACGTGACCCCGGCCCGGCTGGTGACGGGGTTCATCACCGAGCGGGGAATCTGTGCGGCCTCGGAAGCCGGGGTCAAAAGCCTCTTTCCGGAAAAAATCAACGGGTGATCCCGGATGCCAAGGAGCTATACACATGCTTTCAACACTTGAAAAAAAAGTGATCGCCGCGATCCAGGGAGATATTCCCGTTTCGGAAAACCCCTACCTCGAGCTGGCCGAAACGGTGGGGGTTTCCGTCGATGAATTTTTGACCGTCCTCAAGGGGCTGGCCGACCGGGGGGTGATCCGGCGGTTCGGAGCCACCCTGCGGCATCAGAAATCCGGCTTCACGGCCAACGCCATGGTGGCCTGGCAGGTGGACGAGGATAAGGTCCAGACCGTGGGAGAGACCATGGCCGCCTTTTCCGAAGTGTCCCACTGCTACCGAAGGGATCCGGCGCCGGACTGGCCCTACAACGTCTACACCATGGTGCACGCCACCAGTGAAGACGATTGCCTGGACACGGCCCGCCGGATTTCCGAGGCCACCGGGGTGTCGGTCTATTCGGTTCTTTTCAGCCGGAAGGAATTGAAGAAGACGTCGATGAAATACTTCACCGACCTCTGACGCGCCGCCCTTATCGGCCAAGGCGGATCAGGCGGCGCAGGGGGATCTTTTCATAGATCAGGACGAAGACGACGAAGGCGGAAATCAGAAAATTGCCGACGACCAGCCGGAAGACGGCCCCGCCGTGAACCCGGGTGAAAAGGCCGTGAATGAAAAGGGCGACGAGAAAATAGATCCCAAGCCGTTTGAGGGAATAGGCCACCGGAAAGATCCGTCGGCCGACCTCGTAAGACAGCGCCACCATCACGATGTAGCAGGCCAGTTTGGTCCAGGCGGCGGCCCCGTAACCGAAGCGGGGAACCAAAGCGAGGTTGAACACGAGGGTGACCGCCGCGCCCGCCAGGGCGATCAGCGCGCCTTGAAGGGTCTGATCGCTGAGTTTGTACCAGATCGACAGATTGTAGTAGATGCCCAGAAACAGATTGGCCATGAGCAAAATGGGCACGATGAACAGCCCCTCGTGGTAGCGTGACCCTTCCCGGCCCACCAGGTATTTGAACAGATCCAGATTCATGTCCACGAAAAGAAAAAGCAGAAGCCCGAAAATCACGAAGTACAGCATCACGTCCGCATAGGTTTTTTTTGCGTCGTCTTTTGCGGCCTGGAGAAAGAAAAAGGGCTCGGCGGCGTACTTGAAGGCCTGGGTAATCAGGACCATGAAGACCGCGAGCTTGGCGTTTGCCCCGTAAATGCCCAGAAGGATATCGTTTTCTGCCGGGTCATGGGGCAGGAGGTGCTTGAGCAGGGTCCGGTCCAGGTTGTCGTTGATCATGCCCGCGAAGCCTACCACCACCAGGGGGGAGGCATAGGCCAGCATGCGCCGGATCAGCCCAAGATCCAGGGCCAAACGGATCCGGGACAGCTCGCCGCTCAGAAGCAGCAGCGTGACGGCGCTGGCGATGATGTTGGAAATGAAAATGTAACCGATGCCCGTGGCCGGGGAGTAGACCGCATCGATCAGAGGATGAAGGGCCGTAAACCGGTCTGAGCCGAGCAGTCGGGGGCAGAGGACCAGAAAGAACAGGTTGAAGCCCACGTTGATCAGGATGCCTGCGATGCGGATCAGGGCGAAGGCGGCCGGACGCTGACGGTGGCGCAGTGCCGCGAAGGAGGTGACAGCCAGGGTATCCAGCGCCAGGATGCTCATCATCCAGATGATGTATTCCGGATGGCCCCGGTACCCCATGACAGAGCACAGAGCATCCCGCCCCAGAAAAAGGGCCAGGGAGAACAAGGCCGTGGATGCGGCCAGGGACAGGGTGACGGTGCTGAACACCTTTTCGGGGTCATCCTCCCTGCTGACAAACCGGAAGTAGGCCGTTTCCATGCCGTAGGTGTAAAGGATGTTCAAAAAGGTGAAGTAGGCATAGATGTTGGTGTAAATACCGTACTCGCCTTCGGTGAAGGTCCGGACATAAAGCGGCACCAGAAGAAAATTCAGGACCCGTCCCACGATGCTGCTCAGACCGTAAACCATGGTCTGCCCCGCGAGTTTTCGAATCTGTCCGCCCATGCTCCGGTTTCCTTGTGTCGTGATGGATGTTTCTGTCGGCATTTTCCCGGATCGCCCGGCCACGCGCATTCATGTGTAATGTAAAAAAAAGGTGGGGTAAAGGAAAAAGACTCAGCCCGCTCCCGTACTGAGTTTCAAATAAGGATTCGGGGGATGGAAGAAAAAAAGGCCGGCGCCAGTGTGGCGACCGGCCTTTGTGGGACCTGCACAGGTCGGGGTTGATTCGCAGGCGCGTTTACTCTTCGTCGGTGTCGGCTTCCTCGTCGGCGTCCATGGTTTCCCCGTCGGGCTCAACGGCCTCGCCCTCGTCGTCCATGCTTTCCTCGTCCGAATAGTAGCTTTCCTCGGCGTTGTCCTCTTCGAGGTACAGATCGGTTTCCGGTGAGGCGTCTTCCTCGGTCACGACCGTGTCATCCGACGCGTCCATGTCGTTCGCCCGGCCCCTTTCGACCGAGAAAAGACCCATGGCAACCACAAGCATCAGTACTATAATACTCCACTTCAATCGTTTCATTTCAGGTTTCCTTTTCAATCATGTGAATGTCAGACAGCCGGTTTGAACGCGTAAAAAAAGCTCCGGCAGGGAATGGACGCGGATGGGTGTCTTTCGCCGCAGGCCGTCACAGGGCCGGTGAGGGGCTCGGTGAACATGGGCGGTGAGGCGGCAAGTCCCAGGGCGTCCCGGGGGTCCCAAACGGCGGTTCGTTACCCCCGGCGCGAAGCCTGATTCCGGGATAGGCCTTGAAATCAATGACGATCTATCATGCTTCCCGATTGTTTGTCAAATCCGATTTATCGGGCGAGGCATGGCGATTTTTCAGCATGAAAACCGCCATGTCCGGCCTTCGATTCCGGCGTCTTTTCAGATGGCGTGGTGGGACTCGATGAACCGGATGGTCCGTGTCTTGCCGTTCATCACCAGCGAGTGGGACGTGGCGCCCCGGGCATGGAATTTCACCCGCCTCAGAAAGGTGCCGCCGGAGATACCGGTGGCGGCGAAGAACACGTCGGGGCTGCGGACCAGATGCTCGACGGTGAACACACTGTCAAGATCGGCGCCGTGGCGGAGGAGCGCCTCTTTTTCCGCCTCACCCTGGGGATCCAGGCGGGCGTACATCTGACCGCCCAGTGCCCTTATGGCGCAGGCGGACAGCACGCCTTCGGGGGTGCCGCCGGTGCCCATCATCACATCCACCTCGGACCTGGGGTTGACCACCATCAGGGATCCGGCCACATCGCCGTCGGTGTGGAGCTGGATGCAGGCCCCGGTTTTGCGGATGTCCCGGATCAGGTCTTTGTGTCGGGGTTTGTCGAGGACGAAGACCACCAGTTCATCGGGACTCTTGCCCAGAGCCCGGGCGACGGCAAAGATCGTGTCGGCCACGGGGGCGTCTATGTCCACCACGTTCCGGGCCGCTTCGGGCACCACGATTTTTTTCATGTAGTAACTGGGGCCGGGGTCGTACATGGACCCGGCCGGTGCCGCGCCGACCACGGCAATGGCGTTGGGCCGTCCCAGGGCCAGAAGGTTGGTGCCCTCCACCGGATCGATGGCCAGATCCAGGGCCAGCCCCTGGCCGTTGCCGACCTTTTCCCCGTTGTACAGCATGGGCGCCTGGTCTTTTTCACCTTCGCCGATGATGACGGTGCCGTTGATGTCGATGTCTGCAAAGGCGGCCCGCATGGCCGACACCGCGGCGCCGTCGCCTTCCTCCTTGAGCCCCCGTCCCAGAAACTTGGCGGCCGAAAGGGCGGCCGCCTCGGTGACCCTCACCAGATTGAGGGCCAGATTCCTGTATAAATGATCCATGCGCGTTATCTCCCGTCAGCAGGTTTCGTGTTCGGTATCGATGACATGGTCAGCTTGTGTATCATGATTGACGGCTTCGTAAAAAGTCCGATTTCTACGTTGCGCTTCATCCCTCGTCACTGCGGCGTACCTAAGTACGCCTCATTCCTCGGGATTCGCGACGCCTTGAACTCGAACTTTTTTCTTTGCCGGCCTTTGATGACTTTTACAAGTTCATCATGATTCGTTATGGAAGAAAACGGGAATGCCGGCTGCTTCAGGACAGTTTCATTTCCCAGCCTTCGGGGGCGTCCTTGGATGCCGCTTCGTGGAGACGGACGTGGCGGGTGGTTTCCTTGAACACTTTCGTGCAGTGCGGGCCGGAGACGGCGGTGCCGGCAAACACGGGGCCGGTGGTTTTCAGGTAGGCCGTCCCCCGGATACTTCGGGCCCATGCGATTTTGTCTTTTTTCTGCTGCTTCAGTTCCTCGATGCGTGAAAGGCACTGATCAATGCGTTCCTGGCAGGCGTCACGGGCCGCCACCAGTTTGTCCTGTTCATCAAAATGCCGGTTGATGGCCTCGTCGGCCTCCCGGGCCTTGTGATCCAGCTCCGCGATGCGGGCCTCGACGGCATCGACATTCTCGGGGGTGCCGGTGGCCCCCAAGGTTTCCAGCCGGGCGCGGAGGGTTTTCTGTTCCAGCTGGGCCCGGTCCTGGACGTGGGCCAGGGCCGTGATCTGCCGGTGGCTTTCCTTTTCCTGTTCGCCAAATTCCGCCAGGGTTTTTTCCATGTCGGCCAGCTTTTCCCCGTAGGCCTCGATATCCTCGTCGATGACGCCGATTTCCCGGGTGATGTGATCGTCCACGCCGATGCGGAGCTTGCAGGGGTGCGACATTTCGGTGCCGACCTCCTTGGCCGTGATGCCCAGTTTCGACGAAATCTCCGAAGAGATGATTTTTCCCCGTTCCACCAGGCAGGCCCCGCTGTTTTCGATGCGGCAGTCGATGATTTCCTTGTCCGCCTCGACGTTGCCGTAGGCGTGGATGATGCTTTTGTGGATGAATTTGGCCTGGATGTTGCCCACCACGTGGAGGGTCGAATTGGATATGCCGTCGTGGACCGTCAGGTCGCCGCCGGCGAAGATGGTCGCGCCGATGACCTCTCTGGCCGTGACGGTGGCCCCCTTGACGATGAAATCTTCCAGAACGGCGCCCTTGATGATGACGTTGCCTTCAAATTCCACATGGCCGGTTTCGAAGCCCACGTCTCCGGGAATGGTCAGCTCGGACAGCACCTGGATCCGGTCCCCGAAGTTCAGTTTGGGCTGGCCGCTGACGGCGGCGTAGATCCGGGTTTTGTCGTCGGACTGCCGGGTCCCCGTGTCGCATCGCAGTATCATCTCCGGAACCTTTTCGACCAGAAGATCGCGGCCGTAAATGTCCCGACCGGATTTCCCCTGGACCGACGGGGTGATTTCGGCCAAAAGGGTGCCCTCTTCCACATAGGGGATTTCCCCGCGGTTTTTGAAGTCGATGTTGCCCGACTCCGTGATGGACCCGATTTTCAGATAATCCGTGTCAAAGTGATAGCGGATCTTTCCCTGGATGCCGGGGCGGGGCGCGATGCCCTCGGCGACGGTGAAGGGTTTCTCCCGGAAGATTTTGGAGTTCAGAAAGCCCCGGATCAGGGAATCTTCGACAATGCCGTAGACAATCCCCTCCTCGATCAGAACATCCCGGATATCCTGGATACTCGCCGCATGGGGGTCCACACCGTCGGGCACCTTCAGCGTGGCGGTCAGGCCTTCGTCGTCGATGATCAGTTCGAGCCCTTTGATGGGGATGATCCGACCTGTGTCACCGGGGGGCATATCGGAGGACACCGCCCGGGGCGGAGCGTCCGGCGGGGAAACAGGCGGGGCGGCCGGCGGTTCGGGGGCCGGCGGGGTCGTGTCGGCGGTCTCTGCGGCCGGAGGGATTGTTTCATCGTCATCCCCAGGAGGGGCGATGGACGGCTCGGTGTGGGGCGCAGCCGTCGGTGAAACGGGTTCCGGTGCGTGAGCTGCGGTGTGGCGGTCAGGCGCGGGGTCAGGCCTGGCCGGTTCGGGTGAGGGTTCAGGTGGCAGCGGGGCCGCGGTCTCAGGCTGTACGGCAGGCTGTGGCCGTTCGGCGGCTTTTGGGGGCTCGGCGTCCTGTGCCGGGACGGCTTCGGTACGGGCCGACGGCCTTGGCGCAGACGACGACGGCGTCGCCGTCATGGGAGGTGTTGTCCGGGCAGGGGCCGTATCGGGTCGGGGTTTCCGGGCCGTGCCGTTTATCGGGCCGTCGAGAATTTTCCGGCACTGGTCGGCCGTCAGGTCGCCGGATGCGACGAGCATGTCGCTGAGCAGGGTCACCTGACGGGTTTCTCCGAAGAGCCGGGCCTGGCGGGCCAGGGCTTCTCTGGCCGTACTCCGGCTGATGAAGCCAAAGGCCACGGCATCATCGGCGAACCGTTTTTCAGCCAGGCGCAGGTCCCAGTTCCGGCGGATGTCCTTGATCAGCCCAAGGCGCTCGGCGGAGACGCCGCCGCGGCTCACAAGCAGGCTTTCAAAGGTCTTGGGCGTGCTTTTCAGAGCCTGTACGGCATAGTCGGTCATGACGGCCTTGAGGGCCTCTTCCCCGATGAATCCGTAGTTGAGGGCGATTTTGCACAGCAGCAGGCCCTCATCCTGGGTACTGGAAGACCGGACCCTCGTCTCCTCCGCGGTAAACGACCGCCTGCAGCGGGGGCAGGTGACGGGTCTGCCGATAAACGAGCGGGGGACCCGGTACAGTGACTTGCAGTACACACAGGCAGCGACGATTTTCTGGGACTGGGGATCCGTCACGACAAAACTCCTCAACCGGAGAATCAGGGACCGTCAGGCGATTTATTGGGATCACATGCCACGCGAACGAAATAACATTGTAAAATGTGTTGCTTAGACGTTAACAGATTGGCCGGTGCTTGTCAAACGTTCCGCAGCCGGGCTCCAGGGTAAACGGCGGTTTTCGAGCGGGGTCTGTCACCGGGGCAGCAGCACGGCGCAGGTGGCCCCCCAGTTGCCCATGTCGCCGTCTTTAAAGGAAAGGACATGGGGATGGGCCGTGAGGATGCCCCGGACCCGGTCTTTTTGAATGCCCTTGCCTTTTCCGTGGATCAGGCGGATAGACAAAATGCCTTTCTCCCGGCAGGCCTCGATGTATTCGCCGATCAGATCGGGAATGTCGGCGGGGCGGAACGGATGCAGGTCCAGGGTTCCGGTGATGGGAATGTCAACGGGCGCCAGGGAATCAACGTCAACGTCGTCGGGGTCAGTCATGATCGAACAGGTATCCCACCGAGCGGCGGCTTTTGAAATACACGGGTTTTTTGGGATTGTCCTCGAAGTATTTCCGGAATCGGACCAGAAAGTTGTCCACGGTCCGGGTGGTCATGTTCCGGGTGTAGCCCCACCCTATTTCAAGGAGCTTCTGCCGGGACAGGGCCTTGCCCCGGTTGGCCACGAACAGTTTCAGGAGCTTGATCTCCTGCTCGGTGAGCTGGATCCGGCCGGCTTTGCAGACGGCCGTGGACTCGACAAAATCGATTTCGTTGTCGCCGAAGCGGTAGATCCGGTCCATGGGCCCGATTTTTTCCGCGCCGGACAGATCGGGGCTTTCATACAGGGAAATGCGGGTGAGCAGGCGTTCGATCCGGAGCAGGAATTCCTCCAGATCGAAGGGCTTGGCCAGATAATCGTCGACCCCGTGTTTCAGACCTTCGATGCGGTCCGCCTGGGTGCTTCGGGCCGAGAGAATCAGAATCGGGATTTTCTGATCTTCGAGCCGGATGTTCTGCAGCACGGAAATCCCGTCGATGCGGGGAAGCATGATGTCCAGAACGATCAGGTCCGGCCGCCACGCCTTCCATTGGTCGAGGGCGTCGACGCCGTCTCTTGCCACCCGGGTGTCGTAGCCCTGGAGGGCCAGGTTGAGCTTCAGGCCGTCGGCGATATGCTCTTCGTCTTCCACGATCAGAATACGTTTTTTTTCCATAATCATGCCCGTTTCAATGTTTTAATCACGGAAAAGATCGGCAGGGTCAGGATGAATTCGCTGCCCTTGCCCGGTCCCGGACTTTTCACGCCGATGTCTCCGCCGTGGATTCCGGCGATGATGCCGACCAGATAAAGACCCAGCCCGCTGCCCTTGGATGAGGTGCTTCCTGAACTTTCCACCTGATAGAACTTCCGGAAGATTTTTTTCAGCTCTTTTTTGTCAATGCCGATGCCGTTGTCCCTGAAACCGATCGACAGCCGGTTCAGTCGTGCGGAGAGGGTGATGTCCACAACGCATCGGTCGCAGTGGTTGTATTTCACGGCATTGGTCAGGATGTTGGTCAGAAGCATCTCGAACAGCTGGGTGTCCAGCGGCAGGGTGAGGGGCTTTTTCAACTGGTTCGAAAGGCGGATGGTGCAGGTGGGAAACAGATGGCCGCTTGTTTTCAGAAAATTTTCGATGAAGGCCGCCGGGTCGGTGGGGGTGAACTCCCCTTCGTATTCGTGGCTTTCCAGCCGGGCCAGGTTCAGGATGCTGTTGATGTTTCCCGAAAGCCGCCCCACGTCCGACAGCATGTAGCGCAGGTACTTGTGCTGGTCCTCCTTTGAAAGGTCATGCTTGAGGAAGGTTTCCAGGTAGAGTTTCAGGGATGTGACCGGGGTTTTCAGTTCATGGGTGAAATTGTTGATGAAGTTCTGCTGGTAATTGTACAGGTGAAGCACCTTCTGGTAGTAAACGAAACTCATGAAGATGCCCGCCAGGATCACTCCGCCGATCAGGGTGAAAATGATGATCACCACCCAGGTCCGGGACTGGAAGATCAGAAGCGGGTTGAAATTCAGGCGGTCGATGAACTCCTCGAGCCCGCTTTTGACCTCGATGTACCAGAAAATGCATAAAAACAGCGTCAGGCCCAGGGCCGCCATGGAAAACACGAACAGCACCGTGGGATGGGGCAGCCACTTGTAACGGTTCGACATGATATCCGTCAGGCTGAACGTGTCCTTGATTTTGAACCGCTGGATCAGGGTCATAACGCTCCCGGGTTTATTTCAGTTTTCGTCCGGCCCGTGAAAAGAAAAGGGGACGGAACCAGCCGTCGCTCTTCAGGGCACCCGTGGCGAACCGGGCCCATTCGGGCAGATGGACGGCCAGCCACAGCGCCCAGGCCAGCATCAGACCCTGGAAGGTCTGGACGGCACAGGCGGCGACCCAGGGCCTGGGCAGCGCGCCCGTGGCCCGGTCCCGGGTCCAGACCAGCAGGCCGTCTTGGGATCCGTTCCCCGTAATCAGCATGTCCGTGGTTCCGAGCAGGCCGGTGGCCACGGTCTGGTAGACGGCGAAGACCACAAGCCCCGTCCAGAAAATGAGTCCGACCTGCATGAGGTTGAAGCCAAGGGCGGATACCGGCGACCGGGTCCTGCGGAGTTCCATGGCCATAAACCAGCCCGCCGTCACGAGGGTCAGGGGCATGGAGACGGACACAAGTCCCAGGCCCAGAATCAGCCACTGCATGATGCCAAGGGGCGATCCGGCCAGGCGGCCTAAAAGAACGGCGGCCACGATCACAAGCCCCCAGAGTCCCCATCTGAGAAGAACCGGCCCCCATGCGGGACCATGGGTGTAGACGAGCCAGTGCGGTTCCGTAAGGTGCATGGTCATCCGGATGTTTGCGGCCTCCTGTCCCAGGTCGATGGACGGAAAAACGGGCATATCGGGGGTGACCAGACGCTGAAAAAAGCTCCGGCCCCAGGCGGGGGCCACGTCCCAGTCCACGGTCAGGGTCTGTTCACCGGGGGGGAGGGGGATGTCAAGCACGCCGGGCCTGCCCGAAACGGGCAGATCCCGGGACCCCGCATGAAGGCGTTTGACGATGCAGCCTTCCGGCGTGGGGATGCTGAAGGTCCGGGCCTTGCTCGAACGCAGGCGGCAGGTCAGGGTCAGCAGGCCCGGCCCCTTGCCCACGCGGTAATCCACATCGGCGGCGTCGATGGTGAAAAATTCTCCTTCGGCCGGTTCGAGCCGGACCGCCGACAGACGGAGGGCCTCACCGGCAAAGGGGTGCCAGGTGGCATATTGCCCGTTTGTTTCGCAGGTTTGAGGCGGTCCCTGGGCATCCAGGTGCCAGCGGGACGAGGCCTTGACCCGCCAGACTTCCGACCAGTCGGCATCGGCGGGAACGGCCAGGGTAAGACCGTCGGTGATGGGCAGGGCGGAGCTAAAGGTCAGGTCGGTGTTGCCCGGGGCCAGCGCGATTCGGGCCCGGGTCTCACTCACGGTCAGGCCGGGCAGGTCGGATTTGACCATTTCGCCGTCGATCAGGGGCAGAGCCACCATCACGGGGGTCCGGGTGTCACTGCCCGAAAGACGTCTGACGGCGGTGGACACCGTCCATTCCCGATCGAGGGTCAGGGTGCGTTCCACCCGGACAACGCCCGAAATGGGCTGTTCGGCGGCGGCTTTTTTGTCCCGATCCCCGGCGACGGGAAGGGGGGCGGCCGGCGATCGGCCGGCGATCAGGCCGTTCGGCGCCTGCTGGTTTTCATCCAGACCGGAAACCTCCCAGGAGCCGGGCTGGAGACTGATCCGGGCCGGAGCCAGGGGAAAGGCGAAGCGGAAGGTGGTCCGATCGAGGCCCAGTCCCCTTAAGCTGATCCGGTGAACGCCCTGGGGAATCAGGGCCCAGACCTCCCGGTCTTTTCGGACCATGGCCCGGTGGGGGGCCTCGTCGAGGGTCAGGTCGTACACCTGCCAGGTTCCCAGACCCGAGGGCAGGGGGATGGCGGTCCGGACGGCGGCATTCACGGTGAAATCCATGCGGATGAATTGTTTGCCTGAAGCGCCGGCGGCGTCGTCGGGAAGAGAGAGGGACAGTTCCGATACGGCGGCGCAATCGGGAAAACAGGGAGCAGGTTCGATAAGCCGCTGCGCCAGGTCGTCAAGCATCTGGGGCGAGGGAATGTCGGCCCGGGCCTGTGACGGTGTGCCGTAAAGGCAAAGGGCGAAAAGGGTCGCCGGAACCAGGCAGGCGAGGGCCCCATGGCGTCCGGGTTGTCGGGCGGACCCGCGAAATTCCCTGGAAAGAACCCTGGCCAGCATCACCAGGAGCAGCAGAACGCGAATGAAGGAAAGCAGGGTGTTCTGCAGCGGGGACATCAATCGGACGGAGACGGCATGATCCGCAGGCACCTGTCCGGCGTGAAGGGTGATGGTGCGTCCGTCCCAGGTCGGTATGGCCGGGCCGGTCTGGGTGACGGTGTTTTCCGAGGTCAGGCGATAAACCGCGGGCGCCGCTTTGGCTGATCGGGGCATGACCGGCATCATGTCCGCTTCCGTTTCCTCCAGGGCGTCCATGGCCCGGGAACCGCTTTCGGTGAGAAACTCCGGGGCCGTCATGACCGCTTCGGTTCGGGCATAATCAAAAGACGGTGAGGGCAGGGTCCATGCGGGCAGATGGGGAAAGAGGGCTCCCCGGACCTGGGCCAGGGCGAACAGTGCGCCGTGGAGGCAGACCAGCACCAGAAAAAGGGTGTAAACCCCCTTGAGAAAACCGCCCCGCTTGTCGGAGGTGCCGGATCGGAACCGGATCAGAAGGGCCGCAAGGATCAGGGCCATCCAGCCGAAAAAGGGCGACAGTTCCTCATGGCGCATGAGCACGAGTCCGGCCAGAAAGAGAAGGCCCCAGCCGGGATTCCACAGCGTGAAGGCGCCGTAAGCCACAATGAGAACCAGAAACACATCCAGCATGGACCAGCGGTTCAGCCAGGTTGCTCCTTTTTCGGCCTTTGCGCCGCCCACACCCAGAACCGACCAGCCCGGAGGCAGGGAAAGGGTCACATCCGCGCGGGTGTAGTCACAGTTCCAGCCCAGATCCAGACGGCGGCCCGACAGGCTCCCGTTGATCCGGGACACGGCCTCGACGGACAGCGGCCCCCGGTCCAGTTCGATGCCGGTGTCCGACTCGGAGCGTTTTGTGATCAGCTGGTCCCGGCCGTTTGAGGTCAGGCGGCCCAGGGTGTAGGTGTCACCTGTGAGGGATAGAAAATGCCGGGCGGAAAGGTCGCCGTCCAGCATGTCCCGGACCGTCGCGCCCTTGCCGTTGAAATCCGGCCAGAGCGTGCGGGAAAGAGACAGACTCACGGGGGAGACGTCGGTACAGCCCCGCCTGCTTTCATTGAAGGTGATGCGGGCCTGATCGGTGATGCGGTAGGCACTTAAGGGTTTCCATTTATCGGGCATGCCGGTCTGGCCGGGGTCCACGGCCGGAACGCCGTCGATGGTGACCATGCGTAGTTCCGGTCGGGGTTTGAAGGCCCAGATTTCTTCACCGTAAGGCGTGTTCAGGGGACCCAGGGCCGTCAGCGGACCGTCGATCACCGCGCGGACGGTGATGGACCAGGAACCGGCTTTGACGTCCACCCATAAGGTCCCGTCTTCGAGGAGCCGGGCGGGCAGGGGGCTTTCAACGGCGATGATCCGGGACGGGGCGGGCAGGCTGAGCGAAAGGGTTTCCCGGCGCTTGCTTCCGGCCACCGACACATCCAGCCGGGTTTCGAGAACCGCGGGCCGGTCGTCAACAAGGCGTCGGTACACGGCCGTATCCAGCCGGTCCGCTTCCTGGGCGGGCGCGGCAGACGGGGCGTTCCGGTGAAGCCAGATACGGTTCTGCTCGTCGGGGGCTGATCCGGGCTGGATGCTGCCGTTTACCCGAAGGGAAATCAGGGCGCTGTAATCGGGAACGGGGAAAAAGGCGGGCAGGCGGGTCCAGGCAAAGCGTCCGGCCAAGCTGTGGGTGCCGGGGTCAAGGAAAACGCTGGGTACGCCGCCGGACATCACCACCGGTGCGGGTTTGCCGTCAACGGTCACCGTCAGCGGCCGACGGGACAGATCCCCCGGCAGGGGCACTTTTTCGGCGGCAAAGACGGTGAGGGTCTGGGTGAATGAGCCGCCGGTGTCGGTGACGTCCAGATCCAGAATGCCCGGCCAGACACAGAAAAAGGAGTCGGCGTCATTGGCGGCCCTGGGGCAGGCATAATACGCCTTGTCATGAAGCACCCAGGACGTCCAGGGCTTGAGCGTGTCGGGAATGTCCGGCTCAGCCCGGGCAAAACCGGGCAGGGCGGCGGCGGTGATCAGACATCCGAAAAGGGCCAGTACGGACAAAACAGCGGTGAAGAGGGTTTTCATGGCAGTCCCGTCATCAATCGGTTGCGGTTCAGATCCCAGGGGGAACCGGGAGGGCAGGGTCCCGGTCACGGCATGTTCCAACGATTAAAACGGATTAGACAATACAATCCCGTCTTTTGTCAAGTCCGGTGACTTCATGGGCCGGCGGGGCATGGCTGTGGCCTGGTGAAAAGGTATCGGTCTCAAGCGGGTCGGCTATCGATACCGATAGCCCCAAAAAACCGTATACGAAGACGCTGAACGCGGGCGTTTTCCATCCCTTCGCCTGGTTTTTGCTTGTCTTTTACCTTGATTTTCAAAGGGGTTCGCTGTATGTCAGTTAAGTTTATCGATCAGATTTCATTGTCACTGAATATTTTCCGGAACGGCCGCTTTTCAAGGCGGAGATTCTATAAGGAGAGCTGAATATGCCCAAACGCGACGACATCAACAAGGTTCTGATTATCGGGTCCGGTCCCATCATCATCGGCCAGGCCTGTGAATTCGACTATTCGGGAACCCAGGCCTGCAAGGCCCTGCGCGGTCTCGGATACCAGGTCGTGCTGGTCAATTCCAATCCGGCCACCATCATGACGGACCCGGGCATGGCCGATAAAACCTATATCGAGCCCTTGAATGTCGAGGAAATCACCAAGATCATCGCCGTGGAACGCCCGGATGCCCTGCTGCCCAACCTGGGCGGGCAGACCGGCCTGAACCTGTCGTCGGAACTGGCGAAAAAAGGGGTGCTCGAACAATACGGGGTGAAAGTGATCGGGGTCAACATCGACGCCATCGAACGGGGCGAAGACCGCACGGCGTTCAAGAACGCCATGGAACGGCTGGGCATCGAGATGCCGCGGAGCAAGACGGTCAATACGGTGGACGATGCCGAGACGGTGGCTGAAGAACTGGGCTACCCCGTGGTGATCCGGCCGGCCTATACCATGGGCGGCACCGGCGGCGGGCTGGTTTACAACGTGGAGGAACTTCGGACGATCACGGCCCGGGGCCTTTCGGCCAGTATGGTCAATCAGGTGCTGGTCGAGGAATCGGTTCTGGGCTGGGAAGAGCTGGAACTGGAAGTGGTGCGGGACGCCAAGAACCAGATGATCACGGTCTGTTTCATCGAAAATGTCGACGCCATGGGGGTCCACACGGGGGATTCCTACTGCACGGCGCCGATGCTGACCATCAGCACGGAACTTCAGGAGCGGCTCCAGCGTCATGCCTACGCCATTGTGGAGGCCATCGAGGTGATCGGCGGAACCAATGTGCAGTTCGCCCATGACCCCAAAACCGACCGGGTGGTGGTCATCGAAATCAATCCCCGGACCTCCCGGTCGTCGGCGCTGGCGTCCAAGGCCACGGGATTTCCCATCGCCATGGTGTCCTCCCTTCTGGCCTGCGGTCTGACCATGGACGAGATTCCTTACTGGCGCGACGGCACCCTTGAAAAATACACGCCTTCCGGGGATTACGTGGTGGTCAAGTTCGCCCGCTGGGCCTTCGAGAAGTTCAAGGGCGTGGAAGACGTGCTGGGCACCCAGATGCGGGCCGTGGGCGAGGTGATGAGCATCGGCAAGACCTACAAGGAGGCCCTGCAGAAAGCGATCCGCTCTCTGGAGATCGGTCGCTATGGTCTGGGTTTCGCCAAAAATTTCAACACGAAATCGCTGGGTGAACTGATGGGTATGCTGGGCAAGGCGTCCAGCGAGCGCCAGTTCATCATGTACGAGGCCCTGCGCAAGGGGGCGACGGTTTCCGACCTGTACAGCCTGACCCACATCAAGCCCTGGTTCATCGAACAGATGAAGGAACTGGTTGCGCTGGAAGAAAAGATTCTGGCCTTCAAGGGCGGTCTGCCGTCGGATGAGCTTCTGGTTCAGGCGAAAAAGGACGGCTTTGCCGACCGTTACCTGGCGAAAATCCTTGGGATCAGCGAAGAGACACTCCGTGCGAAGAGGCAAAGCCTGGGCGTGAATCAGGGATGGGAAGCGGTTCAGGTCAGCGGGGTCGACAACGCGTCGTATTATTATTCGACGTATTGTGCGCCTGACCAGGTACCGGTCAGCGATCGGAAGAAGATCATGGTGCTGGGCGGCGGTCCCAACCGGATCGGCCAGGGGATCGAGTTTGACTACTGCTGCGTCCACGCGGCCCTGGCCATAAGGGAGGCGGGCTTTGAATCCATCATGGTCAACTGCAACCCGGAAACGGTGTCCACGGATTACGATACCTCGGACAAGCTGTACTTCGAGCCCCTGACGCTGGAAGATGTGCTGAGCATTTATGAAAAAGAAAAGCCCGAGGGCGTCATTGTCCAGTTCGGCGGACAGACGCCGCTGAATCTGGCGGCCGATCTGGAGGCGGCCGGGGTCAGGATCATCGGCACCTCTCCGAAAACCATCGATCTGGCCGAAGACCGGGACCGTTTCCGGGAGATTATCCGCAAGCTGGGCATTCCCCAGCCCGAATCCGGGATGGCGAAAAACACCGACGAGGCGCTTGAGATCGCACGTTCCATCGGGTATCCCCTGATGGTGCGGCCGTCGTTTGTGCTCGGCGGTCGGGCCATGGAGGTGGTGCGCGATGAGGAGATGCTCCGGTTCTATATGACCGCGGCGGTGGAGGTGTCTCCGGAGAGGCCCATTCTGATCGATAAATTCCTTGAAAACGCCATCGAGGCGGAGGCCGATGCCATCAGCGACGGGATCGATGCGGTGGTTCCGGCGGTGATGGAGCACATCGAGCTGGCCGGGGTCCACTCGGGCGATTCGGCCTGCGTGATTCCGCCGATCAGCATCGCCAAGAAACACATCGACACCATCGGGGAATACACACGGAAGATCGCCATTGAACTTAAGGTCAAGGGGGTCATGAACATTCAGTACGCCATCGCCAATGATACGGTGTACATTCTGGAAGCCAATCCCCGGGCCTCCCGGACGGTGCCCCTGGTCTCCAAGATCTGCAACATTCCCATGGCCCGCCTGGCCACCCAGGTGGTTCTGGGTAAATCCATGGCCGACCTGGATCTCAAGCCCAGAACGCCGGATTATTTCGGGGTCAAGGAGTCGGTGTTCCCCTTCAACATGTTTCCGGAGGTCGATCCGGTTCTGGGCCCTGAAATGCGCTCCACCGGTGAGGTGCTGGGTCTGGCCGACTCATTCGGCATGGCCTTTTTCAAGGCCCAGGAGGCCACCCAGACCACCCTGCCGCTTGGGGGAACGGTGCTTTTCACCGTGGCGGATATCGACAAACCGGGCGCCATCGAGGCGGCCCGCCTGTTCCGGGACATGAACTTCAGGCTGCTGGCCACCGACGGCACCTGCCGGTTTCTGGACCAGCACGGGATCGAGGCGGAGGCGATCAAAAAGATCGGCCACGGCCGACCGGATATCGTCGACGGCATCAAAAACGGTGAGATCCAGCTGGTGATCAACACGCCCAGCGGCAAGGCCAGCCAGGAGGACGATTCCTACATCCGGAAAACGGCCATCCGCTTCAAGATTCCCTACGTGACCACCATGGCCGCCGCCGTGGCCGCCGCCCGGGGTATTGCAGCCCGCCTGAAAAAAGACACCGACGTCCGCTCCCTCCAGGATTACCACAGCACCATGTAACCCGGACGCCTCGTCATGCCCATAGCCGGGGCGCGGCCAACACCGCGTCCCGGCCTTTTTCCCCGCCTTCCCGTCCGAAGACACCCCAACAAAAAACGCAGCGACAAACCGTCCCCTGCCGGCGGGGGCCACATTTTTTATCGGTTGTCGGCGTCAATCAAAACAAGAAGCATACAGACGGCGGTTCCGGGAAAGATAGGTGCGCGCCGGGTCATCACAGCCAGAACCGGCGTTTGGCCAGACGGCGTTTTCCGCCGCGCATGGTCATGCGGACCCGTTCGCTCCAGGGCAGGCGCAGGAAGTTGGTTTTCAGGATGCCTTTGGTGAAAAAGGTTTTGGTCGAGTAATCGATGGCGACTTCCACGACCACGGGCTTGCCGTCGGCGGCGGCCGCCAGGGCCTGGGGAATGGTTTTCTCCACGTAGGCGTCGGAGGAGATATAAAAATAACGGCTGTTTACGGCGTTTGCAAAGGCCCTTGCGCTGTAGTCCGGAAGGATGGTGCAGGTCTGGCGGGCGTGGGTGAATCGCTGGAGTTGGGAAATCTGGCTGAGGTTCCTGTCCCGGAGCACGAACACCACCGGGGCCACATCCATGTTGGCGGCAGTCAGCAACTCGAGACCCGTCATCAGAAGGGCCCCGTCGCCGGAAAGAGCGATGACCTCCCGGTCCGGGTTGGCCAGTTTGGCCCCGATGGCGGCCGGAACGGCGTAACCCATGCATGAGTAGTCGATGGGGCCGATAAACTGGCCCGGTTTTTCGAGGCGCAGCATTTCCATAGCAAGAAAGGTGCCGTTCCCGCTGTCCGTGGTGTAGACGGCGTCTTCGGCGGCATATTTTTGGAGGGTCGAGAAGAAATGCCAGGGGGTGACGCCTTTTTTGCTTTTCCGGCTCGCCCACTGGGAGATCACGGAGGCGTGTCCGGCGGCGATCTCCGAACTCAGCGAGATATTTTTATCGTGGCGTTCGACAAGGGGAGCCAGCGCCCTGAGGAAGCTGCCCGCGTCGGAGACGATGGGAAGTCTGGCGTGGTAATTGGCGTTGTGGACTTCGGGGTTGATGTCCACATGAATCATGTTTTCCGGGGGCTTGATCCCGAAGCTTGCCGTCGCCACTTCGCCGAACCGGCATCCGACGGCCAGAAGGCAGTCGCAGTGGTCCATGATCCGCCGGACAAAGGGAGGGGCCGAGTTGCCGAATCCGTTCCACAGAAAGAGTTCGTGGGTTTCGGGGAAGACCCCCTTGCCCTGGATGGTCGTTGCCACCGGTGCGCAGAGTTTTTCCGCCAGTTCGTAAAGCAGGAAGGGCGTGTTTCTGGCTCCGTAACCGGCGTAGATGGCCGGACGTTTCGATTCGTTGAGCATGTCGGCGGCCCGGTACAGTTCGTCCGAGGTGGGGAAGGAGGGGACATAGGGCGGCCGGTTGTAGTCATACCCTGGAATGTCATGGGTCTTGAGGTAGTGGTTCATGGGGATTTCCACCGCAACGGGCCCCGGCGTCCGGGACCGTGCAATGTGGACGGCATTGCGAATCACATGGTAGATATCCTGGGGCGACACCACATGAAAGACCTCCTTGCATACGGGCTTGAGAATGGCCAGCTGGTCGATGTCGTGGAGTTGATAGGACTTGCCGGTGTCGGTTCGGATGCCGCAGGTCAGTACCAGAAGGGGGATGTTGTCCATGAATGCTTCGGCGATGCCCGACAGGGCGTGGGTCACCCCTGCGCCGGGTACGGTGTTGACCACCCCGATGGTGCCGGATGTGCGTGAGACCGCATCGGCCATGAACGAGGCGGATTGCTCGTCGGTGACCAGGATGGGCTGGATCTGGCGGGAGTCTTCCAGGGCGTCGTACAGTTCGATGTTGTGTGTGCCGGGGATGCCGAAGGTAAACCGTACACCTTCATCCTCAAGCGCCTTGACGACCGATATGGACCCTCTGACCTTCATGTCCCTCTATCCCCCGTGTCATTCATTCCGGGCCGGATCACGATCCGGCGGGAAAAGGAGACTCTCCCGGTTCCATCCGGCCGATGACGGTAATCCCTGACATGTGAATGAATGTAATCCCCGTAAACGCATGCCGTGCCGCATGCGCCCCCTTTGAATAGTATGTCTCTATCCGCTTGGTCCGGTCTTGTCAATGATTTGTTATGGAAACGGTGTTTGCGGGTCAGGGCCCCGGTCAGAGGGCGCTCAGGCAGTCCCGAATGCGGGCGTACTCCCTGAAATGGGGGACGAGATTCCGGTCTTTTCGGAAGATTTTGATGCCGAAATCCCGCAGGGGCAGGTACATCAGGGCCGCCACTTCGTCGGCCTGGAGGGTCAGGTCGGTGAGGGGGACGTTCTTCCGGACCAGGAAGATGTCGTGAAATTCACGGTCGATGTAACGGCCCTCATCATGGAGGGTTTCGACCTTTTCGGTGAACAGGAACATCAGCTCGGCCGGAGACAGATCCAGGCCCAGTTCTTCGAACAGTTCCTTGCGGGCGGCATCCAGGCTGGTTTCACCGGTGCTGATGTGGCCGGCGCAGGACACGTCCCAGAGCCCGGGATGGGTCTTTTTGGCCTGGGCCCGTTTCTGGAGAAGGATATCGCGGTCATCGTTGACGATCCAGATGTGGACCGTCCGATGCCAGAGCCCCAGCGCGTGAATGGTCTCCCGGGGCTCCGTGCGGCCGGTGATTTCACCGTCGTCGGTCAGGACATCGATGGTTTCTGTTACGGTCATGCGTCACATCCGGCGTTCAAAAAATCGGCTCCAAGGGTCATCTGCCGGATTTTGGCCATCTGGGCGCCCAGGCGCCCCGAGGCCGCCAGGTCGTTGGTGATGGTTTCAAGCAGGCCGGTCTTGTCGATCCGGGCGTTGTTGAGGATGATCTCGAGCTGGATATGAAAATCCCGGGCCAGGTTTCGGAAAAAAAGATGCAACGAGGTCTGGTCCGGGTGATCGATGGGGCTGTCGATCATGGCAGCCGCTTCATAGGAAAGGATTTTGGCCGTGTCCAGCATGGTCTTGAGTCGACCCAGATCCAGGGTCAGGGCCTCGTCCGGCCGGTCCGGTCTGTTGCGAAGGGCCGTCGTCAAAAGATCCGTCTGTTTTTCGAGGGCACCGGTGACGGCCCCCATCATCAGGGCGTCCTCCAGTCGGCGCATGGGAAGCACCAGATCCTCGTAAGCCGATCCTTCGGAGCCCAAAAGGGCTTCGGCGGTAACGCGGCACCGGTCGAAATGGATGCTGCCGTGGGGTGCCGGTTTAAAAAACGGGATGGCCAGGGGGGGCAGCACCTCAAGCCCCGCATTGTCCCGGGGAACCAGAAAGGCGGAAAACCGGTTCCAGCCCGAACTCTGACCGGTAACGGCGATGATCACGAACAGATCGGCGATGGGCCCGTTGGTCAGG
This sequence comes from Desulfatiferula olefinivorans, assembly GCF_054657895.1. Taxonomy (NCBI): domain Bacteria; kingdom Pseudomonadati; phylum Thermodesulfobacteriota; class Desulfobacteria; order Desulfobacterales; family Desulfobacteraceae; genus Desulfatiferula; species Desulfatiferula olefinivorans. Next base: position 5,103 of record NZ_BAAHXV010000046.1, on the reverse strand, counting down.
TAGGTTTTTTGGCCGGTGAGCAGGTAGCCCCCGTCGGATTTTTCCGCCGAGCTTTTCAGGTGTTTGGGATGGGGACCGATGCCGGGTTCGGACACGGCCATGCAGGCGGTGATCCTGCCGGCGGCCAGGTCGGGAAGGTAGCGTTGTTTCTGGCTTTGTGTCCCCCAGGTTTCGATGATGTAACGGGCCACGAGGTGATGGATCAGAAACGACAGGCCCATGCCCAGATTGTGGCCGTCCCGGACCAGGCTGTGCAGGGCCAGGGACAGATCCAGGCCGGAGCGGCCTTCACCGCCGTAGTCCCGGGAGATGGTCAGCCCCAGAAGTCCGTCACGGCCCATGGCTTCCCACAGATCTGCGGGGAAACGGTCTTCGCGGTGTAGCCCTTCATGGGGTGCGATGTGGGTTCGGGCGAAAGCCGAAACACGTCGTTGGAGAATCAGGCTGTCGGATGTGAGGGCGGTGGCCATGGCTGTTTTATCCTTCCTTCCGGACGGCTCCGGCTCAGATGATCAGCTCTTCGATAAAATCGATCAGCTGGTTCAGGTTGCCGCAGGGCCGGACTTCATGGCAGTGGGCTTTGTACGTGTACATTTCACTGTCACCGGACCCCCAGAATTTTTCCTGTTCCGGATTCAGCCAGATCACCCGCCTGCACCGTTCACGCATCCGTTTGAGAATGAGATCCTGGGGATTCATGTGGTTGGAGCGGCCGTCGCCGATGATCAGAAGGGTGGTTTTCTTGTCCAGTTCCTGCATATGGCGGTTTTTGAAGTGCTGGAACGCCATGCCGTAATCCGTGGGGGCATAGTAGTTGACCGGCGCGTCCTTCATGATTTTTTCAACCGCCTTGTTGACATCGTGGTCCTTGAAGTAATCGGTCACCTCGCACAGGTCGGATACGAAAATGTAGCTTTTGATTTTGCTGAAACATTCCTGGAGCGAATACAGGATGTTCAGCATGAACCGGGCCGTGGACCAGACCGAGCCCGACACGTCGCAGAGGGCCACGATTTTGCCCTTGCGCAAGGGGCGGTCCTTGAAGATGATCTCGATGGGAACGCCCAGGTATTTGTTCGATTTCCGGATGGTCTTCTTGATGTCGATGACCCCCCGGTTGCTGACGGAAAACCGCAAGGTGGCGATTTCCTCGAGCTTCCGCACCAGTTTGTTGATCACATCCCGGACCTCTTCGATCTCTTCCTGACTTAAGGAGGCGAAAGGGACCTCGCCGATGTGGTTGTAATGACTTTCGTGATGCTTGACTTCCTTGAGGGCGTAGTTGTCCGGACGGGGCTCGTTGTTGAGGAGGGACAGGGCGTTGTCCAGCCGTTCGCCGAGTTCTTGAGAGACCTTTTTCTTCAGGGCTTCGTCGATCACGGCGTGGTTGCCGCCGAGAAACTGGAGGACCTTGGACTTCATCTGGTTGATTTTCAGCATCACCTGGAGACGGCTGGCCAGCTGGCTCATGTTGGACTTGAGGGCTTTGGCCTCCTTTTCCTCCTGGGTATGGATCCGGTGGACTTCCTCGATGTAGGAAAGGGGCTTTCCGGCCATAAATTCGGCCAGGGCCTTTTCCAGGTTGTCCAGGTCGTCGCCCTCCATCAACCGGTCGATGACGTCCCTGATCTGCTCGGTTTCCGGATCCTGGGCCACCTCGGTCAGGTCGGATTTCATCTCGTGGAAAAACAGATGATACATCTGGTCGAACCGGCTCTGCTCCAGGCGGCTCTTGGCGAAATTCGAACGCAGCACCAGCCGGAATTCGTCCTCGCTTAACGGATTGATCAGATCCAGCTGGGCGACACAGTCCAGAACCTCGGCCGTGGAGATCCGAAGATCGGCGGCCCGGCAGCAGGACACGAATTTCAACGTCAGATTCACCATAGGATTATCAATCCGGCTTGATCACGTGGAGAATGTTTTTCTTGACGATCTCGTAATCGGCCTTGTGCTTGCAGATGGTGTTGAGGGTGGCGGCCACGGTCTCGGCGGACAGGTCGTCGATCTGCAGCACCAGAAGCGATTTCGCCCAGTCCAGGGTCTCGGAAATGCAGGGACGTTTCTTCAGGTCAAGATCCCGGATCCGCGCCACCATGCGGACCAGTTTGGACAGCAGGGCCTCGTCCATGCCCGGCAGTTTCATCTTGACAATGTGCATCTCGGTTTCGATGGCCGGGTAGTCGATGTAAAGGTGGATGCAGCGTCGCTTGAGGGCGTCGCTCATGTCCCGGTAGTTGTTGGAGGTCAGAAAAACAAAGGGATGGGTGACAGCCCTGATGGTGCCGATTTCGGGAATCGAGACCTGGAAGTCGCTCAGAAGCTCAAGCAGGAAGGCTTCGAATTCGGGGTCGGATTTATCCACCTCGTCGATCAGAAGCACCACGGGCTTTTCCGATTTGATGGCCTGGAGCAGGGGACGGGTCTGGATGAAACGCTCGGAGAAAAACGCGTCCTCATGGCCGGCGATCTGGTCCACGGCGTCCTTGAGGCTTGCCGCTTCGGAGACCACGTCGTGAATTTTTTCCTTGACCATCTGGGTGTACAGAAGCTGCTTGGCGTATTCCCACTCGTACAGGGCCTTGGACTCATCGAGGCCCTCGTAGCACTGCATCCGGATCAGCTCCCGGCCCAGGCATTTGGCCACGCTTTTGGCCAGTTCGGTTTTGCCGACCCCGGCCGGCCCCTCGACCAGAATGGGCTTTTTCGTGGCCTGGGCCAGAAAAACCACCGTTGAGATTTCCCGGGAAGAGATGTACTCCACCCCTTCGAGCCGTTCCTGAACATCCAAAACACTTGTGAAATCCATGTCGCCTTCCTTCGGCCGTTAAAAATGAACATCCAATGAAACTGACAAAATTATCAGGAAAGGCGTCGATGGGCAAGGAAAATCATGGCGTCTGTCCGGGAAAGGCCTCCGCTAAATGATCGGATTTTCTATAAGGGCCTCATGCAGCAGGGCGATGGCCCTCTCGAAAAACTCTTCTTCGATGACAAACTGAATGTTCACGTTTCTCAGGCATTTGTGGACCGAAAGCACGGTGATGCCGTTGTCTTCGAGCACCTGGACGGCTCCGGACATAATTTTCGGAAAGGCCATGTTGCTGCCGATGACCGAAACCAGGGCCACTTTTTTGTTCATGATTTCCGCCGCAGGGTAGGCCTTCTGGATGGAATGGGTGATCTTCTTGATCACGTCCAGGGGTTCGGCCACATAATGGGTCAGGGTGTTGGCGTTGGTGTCCTTGGCGATGTACCGCACCTGATGTTTGATGAAATGGCTGAGCAGATCCGCGTCGTGGTCATAGCGGCCCATCATGTCCTGATCTTTGCATTCGATGGCCATCACACCTTTCCGGCCGGTGATGATTTCCACCCGGGGGGATTCGGATTTGAAGGTGTCTTCGATGAACGTTCCCGGATGGTCAGGGTCGAATGCGTTCCGGACCCGGAGGGGGATGCCGCTTTGGCGCATACCCTTGGCCGCTTTGGGATGGATGGCTTCCATGCCGAGGTCGGACAGCTGGTCGGCCACGTCGTAGTTGGTCCGTCCAATGGTGACCACCTTGTCTTCTCCGATGATTTTGGGGTCTCCGCTGCTCAGGTGAAATTCCTTGTGGATCACGCCTTCACGGGCTTCGGTCAGGACGGCGATTTTGCTGAAGGTGATTTCACTGTACCCCCGGTCGTAGGTGTCCATGATCCCCTCACGGCACTGGGTGTAGCCGGTTACGATGGGAAGTTCACGGCTGTAATCGATGCCGGCGAAGTGGTGCAGGATTTTTTCGTCGAACGAAAAGTTGTCCGTTTCCAGCCAGCCGGTCAGGTCCACGAACCGGGCATTGATTCCCATGGAACGCAGGATGGAATAGGTATTGTAGGCGCTGTGGGCTTCGCCGATGGCACTGAGCATCTCCCGGACCGTCATCAGATGTTCTTCAAGCTGGAAATGGCCGTAGGAGCAGAGCCGGGTCAGGTCCAGCAGGCAGCTCCGCACCCCTTCGATGCGTTCCTTGACGAACCGGTCGGCGAACAGAAGGTCCAGACCCAGAGGCTCGAGCTGGGCGTTGATCGAACACATGTGGTCCGATACCTTGGAAATGGCGTCACCCCAGGTCCAGGATGAATCTGAACTTGAAAATAAGGCGTAAACACCTGATTTTTTTGTTTTCTTGTGTTCGAGCAACTTGTCGGTCACTCCGCCGTAAGCCGACACGACAATGATGCGGTTGTAGAGGTCTTCCTCCGTTCGGCTGCCCACAAGAATATTGTCCAGTGCGTCCTTGAATCGGGACATGGTCGTTCCCCCGATTTTTTCCACCGTGTGATTGCCCATGTGTGTATGTTTCCTTTCATGGTTCATTTGTATGATGACATTAAACAGATAAAGTTAAAAAAACAGAGAAATTTAAAAAAACACAATATTGCATGCTATTTAATGATGAATATGACAACTAATCTGATCCATTGATTTTTATCATGATCATATTCTTAAAAACGCTTGAAACCTTGTTGTTTTCAGATAAATGAAGCATTCAATATTATGCTTTTATTCACGTTGATAAACGACATGACAACCGGCTGATTCCCTCCCTGAATATCAAAGCCGTCCTGATAAAAAGACAAGGCGTCAGTCGGGAAACTCTTTCTGATAAATTTGATTTTATTGAATATCATACATTGAACCATATCACAACCATCCATCGAAACAATTTACGGTCAGGCCCGAAGGTGATGGCCGTATCGCCCCGCTGTCTCCGTGTTCAATAGTACAAATAAATAAATAAAATGAATAACTAAATGATAATGTGTCATGCAATATAATTGATAACACGACAAAAAAACGATTTAATCAGTCGAATTATTCAGGATTGATAGTAATGTGCACGCAGGAACCGCGTCCATGTCCAATTGGGGACAGTCAAATAATGCATCATATCCCTTTACAGAGTTACGTTCCTCCTGATATGAAAGAAATGATCAATTCAACCGCAATGTCATGATCATTCAGGAGGGCACCCCGTCATGCCGCGAACAACACGTATGCTCAGTTCGGATCAAAAGAGCGTTTACCATGTAATTTCCCGGACGGCGCTGGACGGT
>NZ_BAAHXV010000045.1:0-31247 GCF_054657895.1 Desulfatiferula olefinivorans | reverse complement strand
GCTTCCTTAGAAGTCCGATATCTGCGTTACGCGTCATCCCTCGTCACTGCGGCGTACCCTAAGTACGCCTCATTCCTCGGGATTCGCAAGCCTTGATCTCGAACATTTTACGAAGCCGTCCAAAAATTGACTTTTTACGAGTTCATCAGGATTGACCGGCATCAGGAAAAACCAATGGGACCATTGCACATCCAGCCCCTTGAATGTCTGGGCATCCTGTTTATCATCGGGTATCTGGGGGGGAGGTGTGCCAATCATCTGGGGTTTCCGCGCGTCACCGGGTACATCGTTGCCGGCGTTCTGCTCAGCCCGTCGGTATCCGGAATCCTGCCGGCCGAACTGATCAATGACAAATGCGTGATCATCAACGACATTGCCCTGGGTGTGATCGCTTTTTCAGTGGGCGGCAGCCTGAAATTATCCAAAGTCAGGCAACTGGGGAAGACGATCTTTATCATCAACATCACCGAATCCTTCGGGTCGTTTATCCTGAGCCTGGTCCTCATTTCCGTCCTGGGGCCCTACATCCTGAGGCCCGACAAACCCCTGGGCACGTTCGTGGAGGTTTATCTTCCCCTGTCGCTGATCGTGGCGGCCGTTTCAGCCGCCACGGCTCCGGCGGCCATCCTGGCCATCGTCCATGAAATCAAGGCCAAAGGCCCATTGACCACGACGCTCCTCGGGGTCGTGGCCCTGGATGACGGCATGGCCATCATCTTTTTTGCCTTTGCCCGAGCCGTCGTCCGAGGTCTGATGAACAAGGGCGGGATGTCCCTTTTCGCCATGGTTGTCGACCCCGTGACGACCATTTTCGGCTCCCTCGCGGTCGGGGCGGCCATCGGTTCTCTGATGGTTTATCTGACGGCCTGGGTGAAAAAGAGGGAATCACTTCTGATCGTGATTCTGGGATCGATTTTTATCTGTTCGGGCATTGCGGAGCATCTGGATTGTTCCCCCCTGTTGGCCAATATGATGGCGGGGTTCGTGATCATCAACATGGGTACGTACAGCGATCGATTTTTCATCGCCGTTGAAAACATTGAAGAACCCTTGTTTGCGTTGTTCTTTACCCTTGCGGGCAGCCATTTCGACGTCAAGGTATTCAAAATGGTCGGAATGCTGGCCGTCCTGATCGCCGTCAGCTGCTTCATCGGAAAATTTATCGGGGCGCGGCTTGGAGCGGAGTTGTCCCATGCCCCGGAGGTCGTGAAAAAATACCTGGGATACGGGTTGCTTCCCAAAGCCGGCGTTACCCTGGGCCTTGTCTTCATGGCCCGGAGCTTCATCACGCCGGACGTGTTCGAGATCATGGTCAACGCGATACTGGGATCGGTTATTATCAATGAACTTATTGCCCCGCCCCTGGTCAAGTACGCACTGACCCGTGCGGGCGAGGGCGTAAAGGAATAGGCCGTGAAGGTCAGAGAAATCGTTGATTCCAATAAACAGAGAAAATTGCCGCTGGTCCTGGCGTCCGATACCATCCGCGAGGTCATGGAAAAGATGCTGGCGCATCCCCATACCCGTCTGATGTATGTGATCGATGATCAGGGACGCTGCTCGGGTGTCATCTCCTTGGGAGCGTTGATAAGGCATCTGTTCCCAGGCAGTTTTGAACCGTCTCTGCATTCCAGGCATCTGATTCCCATGATCACCGCTGAAACGGCGGAACATATTATGAACAGAGGCCTGATCTACGCGAGCCTCGACGATGAGGTCGGAATCGTGATCAAGGAAATGGTCAGGGCCGCCATCAAGGAAATCCCCATCCTCGACAATGAAAAGCGCTTTATTGCGGACATCACCATGCTGGATCTTTTGAAACATTACAAAATCGACAATCGATAATTCAAACGTCGACCTCGAGAAAACCGGCATTGATCACGAACATGCCGCGTCCTGCCGATGGTCGAAATGATTATACGGCATGGTATCTGCGAATTTTCATGCTCTAACGGACAGGTTTTCCCAAATGAATAACTATGACACGGTGTGACCCCGTCGCGGAGGGCCCGCTTCGTATCGCGTTTTGTGTGTCAGGGTATTGTGTAACACGTTCAATGAGAAGCTTGTTTTTTCGTTTGGAGGACCTTCGATAAAAAAGTCCGAAGAACAATCACATCTTTCGCACGCAGGGTCGTTCGTGAAAAAAAATCCTTGAAGGCCTGAAGGGTATGGTCGGGCTTTTGGGGGTTCACGTAACCGATGGCATCCAGTACCTGGCTCAACGCCCCGTACATGTCCTCCAGTTCCATGCGCGTGGCAAGTCTGGGGACACTGGTCTGTTTCACGGCCTGTGCTTTTGCCAGTTCATAACAGACAATCATCACGGCCTGGGCGAGGTTGAGCGAGGAAAATCCGAACGTGGGGATATGGATCAGGGCGTCGCAGCAGCTGATATCGGTATTTTCCAGACCCCTGTCTTCCGGTCCGAACAACACGGCGATGCGGTTTTCCAGGGAAAGGGGGACCAGTGTCGGGGCCAGGGTTTCAGGTGTCGATGCCTTGCGTCGCTGTTTCCCCAGCCGGGCCGTGGTGCCCACCACATAATTGAATGGCGCAAGGGCCTGGGCCGTGGTCTCGACGATGCGCATGGCGTCGATGATGCCGGCCGCTTCATGGGTGGCGGTTTTTCTGATGCGTTCGGGATCCGGATCCTCGGGGGCGATGAGAATCAGATTTGAGAAGCCCATGTTGCACATGGCTCGGGCCGCGGAACCGATGTTTTCGGGGTACCGCGGTTTTTTGAGTATCATGGCGATGTTGTCGAAACGGATGGTCGATTGCATCAGCTGATAATTTCAAAGCTGTTGAAAAAATAGTTGATCTCGAATGCCGCCGTTTCCGGGGCGTCGGAGCCGTGAACCACATTCTGTTCGATGGTGGTCGCAAACTCCCGCCGGATGGTTCCTTCCTCCGCGTCCTTGAAATTGGTTGCTCCCATGAGTTTCCGGTTCGTCGCGATGACATCCTCGCCTTCGAGCACCAGGGCCACAATGGGACCGGATGTCATGAACTCGGTCAGACTGTCGAAAAACGGTTTTCCCTTGTGGACCGCGTAAAACCCTTCGGCCTGTTTTCTGGTCATGTGGATCATTTTCATGGCGACGATGGTGATGCCGTTTTGTTCGAAACGTCTGATCACTTCGCCGATCAGGTGTTTTTTCACGCCGTCGGGCTTGATCAAGGACAGGGTCCGTTCCATGGTGAGCGCTCCTTGGTATAGAAAGTGAGTGGCTGAATCGGGAAGAACGCCTCAACCCTTAGCAGAAGGGGCGCCATTAGTCAACCGCCTGATTCCAGGGCAATCGCATGTACCGCGGTCATGGTCCGGATTTCGATTCGCGGCACCGTGTGGCATGCGAAGGCATGTCCGGCATTTCTCTGTGTCTCCGTGACTCTGTGAGATCCCTATGCTCGGTGTTACCGAAAGGACGCCTGTCTTTTGTTTTCTCACGGAGACACCGGGGCACAGGCATGTGATTGCCCTGTCCAGGCTGGAACTATTGGGCAAACCGCTTCCAAGGTTTTTCTTTATTGACAAGCCGAATACCAGTGCTTAAAATTGTTCTACGTCACGTGAAATGAAAACACGTAAAATTTAAAGAGATAATTGGAGGGATTATGGTAGAAGTCAGTCAGGCGGCATCCCAGCAGATTGCCGAATATTTCAAAGGCAAGACGGTGATGCCCATACGCATTTTCCTGAATTCCGGCGGCTGAGGGGGACCATCCCTTGCAATGGCTCTGGATGAGGCACGCGACACCGATCAGGTTTATGAGGTAGATGGTTTCAAATACATCGTTGATTCAGAATTTATCAAGGAAGCCGCACCGATCAAGGTGGACTACCTTGACATCGGCTTTAAGGTGACGTCAAACCTGAAGCTTGAATCCGGTTGCGGAGGATGCAGCAGCACGGGCAGCTGCGGCGCTTGAACCATAACCGCGAATGTTGTGACGGGGCGGCCCCTTTTTGGGGCTGCCCCGTTTTGTTTTTGTGCCGCATTATCCTTTTTTAAGGGCGATCAGACGGTCGACGATATCCTTCACAGCCTGGGGAGCCTGGCCGATATCGTCATCAAAGGGCCGTACCCCCTGTTTATCCGCTTCGAACACCTCGGGCATTTCAGGAATAAATCCAAGAAAATCGAATCCGGCCAGGGAATCACGGATCAGTTTCTCATCCTCAGGGCCTTTGACCCGATTGCCGATGACCAACAGGCGTTTGATTCCCAGATCTTCTCCCAGCTTTCGGATATGATGGGCCGCCACCCGGCTTCGGGCTCCGGGGTTGACCACGATGATCAAAGCGTCCACCGAGGCTGAGGTGGCCCGCCCCAGATGTTCCACGCCCGCTTCCATATCCATCAGAACCACCTCGTCCCGGACCAGGACCAGATGAAGCATCAGGGCTTTGAGGACCGTGCTTTCGGGGCAGATGCAACCGGAACCGCCGCGCTGTACCGTGCCCATGACCAACAGTTTGACCCCGTCGCGTTCCAGGGAGAACCGCTCGGGAATATCGTCGACCTTGGGATTCAGGGTGAAAAAGCCGCCCATGCTGCCGGGCTTGGCGCCGGTGCGTTCGGCGATCAGATCCGACAACTCGGCGATGGGGGTAATGGGTTTGTCTTCGGGGATGCCCAGGCCCGCCGCCAGGTTGGATACGGGGTCCGCATCGATGGCGATGACGCTTCGGGTTCGGTCATGGGCGGCGAGAAGTCTTGCCAGAAGTGAGGTGATGGTTGTTTTTCCGACCCCGCCTTTACCGCCCACAGCAATTTTAAGACCCACGCGATACCTTCCTTTATCTTGTTGTCGTTTGTTATAGCATGCCCGCATCACCCGCATCGGTTTACGAGACCGTCATCATGACGCGTTCACTTATCGTTTTTTCCGGAGCTTGCCCTGATTGAGCAGGGTCTGGTAACGCTCTTTGAGCATCATGGCCCGGCCGGAGGCCTGTTCGAGAAACAGGGTGCCTTTTTCCGGCGTGGTGTTCAGGCTCAGAAGCTGCCGCTGCTTGTTGAGCAGCAAGTCCAGCTCGGACAAAACGGCGTCGTCGGAGGTGGGGAGCATTTCAAGAAGTCTCTCGATGCGGGTATTGTTTCTCCGCAGTTGATTGATCACCTCGTGAACGTCCACCACGCGCGCTGACAGTGATACCATGGTTTACCTCATTTGGCCATCCCCGACTCGACAAGGGAAATGATTTTTTTCGATGTGTATTCGCCCACATCCGCCAGGGCATCGTTGGGGATGAACCGGGATGCATTGTTTGAATACAGGCAGGTGACCGAGGCCGGGAAATCCTCGTCGTCTTCATAAAAAATGTAGCACAGGGCGATTTTGGGCAGGGGTTTGACGACAAAGCAGAAATCACCCCCCGGAGCCGGCGACGGAACCAGGCCGTCCAACGTCTGTGTGATTATCGGAATATGATCCCGGATTGCTTTGACATAGGGCAGCAGAATCTGTTCGGTATGCGTGGCAAAGGCCCCCACATAGGGCATGGTTCCGGGAAATTCCTTGTAGGCTTTCAAAGGTTCCATGACACAGGGGGCAGGGTCGGCATGAAGGGCGTACATCGACAGCAGGATACCCACCACCCCGGTCTGAGGGGTGTTATCAAGGTAGATCCCGGTGGGGTCGATCCGGCAGGCCTCACCAAAGGCCTGAAACACGAACCCGCCGTTTTCCTCACGGGCCAAAATCCGCTCGGCCAGATCCGGCGGCGGTGCCGCCATCAGGCGGGCATGATTGTCCTTAGCAAGTTTTGCGTAATTGTCCGGCATGGTCATGTCACTTAACCGGCGCGATTTTATCAAGAATTTTCCCTTTCTCGTCGAGAAAGAAAATCATGAAATCATTCCGGGATGCGTAGGCTGAAAGGTCTTCGTACATAATGGCCTGGGATTCATAGGTCTGTGCTTCGTCTTTGCGGAGCATGTTGATGGACATCAGGCAGGCGTCCTTTGAATAAAAGGCCGGAACGAACCGGACCCCGCTTGCCTGTTCCTGCTGGCCGAGAATGCTTTCGTTGCTGCCCGGGTTTTGCACAATGGCCCAAACCCAGGTTTCCTTATCCGGTGTGTGCGTGGAAGATGTACTCATGTCAGGCTGTCGTCCCTTTAAGCGTCTTTCGTCGCTGCTTGTATGTGTCACATGACGTCAAATATGATGAACTCGTAAAAAGTCATCAAATGATGGCAAAGAAAAAAGTTCGAGTTCAAGGCGTCGCGAATCCCGAGGAATGAGGCGTACTTAAGGTACGCCGCAGTGACGAGGGATGACGCGCAACGCAGAAATCGGACTTTTTACGAAGCCATCAAATATAAATCAAAAAGCCCCGCCCGCAAGCGGGAAGGGCTTTTTTTCAATCATGACGGGCCTGATCAGACTTCCAGCCAGGAGTCGGAGAACAGGGTCTCGCCCAGAATAACCTTGCAGGTTTTTACGTAGTTGGCTACGTCCTGGGGAAGGCTCTTGATGTCCGGAGCGTTTCCGTCCATGGTGTTTTTAATGGCCTCAATGATGTCGGGGCGCTGGTCTTTGGACAGGGCCATGGTGAAATCGTCCTTGGCGTCGGCGATGAAGGATTTCATGCCCTTGATGTTCAGCATGACGGTGAAGGTCACGTTGATCACGTAGCGCAGGTGGTCGGGCACGCCGCTTGAGATGTTCGATACGCCGCAGGTGCTCATGGCGCCGGGGGCGATATCCTGAAGCATGTCCATGAAGTTCATCAGGGCCACGGCCTGGGGCTGCTGGATGTTCACCGGCGTGACAATGCCGTCGACCCAGATCCGCTCGTTGGGGATGCCCGCTTCGTTGGCGGCGTACAGCAGTTCCACGCAGAGGGCCGCCCGTTCGTTTTCATCGCGGGGAAGGCCGTCCGGCCCCCACATAAGGGCGCAGAAATGGGCGTTGTGTTCGGCGGCCAGGGGGATCATGCGTTCGTAACGGGCCGGTACGGCCATGATGGAATTGATCATCGGGGGAAGCTTGCATTTGGGAAGGGCGGCCGCGATGGCATCGATGTTCGATGTATCGAGAACCAGAGGAATATCATCCACCACTTCCTGAACGGTTTCGACGACCCAGGGCATCAATTCCACGCCGTCTTTTTTCGCCGGTCCCAGGTTGATGTCGATCCAGTCGACGCCCCGGGATTTCTGGTACAGAGCCTCTTCCTGGATCGGCTTGGGATCACGCTCTCTGAAGCCGCGACCAATCTCTTTGCCAATGACGTTCAAACTTTCTCCAATGACTTGAAAACCCATGTAAAATCCTCCAATTAGCTATGTTCAAAGGGAACGTGAATCGATCATGATAACATGATCCGGTGTGAAAACGTGTTCACACCGGATCACGGGTTTCTTGGCGTATGTTATTTCTGAGCTTTGAGAAAGGCGGGGATATGCGCCGCTTCTCTTGGGCCGACGATGATGTTCCAGCCCGGGAGTTCTTCTTCGACGTCGCCGGCGATGGCGGCGGCGTAGCCGGGAATGACGATGTTCTGGTGTTTGACCTTGTCCATGATCCCGCACTTCTTGACAAAGGAGCCCACGTCATCCCCGCCGAATTTACCGGCGGCCCAGGCGGTGAGAACGGACAGACCTTCGGCGTCCTTGATCAACAGGTAACAGGGCACCCGGCTGCCTTCGATTTCACCGAATACGATGAAATAGGTGAGGGCGAAGTTGGTGGTCACCAGAATCGGAGAGTTTTCATCCGGATTGTTGATCTCGTAAATGCCTTCCGTCACCGTCATCGGCCTCTGGGGATCGGTGAAGATGTTGAGTTTTTCAAGCAGGAGCGGGAAGACCGATTCGGTCCTGAAATCACTCATGACCACCACCCCACCGTATTTGGCGATGAACATGCCGGCCAGAAGGGTCTCGACGTCGGTGTTGGACGCCATTTCACAGGGGAAGGTGATGGTGGGGAAGCCCAGGGAGCGGTTGCTGTCCTTGAGGGCGGCCCTTCGGATGGCCACCTGGTCTTCGAAGGCCTGTTTGACGTCACGGGAGCCGGAGTCCAGAACGATGTCCTTGATGCCCAGAGCCGTCAGTTTTTCGGTCAGGGGGATCAGGTCGCCCACGGTATCCGCCTTGACGGCGATGGGCAGGTCGTTGTCCTTGGCGATGGCGCCGAAGGCGTCCACATTGGCCGCCGTGGCGGAATACATCAGGGGGCGTTTGAATCCGGCAGCAGCCACACCGGCCTTCATCACGTCTTCCTTGTCGGTCATCAGAATCAGGTTGAATTCGGATGTTTCGGCAATTTTTTTCGCCGCTTTGGCAAAGGCGTCCTTGTCGCCGTTCACGTCCTTGAGGGCGACCAGTTCAGGCCTGAGGTTCAAGCCGACCCGTTCGTACTGCAGGGCGTTCCACCCCAGCAGTTTGGTGTCGAGGTCCCCGTCGGCGATGTCGGAATTGACCGTGGCTGCCAGAAGAGTGGGGTTGAAAAAGGTTTTTTCATGGCGGTACATGACGGTTTCACCACCGGTGGTCGCCTTGCGGACCCCTTTACCGACCGCAACGGGACGGATGGGAGGTGCGGACGCTTCGGCGAGCTGTTCCCGGGCTTCATCGGACACATAGGGGCAGCTGTCCAGTTCCGCTTTACCGGAAGCGAGGTTCATTGCGAAAGCGAGACATGTCGGAACGCCACACTCCTTGCAGTTGGTTTTCGGCAGGAGCTTGAATATCTGTATACCGGTTAATGCCATTTTATTCTCCTTCACGTATCAAGCAAGCAGGGATGCTTTTTTTATTCGTTGGCGATCCCGGAGGGGAAAGAGACGCTCCCCTCCGGGACAGCGGGTTTAACCCACAAGCGGTTCCATCGACAGTGCGGGATGGCCTTTGGCCTTGAGGTGCGCCATCACTTCTTCTTCCGTGACGCCCACGGTTTCGTCGGCGATCATGTCATAGAAGTTCGGATAACCGTTTTCCTCACCGTATTTATCGAGGCGTTCCTTGATTTCATCCTTGAGCATCTTGGGCATCCAGACCATGCGCAGGAGGCCGCCGTCGCCCTTGATGAATTTCCGCTGGGTGATGTTGTATTTGGAGTGGCCCACGAATCCGGGCGATGAGGCGCCGCCGCCCATGACACCGGCCAGGGTCGTGAATTTCATGCCGCAGGGCGTGTCGCCGGCGTAATCCCGGTTGACGGTCATCACGCCGTTGCATGCGGGGAGCATGGCGGCGATGCACTCGCAGCATCCGCAGGTGGTCATGGGGTCATGGACCATGGAGTAGAAGTTGTAGTGCGTGACCGCGCCGCGGGAGGCTTTGTAAACGAAGTCGTTGACGCCTTTCCACTGACCGAGCTTGGGATCGATGCATTCGCCTTTTTCAATGGGCTGGTTGGGGCCGGTGGGGTTGATTTCAAAAGCGGCCTTGCAGTCCATCCAGTTGTAGGCGCCGCACAGACCGGTTCGCTCCGGGCTGACCGTGCACACGTGGTTCGGGGCGAAGGACTGGCAGAGACTGCATGAGTAAAAGATTTCCACGTCTTCGTCGGTCATCTTGTCCACACGTTCGTCTCTCATCTTGTATTCGGCCCGGGCCCGCTCGGTGAGCTTGTCCACGTCGTCCTTGTTGGTGTAAAGGGTCACCTGGACCTTGTCGACGATCTTGGTGAAATCCTGATGGAATTTGGCATGGAGGACCACGCCCAGGTGTTTCAGGCTGAAGCCTTTCTCAACGGCTGCCTTGCTCACGCGAACCCAGGAGATGTCGCGCTGACCGATGTGCATGATACCCTGGATGTAGTTGATCAGGTGATGCACCTGGCGTTCCATGATCGGTTCGAAGTCGGTCTGGAACTCGCGACCGGCGATCTGGATAAAGATACCCAGGGGCAGGGTGTCTCCTTCTTTGATGTCGGCAATGTCCTTGCCGACGACAATGACCTTGCCGTCTTCGATTTCGTTCATTTCAGCCATTTTCACCAGCTCGGTACACTGGGTCTTGCCGCCGCCCATCTGGCTGTGGAGATCACCGCCGCGGACACGCTCCCCTTCGTAGGCCGGACCGAAGGACATGGGAATGTCGATTTCGGTGACGGATACTTTGAGGCCGCGAACTTCCACCGACCTCTGGCAGATTTCGCTGTGGGGCACGTTGGCCACCACATGTTCGTAGGTGCAGATACCGGTGGGCAGGATTTCGGGAATGTCCGTGTCGGCCAGGGTCGGGAAACCCCAGTTGACGCAGCCGGCCGCCGCCACACCCCACTCGGTTCCGATGTCGCCCAGGGCGTTGACGAAGGCGAAGATACGTTCCTTGTTGTAGATCAGCATTTTCTTGTAGTCGCCGGGCTGAACACCGCCGAAGGCCATGGCGGCGCGGTTGGCGAAACCCAGGGCGAATACGGCCGATGAAATGTCCGGACCGAAGGGCACGATACGGGTGTTCCAGCCGATCTGGACATCCTTGGAGATCAGCTGCTGAATCACCGAGGTGTTGTTGTGGTTGGCGGCGCAGAAAATGTAGAGACTCTTTTTCTGGTAGTCTTCCACGATATCCTTGGCGATGTCCGCATTGGGAGCCGCGCCGACGATGGCGGCGAATCCGGGGGCGGAGCCGTCGACGAATTCAACGCCGCGTTTCCGGAGAATGGTGTCGTCGGCCGGGCCGACCCAGATTTTACCGGCTTCGATGTCCGGATCTTCTTCGAGGATGTAGAAGTCCGGCTCGTTGAGCATGCGGAGGGCTTCCTTGATTTCATAGGAAAAAATCGCCGCCATACCGGCATCGAGCAGGGGCCCCAGGTAGGGAAGATGATTTTTCCCTTTCACATGGGGAGGCAGGAGTTTGCGTGCAAAAGCCATGGGTTTGAGCAGGTCTTCCAGGGTTTCCACCTTGTAGCCCAGAAGGGAGTAGATGACCGGAAGATAGTAGGCCGTGTTGCCGAAACTGACCTTGGTATCGGCGCTGTAGGTATCAAGGGCTCTCTGGAGCTCGCCCTCGACCTGGGATACAACTTTATAACCACCTTGAATGGCAGCAAATGCAACTAATTTCGACATTGTTTCCTCCTTCGTTGAGGATTTATTCTAAATCATGATCATAACCGGATCACATCAGTGAACAAACGAATTAGATTTCAAGGGCCTGACGATCCGCCATATCCATCAGAACACGCTCCCTGGCCTTGTCGATGCCCAGTTCCTTCCGTTTCTTGTCGATATGGGCGATCATCTTCTGGGCGTGTTTGACCGGGTCTTCCTCACAATCCCACATGCCGCCGTAAATCTTTTCAAGGTCTTTGTACAGATGGTTCTTGAAAACCGGGGCGCCTTCCACGGGCAGGTTGTACCCGAACACGGTATAGAAACCCGATGTGACAAAGTAGTGTCCGATGGAAATGGCTTTTTCACTCATCCATTCGGGGGCGCTGCC
Source organism: Desulfatiferula olefinivorans (assembly GCF_054657895.1). Taxonomy (NCBI): domain Bacteria; kingdom Pseudomonadati; phylum Thermodesulfobacteriota; class Desulfobacteria; order Desulfobacterales; family Desulfobacteraceae; genus Desulfatiferula; species Desulfatiferula olefinivorans. The sequence goes on along the minus strand of NZ_BAAHXV010000045.1, from coordinate 19,827 downwards.
CGCCGCGGGAAGATCGGCGATGTCCTTGCCCAAACCGCCCGCCTTGACCACTTCGGTGGCGGCCAGGAGGATGCGGCTGTTGTCCACGCAGGAACCCAGGTGAAGGACCGGCGGAATGCCGACGGTTTCACAGACTTCCGCCAGACCCGGTCCGCAGTAGACCGCTGCCGCTTCGGGTTCGAGCAGGCCCTCCATGGCGGCGGCGATGGCGCTGCACCCTGTGGTCAGAACGATAACGTCGTTTTTGATCAGCTCTTTGATGATGGTGATGTGCTGTTCATTGTGCTTGGTCCGGGCGTTGTTGCAGCCGACCACACCGGCGATGCCCCGGATACGGCCGTTGATGATGTTGTCGTTCAGGGTGTAGTAGCTGCCCCGGAACGATCCGCCCAGATGGTATTCGATGGATTCCACGCCGAAGCCTGCAACCTGGGGTTTCTTGTACGGCGGAATCATCACTTCGGCTCCGCGGTTTTCGAAGTTGTCGATGGCCATTTTGACGATTTTTTTCGCGTCGTCCATGGCGTAGTGTTCATCGAATTCGATGTGGATGACGTTGTCCTGTTCCATCTTGCCCATGGGGTGGGTGGTGATCAGCTTGGTGTGGAAGCACTTGGCCACGTTGGCCAGGTTCTGGAAAATACACTGGATGTCCACGACCATGGCGTCACAGGCGCCGGTGATGATGGCCAGTTCCTGCTGGAGAAAGGTGCCTGCCTGGGGGATGCCGTGGCGTTGGAGGATTTCGTTGGCCGTGCAGCAGATGCCTGAAAGGACGATGCCTTTGGCCCCTTTGGAAATGGCGTAGTCGATCATTTCCTTGGACTGGCAGACCGCAACGATCATTTCGGACAGGAGGGGTTCGTGACCATGGACGATCACGTTGACGTGGTCGGCCTTCATGACGCCCAGGTTGGCCTCGGAAAGCACGGGAGAGGGGGTGCCGAACAGCACGTCCTGGAGATCGGTGGCCAGCATGGAGCCGCCCCAGCCGTCGGCAAGGGAGCAGCGGGTGGCCTGCTTGATCAGGTTTTTGTAATCCTGGTCAACGCCCATGTGGGTCCGGTGCATGATATCGACGATTTCCCGGTCGATGTTGCGGGGGATGACGCCGTTTTTCTTCCACTTTTCGTACAGAGGCTTGGGTGCGCGTTTGGCATAAAGGAGTTCACCTTCGGGTTTGCCCCACTCGGCCATGGCTTTTTCAGCCACTTCCAGGGCGATCTCATCCAGGTTCCTGTCCTGGGTTTTTCCGTCGACCTCGACGGTGACGGCGACGCCCAGATGGGGCGCGATGGCGACGAGCTTCTGATAATCCTTGATCTGGTAGTCATGGGCTTCCTTGCGTGCGACCGAGAGAAAGGTTTCCGCCACACCGCGACCGTGATCCGAGTGGGCGGCGGCGCCGGCGGCCACCATGCGAACGAAATTTCGGGCGGCGATGGTATTGGGTGTCGCACCGCAGAGACCTTTGCGGGTGTCTTCGCCCTGAATGCCGCCTTTGGGCAGGGGCAGGCGACAGGGGCCCATGGCGCAGTTTTTACAGCAGATACCCTGAATCCCGATGTTACAGGGCTTCATGTCCAGAGCGCGGTCGAATACGGTTTCGACCTTCAGCTGCTGGGCGCGTCGGATCATCTGCTGGGTTGCGATATCGATTGAAGCATCAAGCGGGTTGACCATTTTGGCTTCTTTGACCGCTTTGACTTTTGTTTCTTCTGCCATTAGAGGTTCCTCCTCATATTATAATGATGACGGCGTGCTGTGCCTGATAAACGATACTTTGTGAACTCAGGCCTTCAATCCATGGTAAACAATTGCATTACGATGCCCGCTTGTGAATCGACACGAGCCGGTCGAGCATTTTGTCGTGAACGGTTTTCTGCTCGTTTGCCGGGGTGAAGGTGATCTCGCGTTTTGCACGCTTGGCGGCGATTTCTTCCCGGGCCGCGGCGCGTTTGAGTCTGATTTCGACTTCTTCGGCATCCCGTCTGGCTTTGTCGGCGGCTCGCGCGTCGGCTTCAGCCTTCGCTTTGGCGGCAGCTTCGGCCTTTACTTTGGCTTCCGCATCGGCTTTTGCCTTGGCCTCGGCGTCGGCCTTGGCTTTGGCGGCGGCTTCAGCCTGGGCCTGGAGCGCAGCAGCGGCCACAGCGGGATCGATCGCCGGAGCGGTCGGGGCGGCCGGAGCGGCTGCAGCAGCAGGAGCAGCGGCGGCGGGAGCGGCCGGAGCAGCAGCTGCCGCAGGAGCGGCGGCGGGAGCGGCCTTGGGCGCTTCGGCTTTCGGTGCGGCGGCTTTGGGAGCCTCTTTTTTCGGCGCGGCCTTCTTCTCTTCCTCGATGGTCAGATCGGGTTTGGGGGCCAGTTTGGTGAAATCAATGTCCACGTCATCCAACCGTTTTGTGATGGGCGCGACATCCATGGCCGATCCGCCGTTTGCCAGAAGACCGATGTACGCTTTGACAAGACGGATGGATTCGGGATGACGCATGATCAGGATGTCGGAACCGGCCATCAGGTAGGACACGGCGCCCACGGCTTCGAGAAGGATCCCGCGCCGTTCCGGGTCGCCCAGGAGGGGGGCGTCGTCGACTTTCAGCTTGGCTTCCTTGCATTTCCAGATTTCGTTACCCAGGTTGTTGATGATGGGGAACTGGAGCTTGTCGTCACCCTGGGCCATGGCCGCCATTCTCAATCGTTCCATGACCGAGTAGGTGTATTCGAGCCCGTAGCCCAGACCGCCGGTGGTGGGATCGATGAGAATACGATCCATGGGGACGCCCAGGTTTTCGAGGAGGATGTTGACCTGCTTGGCCAGGTTGACGTCGATGGGAGACGAGGCGATCAGGGTGTGGCCGTAACCCATGGCCGACGCGCCGATACCTTTGTGATTAGAGTCTTCGACGGGACCCAGGATCAGCTTTTCACCTTCACAGTCCTGTGAGATCCGTTTAAGCACTTCTTCGTCTTTGGCCGGGTTGGCGCAACCCCAGACGATCAGGGGAACATCGATGGCCGCCAGAACCTTTTTGACCGTGGCCGAAGCATCCGCCGCGCCGGCGTCCTTGTCGTTGGGATCGATGCTTTTCAGCTGGAGGACGATCATTTCGGCACCGTACTCCGATACACATTTTTTCGCCCAGGCCGCCGGATCATTGATCACGTCCTTGAAAGGGGCAAGGGCCGTTTCGGGCCAGTCTTCGGGAGTGATATCCCAGACTTCCATCGCGATTTTCGGTTTGTTGGGCATTTCACCTTCAAACTGGTAGAAAGGATAGCATGTCTCTCCACCCACGGTAACTGCCTTGTCGCCTTTACCAATGGTAATCTCCTTGATGCCGCCGGCATAGGATTCTTTTTTCATTTGGAAACCCAATGTTACCTCCTTAATAATAATCAATGATAATTGGTTGAAGGTTATAATTTTTCAGTAGAATCAAACTGAAAACGCATTCCGTGATCATACCGGCCCGTTAATCCGAAACGGTGTTACACCAAACAGATGGAACCTTTCCGTATGCACGGGGCCACAACGGGTCGTACCGGTATAAGTAATTTAATTTTAATGTTTTTTTGTTAGAATACAGCGTTACAATAATATGTGTTCAGTGAAATTTCTAACAAGAGGGAGATAAGCTGTCAATACAAAAGAACAATGATCAAGAGAATAAATATCGTGTCATCATACGCGGTATTCCTTGACGGGAAACGAGGGGTGAATGATTGCCGTAATCGGCCGGTCAGGTGCCGGTCAGCCCCTGTTTTTCTCTGCAAAACGGGGGCTGATTTTTTGAAAAAAAAACTTGACGGGTCAGGCTCTTTAGGCGATGATCCGCAATCGTATACATGACTAAGTTGTCTGGTGTTGTTGATTTCGCCTTTTTTTTCTTTGTTGGATTGAACAGCGTTTACGAAAGAAATACGGGTGTACGAATTCGTTTGTGAATCCCTGTTTTCCTGTTGACAATCTGTGGGATTCAAGCCGGATACCCGCCCGTTGACGTCCATTTTTTCGTGATGATCGTTTGTTGTTCGATGCGTGTTTTTCATCGATCAGCGACTCGGCGTGACGAAAGATCGGTTTTAAAAGCGTATTCCAATGGTGGCTGTTGTTCGACGCCGATACGGACAGCCATGTTTCATGTTCAACTTCATTTTATTTACGGCCGATCCGGCTGACTTTCGAAAGGGGTACACTATGCCATTAGATCCTACCAAGCATGCGGACTGGGAAATCGCTCAGGCAGCGGAAAAAGACATGAAAACAGTGTATGAAGTCGGGGAACTCTTCGGCCTGACCAAGGAAGAGCTGCTTCCCCAGGGCCATTATTTCGGCAAGATCGATTACAGGGCCGTCCTGGATCGTCAGAAGGATCGCCCCCAGGGAAAATACATAGATGTCACGGCCATCACGCCCACGCCGCTTGGCGAAGGAAAATCAACGTCCACCATGGGTCTGGTCGAAGGCCTGGGCAAACTCGGAAAACGGGTGTCGGCCGCCATTCGTCAGCCCTCGGGCGGACCGACCATGAACATTAAGGGGTCGGCAGCCGGCGGCGGTCTTGCCCAGTGTATCCCCCTGACGCCTTTCTCTCTGGGGTTTACCGGCGACATCAACGCCATCATGAACGCCCACAACCTGGCCATGGTCGCCCTGACTTCGCGGATGCAGCATGAACGGAACTACAACGATGAACAGCTTGCCCGCCTGACGAAAATGCGTCGTCTCGACGTGGATCCCACCAATGTGGAAATGGGCTGGGTCATCGATTTTTGCTGTCAGTCGCTGCGCAACATCATCATCGGTATCGACGGCGTGAACGGCAAACGCGACGGGTTCATGATGCGATCCAAGTTCGGTATCGCCGTGTCTTCCGAAGTCATGGCGATTCTGTCCGTGGCCACCTCCCTCAAGGATATGCGCGAACGCATGGGTAAAATCGTCGTGGCCTACGACAAGCAGGGCAACCCCGTCACCACGGAAGATCTCGAAGTGGCCGGCGCCATGACGGCCTGGATGGTGGACGCACTGAATCCCAACCTGATGCAGACCGTGGAAGGACAGCCGGTTCTCGTCCACGCCGGTCCCTTCGCCAATATCGCCATCGGACAGAGTTCGATCATCGCCGACCAGGTGGGTCTCAAACTGTCCGACTACCACGTGACCGAATCCGGGTTCGGCGCCGACATCGGTTTTGAGAAATTCTGGAACCTCAAGTGCCGTTTCAGCAAGCTCGTTCCCGACGCCGCCGTGGTTGTCGCAACGGTTCGCGCTCTGAAATGCCACGGCGGCGCTCCGGTTCCCGTTCCCGGGAAACCGCTGCCCGCGGAATACAGCGGTGAGAATGTGGAATGGGTTGAAAAGGGCTGTGCCAACCTGCTCCACCACATTGCCAATGTCAAGAAAGCGGGAATCAGTCCGGTGGTCTGCATCAACGCCTTCTACTCCGACACCCCCAACGAAATCAAGAAGATCCGTGAGCTGTGCGAATCCGCCGGCGCCAAAGTTGCGCTGTCTCAGCACTGGCTCAAAGGCGGCGACGGCGCCATTGAATTCGCCGAAGCCGTTGTCGAAGCCTGCGAGGAAAAAACCGACTTCAAATTCCTCTACGAACTCGATATGCCCATCAAGGACCGGATCGAAAAAATCGCCACGGAAATCTACGGTGCCGACGGAGTCGATTTCTCCGGTGAAGCTCAGAATCAGCTTAAACGCATCCAGGGTAATCCTGAACTGGCCGGTCTGGGTCTGTGCATGGTCAAGACCCATCTGTCCCTTTCCGACAACCCGGCGCTCAAGGGTGTTCCCAAAAACTGGAGGCTCCAGGTCCGTGAAGTGCTCACCTACAGAGGTGCCGGTTTTATCGTTCCTGTTGCAGGAACCATCAGCCTGATGCCCGGTACGGCATCGAACCCGGCGTTCCGCCGTGTGGACGTGGATGTTGAAACGGGCAAGGTCGAAGGCGTGTTCTGATCTTATTCCCTGAGGTTTAACGTCTGATTGAACGCACAAGGCCGGAGGAATCGATCCTCCGGCCTTTTTTATCCTCATAACCGGTATTTCCTTGATAAAAGAGGCGTATCGTCCTACTATCTGTCAATCGTCCCGTTTGTAAGGTCGGTTGCATGATTCAGCCTCAAATGTCCCTGATCCCTGATCGTGTCTGAAGGAGAAACCAATGAGTAAACATAAGATTGTTTTTCTTCCCTATAACAAAGAAATCGAAATCGAAGCCGGCGATACGATTCTGAGGGCCGCCATGAATGCCGGGGTGCACATCAACGCATCCTGCGGGGGGGAGGGCGTGTGCGGGAAATGCCGCATAATTTTAGAGAAGGGGAGCATTCCCGCCGAGCCGTCGGCGATGCTGACCAGAGAGGACATTGACAAGGGTTACAGGCTGGCCTGTGTTTCACACGTCGGAGATGATCTGGTTGTGCGGATTCCGTCGGAATCGCTTGTGGAAAAAAACACGCTGAATATCGCGCCCAGTCCTCGAAAAACGGCCCACATCAAGACCATGGATTTCAACCAGCTCCGTGAGGAAGGTCTTTTTCTTCCTCCGGTGGAAAAAATCTATGTCGAGTTGCCCCCGCCGTCTGCGGCCGACAATGCTTCGGATGTGACCCGGTTGGTCACTCATCTGAAACTGAACCACAACGAATCCAAGCTTCAGTTGACCCTTCCGGTCATCCGGAAGATATCCGATGTCATCCGGATGCAGGATTTCAAGGCCACGGTGACCCTCGAGAGACCGATCCGCGAGGGCAACAAGTCACGTATCATCAACATACAGCCCGGTGACACGACCGGCAGGAATTATGCCGTCGCCCTGGACATCGGCACCACGACCATCTATGCCCAGTTGGTCAATCTGATCGACGGTGAAGCCGTGGTTCAGTACGGTGAATTCAACGGCCAGATCAGCTATGGCGAGGATGTGATCAGCCGCATCGTCTATGCCGAGAAGGAAGGAGGTCTTGAGAGGCTGCGACAGGTTGTGGTCGGCACCATCAATACCGTTATCGATAAACTCAAAAAACGTTCCGGGGTTGACCCCGAGGACATCTCATCGATTACCATCGCCGGAAACACCACCATGACCCAGTTGTTTCTCGGCGTGAATCCCAAATACATCCGGCGGGCGCCCTATGTTCCGGCATCGACCCTTTATCCCCCGCTCAATGCGGCCGGGCTGGGCCTTCATCTGGAACCCCATGTGATGGCCCTGGTTTACCCTCAGGTGTCCAGCTATGTGGGCGGGGATATCGTGGCCGGTGTGATGGGGTCGGGCATGTACCGAAGCGAGAAGCTGACCTTGTACATTGACATCGGAACCAATGCCGAAATCGTCATCGGCAATAAGGACTGGCTGGCCTGCACCGCCTGTTCCGCCGGACCGGCCTTTGAGGGCGGCGGAATCAAGCTGGGCATGCGGGCTTCCAAGGGAGCCATCGAGGATTTTTCCCTGGATCCCGTGACCTTCGAACCCATGATCGTCACCGTGGGCAATGTCAGAGCCAAAGGGATCTGCGGTTCCGGTCTGATTACCATGGTGGCCCTTTTGTACGAATACGGGGTCATCGACAGCCGGGGCAAGTTCAACCGGGATCTGGACACCCCCCGTATCCGTAAAACCGACGACATCTGGGAGTATGTGGTGGTGTGGGCCGATCAGACCCAGATCGGGCGGGACGTGGTGTTGACCGAACCGGATATCGACAACCTGATCCGGGCCAAGGGCGCTGTTTACAGCGGCTGTCAGACCCTCCTCGAAGAGGTGGGGCTGACCATCGGGGACATTGAACAGATCATTCTGGCCGGGGGGTTCGGCAGTTACATTGATCTTGAAAAGGCCATGACCATCGGATTCCTCCCCGAGATCGATCCGTCCAAAGTGACCTTCATCGGCAACGGTTCACTGATGGGTGCCAGGATGAGCTCCCTGACGAACCGGCTGCGTCGTGATGTGGGTGACGTGACCAAGGCCATGACCAATTTCGAATTATCGGAAACGCCGTCATACATGGATCATTACATTGCGGCCTTGTTTCTTCCCCATACGGACCTGAATCTGTTTCCACGGCTCAAGAGCCGGATGGACGCCCGTCGGGAAGCCCTGAGAAAATAATCCGGCTCCATGAGGTGCCGGATCGAACGCCATGTGTTTATCATAAGAGAGCAGGAGAAAAAACGAATATGGGAAAAGTGATTGCCGTCGCCGGAAAAGGCGGAACCGGAAAAACAACCACCGCCTGTCTGGTGACACGTTACCTGACCAAAACGGATTACAAACCGATTCTTGCCGTGGATGCGGATCCCAACTCAAATCTGGGGGAGACCATGGGAATCGCCATCGAGAAAACCGTGGGCGACATCCGGGAGGACTTCATGCGGGATCCCCAGGGGCTGCCCCCCGGCATGGATAAGATCAATTACCTGGAACTTTTGATGAACCAGGTTCTGATCGAGCGCAAGGATTTCGATCTTTTGGTGATGGGCCGTCAGGAAGGCACCGGGTGCTACTGTATGGTCAATAATATTCTCAATCGATTTTCAGAAAGACTTTCGGGAAGTTACAAGTATCTTGTCGTGGATAACGAAGCGGGAATGGAGCATTTGAGCCGACGAACCAGCGGTCAGGTCGACATGCTGCTGATGGTCACCGATTACTCCCTGCGGGGCCTGCGCGCCCTTAAACGGATTCACGAGCTGATCGATGGGCTCAAGTTGAACATCGGCGCCCGGGGCATGGTGGTCACCCGTGCGCCCGAGGTGTTGAATGATGCGTTTATGGCGGAAGCCGATGCCATCGGCATTCCCATTGTCGGCAGGATACCCGAAGATCCGCTTTTGATGGATTACGACATGGAACAACGCTCTCTGATGGATCTCCCGGATGACTCTCTGTCGGTGTGCGCCGTCGGTTCGATGATGGATTCCATCATGCCCCTTTGATTCACGGCGGGTCGGGGCGGTTTAAAAAACATTTTCGCAGGCGGCCAAAGTTTGTTAGTATCGGGTTCATTTGTCGTTCAAATCTCTCCGGAGCCGTTCCGGAGGGGTTGTCGGACCGAACCCATCGATCTGGCCCGGGCTTTGACCGATGGATGATCTATCATTTAAAAAAAGGGGCATGCCATGATTGCAAAAGTGACAACCTCAACCCTGGCCAAAATGAAAAAGGACGGCGTGAAGATTACGGCCATGACCGCCTATGACGCACCCTTTGCCGCCATGTTCGATGAGTCGGGCATCGATATGATCCTGATCGGCGACTCACTGGGCATGGTGGTGCAGGGCGGCAGCAGCACCCTGCATGTGACCATGGAGGAGATGCTGTATCATACGAAAATCGTTGCCGGTGCGTGCAAACGATCCATGGTGATCGGAGACATGCCGTTCATGTCCTATCAGGTGAGTGTGGCGGACGCCGTGAAAAATGCGGGCCGTTTTCTCAAGGAAGCCGGAGCCTCAGCCGTGAAACTCGAGGGCGGGGCCGCCGTGTGTGATCGGATCCGGGCCATGGCACAGGCCGGGATTCCCGTTCAGGCCCATATCGGCCTCACGCCGCAGTCGGTTCATCAGATGGGAGGGTTCAAGGTCCAGCGCGACGAGGAACGTCTGATGAACGATGCCCGGGCCGTGGAAGAGGCGGGCGCTTTTTCCGTCGTTCTTGAAGGGATTCCCGCCCATATCGCCAAATCCATTACCCAGGCGCTTCGGATTCCCACCATCGGCATCGGTGCGGGGCCGGAATGTGACGGCCAGATCCTGGTCATGCATGACATGCTGGGTATCAATGCCGGTCATGTTCCCAAATTCGTCAAAAAATACGCACATCTCGGTGAGGAAGCCCGTAAAGGCATCAAGGCCTTTATTACCGAGGTGCAATCCGGTGATTTTCCTTCATCCGAACACTGCTACTGATAGCCTGAGGGCTTCCGGATCAGTCCGGAAGCCCCGTCTCACAGGTTCAGGCTGCGGACAAGAAACCGGCTGATCTCACGATTGACGGTGTCAGGCTGTTCTAAGGGTGAAAAATGCCCGGCTCTGTCGATGTGAACCCGCTCACTGTTTTTCAGCTGCTCCGCAAGCCAGACGCCGTATTTGGGCGGGGTCGAAACATCGTGCTCCGCGGTAAAGACCAGGGTCGGACAGGTGATTTCATGGATTCCGTCCATCCGGTCAAAGCCGTTGCAGGCGGTGAAGTCCTTAAGGGCCGTCTCGGCATCACACCGGCTCACCATGGCCAGGATCGTTTCTTCAAACAGGCCCACGTCTGTGTGGGGAGACAGGCTGAATGAGGGCATGGATCGAAGAAACCCGTCAAAGTCCCTGCCGATCGATTCGAAAATCATGGGATGGACCTTCAGGCGGGCCCCCGTGTTGATCAGGATGGCGGCGTCAAACAGGTCGGGGCGCCTGATGAGGAGTTGAATGACAATGGCCCCGCCCATGCTCAGGCCGCCGATCACCAGGGGATGCCCCTTCGGCACGACCATGGCGATGAAGTCCAGAACGGCGTCGGCATACCCGTCGATGCTGTCCCGGCCGGGGCCATCGCTTCCCCCGTGCCCGGGGAGATCGAGGGACAGTGGGCAGTATGCCGTTGAAAGCCCTTCGATCTGGGGTTCCCAGAATTCTTTGGACATAGATGAGCCGTGAAGGAACACGATGACGGGGCCCCGGTCCCTCGGCGGCCAGTGATGGGCGATGAATTCAAATGGTCCGCTTTTGCGGGTGATCATATCAACACTCCTTTTTTGTCGGGCCCGGGGACAGGTCCCCGCCTCATTTAAACGGTTGAACGGCATTGATTAGATCAGACCCCTGCCGGAACTTCAAGTGTTTTTACGCGGTCATCAAGGGTGGTCCTCCCGTCTTTGCCGGCCGTTATCGTGTACCAGGCGGTCAATCATGATTTCCCGTCATATTGGTCTTGAGAAATCTACGATTTGGATGTAATAGTCTAACGTTATCAATCAAGCCGACGGTAATCCGATCCTGGGGGGGAGGGGGTTGACGCGGGGCTTATGGGGAAGGAACATCCACGATTTTGAAACGCTACACCTTGAATCGCAGGGTCATGCTTGACCTAAAACGGCGATCGTCGATCGGAATCGGTATCTACAGCCTGATATCGTTTCTTCTGGTTTTCGACGGGGGGTATTTCAGCCGCAACCGTGACTTTGCCCTGAGCCTTTTGATTCTTGTCAATGGGATCTGTCTGATCCGTCTCGTCCATGTGATTTTTTTTCATCAGATCGAAAAATATAATGAAACGGTCAACACCGCCGTGTTTATTTCGTCGGTCATCGCCACGGCGGCGATTTGGGGGTATGCATTCGCCTATTCCATGGTCCAGGTCGCCGAGTTCAACGCCAAGCTGCTGATGGCGATCTGTATGGCGGGACTGAGCTCCGGCGGCGTGGTCGCTTTTATTCCGGAACGGCGCCTGTCCATGGCGTTCAACGTGTTGATGCTTTATCCCGCCGGCATTCTGATGGTGACCAGGGGAATCAATCTGCATCTGGCCCTGATGATTTTTCTGTTTTCCCTCTATCTGATGATGCTGTCGTTGAGAGGCGCCCGTGAATACTGGGACGCCCTTGAAAATGAACACAAACTCAAAGATAAAACCATCGAGCTGAAGCTGCTCAGCCACACCGATCATCTGACGGGCATTTATAACCGTCGGTTTTTCAATGAAATATATGATTTTGAATGGAAGCGGGCGCACCGGGATCAAACGCTTTTGACGCTGATTATCTGTGACATCGATTATTTCAAACTGGTCAACGATACCTTCGGGCATATCGCCGGAGACGAATACCTCAGGCGCATCGCCGAACGCCTGCGTGAGACGTTCAAACGGGATACGGACATCGTGGCCCGCTATGGGGGGGAGGAATTCGTCGTGCTTGTTTCCGGCGGGTCCCTCGATCAGGTGTTTCAGATGGCCGAGGATGTCCGCTGTGAAGTCGAGGAGTTTTCACTGCCCTGGAAACAGGACCAGATAAGGACCACCATGAGCTTCGGCATCTCGTCCTGTATCCCCGATCACAAAACCACCCCGAACATGCTGATTACCCGGGCCGATCATGCCCTGTACCAGGCCAAGGAGCTGGGGCGCAACCGGGTGGAAGTCAGCATCTGACGGCTTCGATACATATTCGATACCTGCGCTACGCGTCATCCGGCGTTACGGCAGCGTCCCCGACGTCCGCCTCATTTATGTGATGCCCGGCCCGAAGGCCGGGTTTTTTTAAGTGGTTCAGTGGGGTCAGGCCTGTTTTTCGCAGGCCATGATGGTGTGCTTGCACAGCACCGAGGTGGTGACCGAGCCGACACCGGCCGGAACGGGAGAAATACGCGCCACGATGGGCTCCACGGCGTCATAATCCACATCGCCGCAATATTTGCCGGGGTTCTGGGGGTCGGCGTTGATGCCCACGTCGATGAAGGTCTGGCCCGGTGAGGCGGCGTTGGCTTTGACCAGTCTGGGGAAACCGGCGGCAGCCACGATGACTTCGGCCTGTTTGCAGGTGTCGGGCGTGGTTTTGTCGGTGGAATGACTGGCGACGTCCATGCCGTTTGCCCCCAGTTTCAGTTCATCCACGCACAGGGTCCCCGAGGCGTCGAGATAGATGGTGGTCACGTCCGCCCCTTCCTTGAGAAGCAGATAGGACACGGGCTTGCCCACGACGGGGCCCTGGCCGATGACCACGCATTTCCTGCCTTTGACCGGAACCTTGTAGTGGGCCAGCATGTCCATGCAGGCCGTGGGCGTGCAGGGGGGGAAGCCCGTCGTTTTCCCTGCGAACAGGGCTTCGGCGCTCAGGGGGCTCAGGCAGTCCACATCCTTTTCCACCGGGATCAGCTTCTTCATTTTTTCATTGTCCAGGTGGGCGGGCAGGGGGGCGAACATCAGAATGCCGTGGATGTCCTTGCGGGCACCCACGGAGGTGATGACCGTTGTCAGGTCGCTTTCGTTGATGCTTTCGGGTTGTTCGAAGACCTCAACATCCATCCCGATGGAGGTACAGGTTTTTTTGGCGCCTCCTTCGTAAAAAAGATCGTCGGGGCGGGCGCCCACGCGGATAATTCCGAGTTTGGGGGTCACGCCTTTGGCTTTCAGGGCCTCGACACGTTTGGCAAGATCGTCTTTCATCGCATCCGCAACAGGTTTTCCGGTCAGTCGTTCAGCCATGTTTCGTTGATCCTTTCATGCTTATTTGTTTAATTTTTCAAGGACGCCGTTCAAGGTTTCGTCGGCAATGGTTGACCCTTCGCTGAGAAGGCGGTTCATTTCTTCGGTGACGGTGTCGACGAAGGCCTTGTCCTTGATGGTGTTCAGGTTGATGATCACATTCAGCCGTGCGGCAATCAGGGCGGCCTTGAGAAAGGCCACGCCGCAGCCCACATCGGATATGGCGATCAGCGTGCCGATGTCGCCCATCCGCTGGTGAATTTTGATGCCTTCATAGGCCTTCCGCATGATTTCAAGGGGGACGCCGCAGGCGTTCTTGCTGCATTTCTCAAGGGTTTCCTCTTTGAATTTAACCTGTTCGGGCGTGTCCTTGGGCAGACCGTACGCTTTGGACAGGGGCTCGAACTCCTCCGCATCCTTGTCCACCAGAAGGTTGAGGTCGGCGATGACCTGCTCGCCTTTCGCAATCAGTGATTTCACCTCATCTTCCACGTCGGCGTATTTTTTCTTGCCTACCGTTAGGTTCCCCACCATGTTGGACAGGGCCATCCCGATGGAACCGCCGAGGGCCGCGGCGCCGCCTCCGCCGGGTACGGGGGCTTTCGACGCGAGAACATCGACAAACTCTTTGCAGCTTTTGACTATCATTGACATACGAAAACAGCCTCCTTGTTCAGAAATGTGTTTCGCCATAAACAGAAAGAAGTAAATATTTCCGCTCAATAACCAGTTATTTCAAAAGAATACCGGATCGAACGGCCAAGGGCATCAAAAATACAAATCCCTTGACCCGACGATGCCGGAGCATTGAAAACCGTTTTGTTTACATTGTCTTAATGAATCGATCGTGATGAAAATATTGCACAAGCTCATTCATATATACAGGCGGCCTGTGATTTGTCAAAAATAATTTTGAAAAAGTTGGGCGATCACCCAGTCAGACGGTGATCGCCTCCATGGCTTCGATGCGTTTCATGACGGGGGGATGGGAGTAATGAAGAAAGACAAACATGGGATGCGGATAGAGATTGCCAAGATTATCGACACTGAGCTTGATCAGTGCGTCTTTGAGGGCGTGCTTGTCGCCGGTGGTGGTAACGGCGAAATGATCGGCCTCGAATTCATTTTTTCGTGAGAACGCATTGATCAGGATGCCGGTCAACAGATCAACCGGCGTATATAATAAGGAGAAAAAAATCAAACCGGCGTACACCGAGGGCTGCTCCACGTAAAAGGCCTCGAACAGCCCCTCCCGGGTCAGACAGAGGGACAGGACATAAAAAATGAAACCGGTCTGGACGATACCGATGATGAGGGTTTTTAAAATGTGTCTGAGCTTGTAGTGACCCATCTCGTGGGCCAGAACGGCAACCAGTTCGGCGGTGGTGTGACGCTCGATCAGGGTGTCGAAAAGGACGATACGCTTGTTGTTTCCGAATCCGGTAAAAAAGGCATTGGATTTACTGGAACGCTTGGACCCGTCCATGCGGAACACCTGGGTCAGGGGAAAGGCAATGGTTTTGGCATAGGCCATGAGGGCGGATTTCAATTCGCCGTCTTCGATGGGTTCGAAACGATTGAAAAGGGGCATGAAAACGGTGGGCACCAGGTAATTCAGGAGAACCATGATCACCACGATGGCCGCCCAGCAGTAAATCCAGGCTCTGGGCCCCGCGTATTCGAAGAACCAGAGAACCACGGAAAGAATGGGGACGCCAATCACAACGGCCAGGAAGAGCCCCTTGATCCTGTCCGTGATGAAGACCTTGGGCGTGGTGGTATTGAATCCGAATTCCTGCTCGATGACGAAGGTGTTGTAGATGGAAAAGGGCAGGGACAACAGGGCCTTTGCCCCGATCAGAATCCCCATGAACAGGATGCCGGTCAGTACCGGGCCAAGGCCCAGTTGACGCAGCCCGTGGTCGAGTATCTGAAATCCTTTGAGAAACCAGAACAGAAAAAGAACGATCAGGCTGACGGTTGAACCGATCCATTCAAAGCGGGTGTTAACCCTCAGGTATTCCTGTGATTTCTGATATTTTTCCCTGTCGTAACGGGACGCAAACGCGGGCGGCAGATTGTCCCGGATCATCGAGAGATTCAGGATGTCCGCCGCCATGTTCAGGATATAGACCGTCAGGAGGGCCAGAACAATGATCAGAGCGTATGGATTCATGAGCGGGCCTTCGGGGCTTGTTTCAGCAGGCGGATGTAGTCGATGAGAATGCGTCGGCTTTCATCGAGAACCACGTCATGGGCCCCTTTTTTCGTCTCGGCGCCTTCGTCTTCGTCGCCGGTCTGATCGTCTTCCGCCACTTGGGATTCCTGGAATTTTTTCAGTTCCTCGTAATTGTCAAACGGCTTTTCACCCTTGGCAAGGCGAAGGGTGTTTTCCAGATTGAGCAGCCACTGGTGGGCCTGTTCCTGTTCTTTCAGGCGTTCTTTTTCATTCAGGGACACGGTGCTTTTCTTCTGGAGTTCCTTGAAATGATTGTTGTATTCGATCAAATATTTGTAATCCGGGGAATCCTTGACCCGGCTTTGGTGAAGGGCGTTGAGCCTTTCGATGACGGCTTTGAGGTCGATATCCATATAGGGGTTGAACCGTACCGGCGTGGTGGTGTCCCAGGGCAGGGCCTCTTCCAGGGCGCTTTCTCCGATTTCGTCGGGATTGTACAGGGAAGGGAACTGAATATCGGGAATGATGCCCTTGTGCTGGGTGCTTTCGCCGAGAATGCGGTAAAATTTGGCCACCGTCAGTTTGAGCTGGCCTTTGTTGAGGTCCAGAAGGGATTGAACCGTCCCCTTGCCGAAGGTCTGGGATCCCAGGATAATCCCCCGTTTTTGGTCCCTGATGGCACCGGCGAAGATTTCCGAGGCCGAGGCGCTCATGCGGTTGACCAGCACCGCCAAAGGACCGGTGTAAGCGATGTCCGGATTGTCGTCGGGGTAAACGGAATAGTTGTCCTTGGGCGACCGCACAATGACGGTGGGCCCGGTTTTGATGAACAGGCCCGTCAGGCTGGTGGCTTCATGAAGGGCGCCGCCCCCGTTTTCCCGAAGGTCCACGATGATGCCGTCCACATGTTCAGCCTTGCATTCGTCGAGCAGCTTTTCCACGTCACGGGTGGTGCTTTTGTAGTCCGGGGCTTTGGATTGGTAAGCGTTGAAGTCAATGTAAAAGGTGGGGATGGTGATCACCCCGATTTTATACGTTTTTCCGGCGTCTTCCAGCGATACGACGGTTTTTTTCGCCGCCTGCTCTTCGAGCTTCACCGTATTGCGCGTGATGCGGATCACTTTGGTCTGAAGCACGTCGGTGGCGCTCGATGGGATAATTTTCAGCTGAACCACGGTGTCCTTGGGGCCCCGGATCAGCTGGACGACATCGTCCAGTCGCCATCCGACCACGTCCACCAGTTCCCCGTCATGGTCCTGGCCTACGGCGATGATGCGGTCCCCGGCTTTGAGAAGACCGGATTTGTCCGCCGGACCGGCCGGAACGAGACGAAGCACCTTGGTGTATTCGTTTTCCGTTTGAAGCAGCGCGCCGATGCCCTCGAGGGACAGGCTCATGCGGATGTTGAAGTCTTCCGATGCCCGGGGAGAAAAATACTGGGTGTGGGGGTCGTACATCCGTGTGAAAGAGTTCATGTAGATGCGGAAGACATCCTCGCTTTTGATCTGTCCCGCCCGGTTGAGCTGGTTCCGGTATCGTTTTTCAAGCATTTCCCGGATATCGCCCTGGGGTTTTTCGGACAGTTTCATGGTGAGAATGTCGTTTTTCAGTCGTTTGCGCCAGATGTCGTTCATCTGGGAGGTTGAGGCGATCCAGGGGAGATCCTTGCGATCCGATTCGTAGGTTTCCTCCCTTGCAAAATCCAGCGCATCATAGCAGCACGTCAACTGATCGATCAGGTAAATCAGTCGCTCGATCATCCGTTGCTGGTAGGTGTTGAAGATAGCGTATGCCGGAGCAAGGTCGCCTTTTTTCAAGGCGTTGTCCAGCTGGGTTGTGTAGGCCCCGAATTTTTTGATGTCGCTTTCGAGAAAATAGATCCGCGATCCGTCAAGATCTTCAAGGAAGTTGTCGAGCAGGCCCTTGGAAAAATCGTCATCGATGTCCATGCTCCGGAAATGCCGGTGCTTGAGGTTTTTCAGGATGTTGATGCTGGTTGCCGTATGGATTTTTTCCGGTGAGAGGGGCTTGAAGTAATCGTCGACCGACAGGGGAGGCTGATTTTTGGTCGTGGGGTCGCCGGCGGGTGTTTCCGCCGCCAGCGGCAATGAAAGGCTCAGGATAAGGGCCAGAACCAACGGAGCAAGCTTGTTCAACATTTTCATGGACTCTCCTTGACAGGATGAACGTGGCACGCAATCAATCTTTGATCCGCATCGGGATCAACCGGAATCGTTTGTTTGGATTATTTTCGAGGGAAAATGTCATTGATGTCCACATGACGGATCTTTTCCATGCAGTCGTTCAGCGCTTCTTCCTCGGTGTCGCCAATGCCCTGGTATTCGGGGCGGGCAATGACCAGAACCATGCTCGGGACGGCCACGAAACGGGCGGCGAGTTTTCCGGCCATCGTCTGATGAACGTCGATGTGGATGGATCGGCCGGAGCTCATCCAATGGTAGACGCTCACCTTGGTTAAAACGTCATCCTGATTTAATTCAAACATATATCCTCCATTACAAATCCGACTTTTATAACAAAAAAAATGGTGAATGGATAGAAAATAACGCCCCTGATCCGATAATTTATGAGCGATATCATTGTAAAAATAGTGATTTAAACCCAATCTGACGGTATGGGCGTCGATGGGTTTTTAAGTATTTGAAATCGTTGGTATATTCATTTGAATTATTTCGCCCGACAGGTGTGGTCCGAAAGTGGGTTCTTAGGATAATGCCCCATGAATTTAAAGGAATCACCTTATGTACACAGATCATTTTTTTTTTTAGAATGTCGTTCAATAAACGTTGTTTATTTGCGTAAATGGCTCAGTTGATTGAAATGTCTGACGATTGATGAAAGGGGAGCGGGTATGCCGACATTGGAAGAACGCATCTACGAACACCGTGAACAACTGGAAGCAAGGCTCATCGAGCGGGAAGAGTATCTGGATATTTCACCGCAAATGTCCGAATACATTGAAATGCTGGAAAAATATCTTCTGAAGCTCGAAGAACGGGTCGTGAAAATGGAACGTCAGCTTCGAGACAACTACCTCCCCATCCACATCACCACCAACTGATCCTTCCACCTGTGAATAACACCCTGTGACGGCGTGCTTTCGCTCCCGTCACAGGGTGATGACTTCGAGCACCAGATCCGTCAGGTCCTGATGATTGACCAGAGGGGTGGCTGTGGATCTGGCCTTCAATTCATCCCCCGTCTTGGACGACAGGATGACGTCCTGAGTCTGGGTATGGCCGGTCTTGAACGCCAGGGCCGCCGGACAGGACCCCGGTGCGATGCTGCCGCGTTTGTAAATCTCCCAGCTTTTCTTGCCTTCCATGTTGCCGAAGAGCCGTTTGTGTTCGGCGGTGGTGCAGACAATTGATCCGCTGCGGGTGTGCAGGGCCAGGATGCCGGAGATCAACCCTTCGGCCTGGGAGGGGCTTGAGGCTTTTTCCGAAGAGAGGGCGCGGAACAGCTGCCTGGCCATGGACAGGCGCTCCGTATCGATCAGAGATGGAAACACCTCGCCTGTGGCCGGAGAAAGACGTTTCCGGACGGCCAGTTTTTTCTCGGCCCGTTCAAGGGCCAGTTCAAGGGCCATGCTGGTTACCGGTTTGACAATGAAGTCCGATGCGTCGTATCGGAGGCTGGTCACGCCCTTTTCCATATGACCGGGATCGGCGATGGTGATCACTTCGGTTTGGGGAGACTGTTTCTTGATTTTACAAAGAAAATCAATCCCGTCCATGTCCGGGGAGCCAATGTCGAAAACCACCAGGGGAGGATTGGAGGATCTGATGATTTTCAGGGCCTCCTCCCCATTGGCCGCCATCAGGACATCATAGTCGCTCGACAGGGAAATGGTCAGTAATTCGGCGATCCCTTCCGTGTTTTCAAGGACAAGTACTTTCTTTGACATGGCTTTTGTCTGCCTGAAGGGTTAAGGGTTTGTATACTGTTTGAACATCATAAACAAAATGACCTGACAGGTAAAGGCCCTTTTTCGTTTATCCCTCCAGGCTGTCTGCGGCGCTGACCCTGACGGCGCAGACCTTGAATTCAGGGATTTTGGCCGTTGGGTCGAGGGCGGCATGGGTCAGCATGTTGGCGGCGGCCTCGGCGAAATGGAAGGGGATGAAGACCGTCCCTGGAAAGGCCTTGTGCGAGAGCCGGACCCGTGCGCGAATGCTGCCGCGCCGTGAGGCGACGGTCGCCATGGCCGCGTCGCTGAGCCCTAATTTTGCCGCATCGGCCGGAGCCATTTCGACGAAACATTCCGGAGCCCGTTCATTGAGGCCGTCGGATTTTCGGGTCATGGTGCCGGTATGGTAATGATACAGCACCCGTCCGGTGGTCAGGGTCAGGGGATAGGCCGCATCGGCGCTTTCCGCCGGGGGGATGAAGTCGACGGCATGGAACAGCCCCTTA
>NZ_BAAHXV010000044.1:0-31765 GCF_054657895.1 Desulfatiferula olefinivorans | reverse complement strand
TTTCCCCTTGAGAAAAGCTACAGATTTATTAACCACCCGTTCGCTGCGCTCACTGAAGAACACAAAGGATCACGAAGAAAAGCCCACTATTTACATACTTCTTCGTGCTCTTCGTGCCCTTCAGTGAGCAACGCGAACGGGTGGTTTAACAATTGAAAAATCACCTCCAACTTGAGCGAAGTGCATAACCAGATTATTCATTTGGAAAAAACTCCGGCTTTGCCGGAGGTGTCTGACTTCGGCGGCCAGGCCCAGATGATGGCCGAAATGAAACAGTCCAGGCCGCCAAAATCCCTCTTCGGCCCCGGGCAATGACCACCATTGCCGTTATGGTGGGCTTTATCCCCCTGGCCCTTTCCACCTGTTTTCAAATCGAGGCCCACCGTTTCCCCATGTGGCATTACCGCCGTGATCCCACCCATGTTGTGTTCTATCGTGAAACGACACTGCGCCATCTGGCCCGGCATTTCGGCTTTCGCTGTGACATTCCGTTAAAAAATGCGTGTTGATGAGGAAGCCATCCGCGACCTCGCGTTGAGACCTTGACTTTTCCCATGACCCGTGCTTTTTTGCTGAGAACGACGATGACGTCATGAAGACATCTCACAACAAAGCACTTAAGATTCAAATCATGTCGGCCACGAAGGCCTGGACACCAACAGTCCCGATCCTTCGTGGCTTTTTTGCTTTTCACACCCGATTCAGGGACTAAAGGGAGGTCGTTTATCATGTCTTTAAAAAGGTTGTTCACCGGTGTCTGTTGCATTTTTTATTTCATGACTCTCAACACCAGCCCTGCCATGGCAGGAAACACGGGCAAACTTTACGTGGTGGGCATGGGACCGGCGGGACCTGATCTGACAGCGCCGAGGGCCTTGTCCATTGTGGAAAAAGCGGATGTGCTCCTGTGTTCCCCGCGAATGCCCCAAAGATTTTCAGCATTCGGTCATACCATCGATCCGTCGAAAATCGCCTTTGATCCCTGGCAGCGCGTCTTCGGCAACGACTCAAAAAACCTCAAACAAACACATCCCAAAGCCTACGCAGAGGAGCTTGACCGAAGGCGATCCGAGGTTCAGGCTTTTCTTCTGGAAAAAATAAACGAGGGAAAAACCGTGGTGATGATGGACGGCGGCGACCCTTGCGTGTACGGCCCGTCACTCGAATACATTCTCAAGGGATTCGATGATCGTCTGTTCGAGGTGATACCGGGCATGGGCGCCGTCAATGCAGCGGCCGCCGCTTTAAAAAGGCCGCTGACCATGGAAGACACAAGGTTCGTAATGCTGGCCTCCTTTGAGTCACTGTTTGGAGAAGGCCCCGAACCACACGATGACATGATCAAGGACCTGTCGAAATACAAAAGCACCCTGGTTCTCTACATGTCCATCCGATCCATGCAAACCCTCACGGACCGGCTCGGGAAATACTACCCGGACGATCTCCCTGTGGCCGTCGTCTACTTCGCCGGATATCCTGACAAGGAAAACGTGGTCAAAGGGACCCTTACAACCATCGCCGAGCGAGTAAAAAAAATCGACGAAGCGTGGCTCGGTCTTGTGATCATCGGTGAACCCGCACGATAGTGGATAACCTTTTCCATAGGCCAGGTATTGACAAACCGTTTGCTTGATCGAGAAAACCGTTCTTGACTTTTTTTTGGGCCTGTGATTTTTAATCCGTATTAAAAAACGCCACGAAGGTGTTTTGGCACAGACGTTTGATGATCATGACTTAAGCCACGAAGGCTGCTGAACCGGAACCCGGTTCGACCTTCGTGGCTTTTTTATTTTCTGAAAGCCCGTATCCGAAAACGAAAGGAAGACCGAGCATGATGACGAAATGGAAAAAACCCCTGATGATGGTGCTGCTGCTGCCCCTTCTCGGCACGGCAGCTTCGGTATCGGCAGACGAGGTTCACCGCCTCGATGCGGTGGTGGTGTCGGCCACGCGAAATGAAATCCCCGTGTCCGACGCGGCCCAGAGCGTGACGGTCCTGACGGAAAAGGACATCATGGCCTCGCCCTTCGATCGGGTCGAAGACCTGGTGCGCAGTCTGCCCGGCATGTACAATTTCAGGCATTTCGGCCTCCAGACCAACGGCATCGTCAGCCCCCTCAAGATGCGGGGGGTGGGCAACAACCGGGTGTTGATCCTTGTGGACGGGGTGCCCCAGAACGACAACTTCAACAACGCCATCGCCTGGGTGGGCTGGGGGCATATCCCCAGGGAGGCCATCAAACGCATCGAGGTTCTCCGGGGTCCTTCCTCGGCCATGTACGGTTCCGAAGGCCTGGGCGGGGTGATTCACATCATCACCAAACATCCCAGGGGCGAGCGACAGACCAGCCTCAAGGCCGAAGGCGGATCGGCAGATACCTGGTCCGGTGATGCCTTCCACAGCCAGGGCCTCGGCGACATGGGGTTCCTGCTGGCCGGCGGCTATCATGAAAGCGACGGGTTTTACATGAAAGATGATCTGGAACCCTATGAAATCAAACGTTATCGCGAAACAGGCAAACTCTTTGGCAAGGCCGCATGGGATTTTGGCCCCTCATCGTATCTGACCTTTTCCGCCCTTTACTTCGACCAGAACGCGGGCCAGGGCCGGGAATTTTTTCACAACGATTTAAAACTCGACCAGTACTGGCTGAACCTCAGCCATGACACCGACCGTTTCGGCATCAAAGGGCTTCTTTATCTGAACCGAGCCGACAAGACCGCCTTTCAGGATACGGCAAACGACAACTACACCTCTGCCTTCCGGGATGAAAACTTCAAGGGCACCCAGACCTGGGGCGGCGATGTCCAAACCACCGTCTTCGATTTCAAATCCCTTCAACTGACCGTGGGAACGTCCTACAAACAGGCGGAGCTTGATTACGACGAGGATTACCATACCTCGACACGGGATGCCGGGGCCAAAGGAACCCAGACTTTTGTGTCGCCCTTTTTCAACGTGGACGCCCGTCTGCTGTCAAACCGCCTGATCGTGAATCTGGGTGGGCGCTACGATAGAATCGAAACCGATGACGGTGCCAACTGGGACACGGCGGCCGGCGCGGGGCGACCGGCCTACGACAACCAGTACGACCGGGAAAGCGCCGATAGTTTTTCACCCAAACTCGGCCTTTCCTGGCACCCGGATGACAAAACCACGCTGCGTGCCTCCGGCGGCAAGGGGTTCCGCGCCCCCAGCCTGTTCGAACTGTACAAGGTTCATGTGCGCGGCGGCGGCACTTACTACCGTGAGGCAAACCCCAACCTCGATCCCGAGGAAATCTGGTCCTGGGACATCGGCGCCGAACGCAGTCTGACCGACACCCTCCGGGCCAAAGCGACCTTCTACCAGTCCTTTGCCAAAGATTACATCGGCGACCGTCTGATCGGCACCGCCCCCATATCCGGAGGACGGACCCGCTACGACTACCAGCTGGACAACATCAGCAAGGTGGATATCTACGGCATCGAGGCGGAACTTTCCTGGTATCCGGCGGCCGGCCTGAGTGTCTTTTCCAACTACACCTTCAACATCTCCAAGGTGGACAAGGATGATGAGAACGCGGCCCTCGAAGGCAACTACCTGCCCAACGATCCCCGTCACAAATTTCACGCAGGCCTGCGGTACGACAATCCGGACATCATCAATGCCTCACTGACCGGCAATTACTACACAGACATCTACTACGACAACGAAAACACCCTGAAGACCAGCGACTACTGGACGCTTGACCTCGCCCTGTCCCGACGGTTCCTCGATCGGTTTACCGCCTATCTGAACATCGAAAACCTGCTTGACGAGGAGTATCCGATTTTCCTTTCGAATTCCACAGGCAACACCATCGCCCCGGGCCTGATCGCAACGGTCGGCCTTAAAATCGATTTATAAGGAGAAACGCATGAACACACCCGTAAAACGTCTCGTTGTACTGGGCCTGTGGGTGATGGGAGCCGCTTTGTTTACAAGCCCCGCTTTGGCCCATCACCTCTGGGTTATCCCTGAGGCCGATGGTTACGCCGTGGCCCGGGGGACCATGCCGGACACCACGGAGGCTTACAATCCCATGGCCGTCACCGCGATCCGGGCCCTTGGTTCCGACGGTACCGAATATTCCCTTTCACGCGAGGACGGAAAAGACCGGGCCTTTTTCAAGGCCCCCTTCCCCGCTGTCGCGGCGGTGCGCTGCGACTGGGGCCCAAGGGTCACCACCACCCGGGGCAAAAAACTCATGTCCCGTTCGGACGCGGAAAAACAGGGATTCAAAGTCATCAAGGCCTTCGTGTCTACCCAGACATCCAAGACGGTATTCCAGGACGGCGAGGTGCTGACCCGTCCCCTGGGCCTTATCTTCGAACTGGTGCCTGAAACCGGCCCCCTTGGCCTGACCCCCGGGCAAAACGTCAACATCAAGCTGCTGTTTGAGGGCAAGCCCCTCAAACAGGTGGACATCACAGGCCCTGATTCCGTAAAAACCCGTACCGATGACCAGGGCATCGCCGCCGTAACGCTGTCAAAAACGGACTGGCAGGTCATTTCCGCCCGTCACCTGGTGGATCTGCCCAATGAAACAGAACTTGATTACCATCAATACATGACCTTCTTCATATTCAGGATGAAACCATGACCATGCGCTTGATTCTAACCGCTTGTTTTC
Source organism: Desulfatiferula olefinivorans (assembly GCF_054657895.1). Classification (NCBI taxonomy): domain Bacteria; kingdom Pseudomonadati; phylum Thermodesulfobacteriota; class Desulfobacteria; order Desulfobacterales; family Desulfobacteraceae; genus Desulfatiferula; species Desulfatiferula olefinivorans. Next base: position 27,110 of record NZ_BAAHXV010000044.1, on the reverse strand, counting down.
TGATGCCGGCCATCATCATCACACCCGGAAAAATCTTCGCCCACGGCACGGCCCACCGCCTGCTCGATCCCTCCGGAACCCTGGCCGTGTCGTTTTTTTACTCGGACGACACCCCCATGCAGTATGCCGAGGTGCTGGTATTCAGCCCCGCCGATCCGAACATCGAACATCAGAACGGCCGGACCGATAAAAACGGGATGTTCGCCTTTGTGCCCGACACCGACGGCACCTGGACAATCACGGTGGAAGACGGCATGGGCCACGCGGAGAAAGCCCAGATCCGCGTGGCTCCCCAAAACGCCCCGCTTTCGCCGGATGACAATCGGCTTAAAAGCGATCTTGAGCGCCCCGCCCTTTCGAGGCCTGTGGCCGCCATACTCGGCCTGAGCCTCATCCTGAACCTGGCCGGTGCGGGTTATTGTCTCAAACGCCGACGGTCTCGGGATTGAAGCTAAAAAACAGCCGCGGCTCCCGGCCCTTATAATGAAAAAAAACTCAAGTTTTTGCCGGATACGACCGAAAAATTTGTAAATTAAATATCAATGCCGTTAACGTTGATGGGCAAAGCGCAGCGTGCCCGTCACGACCTTAAGTCAGATGACATTGGATCCCATGGATGCATGCGTGGATAGCCCCCAATCCGACCCCCTTCACATTCTTGTGGCCGAAGACAGCCTCTCGGCCCGGATGAGCATTGTCAACAGCCTGAGCGGCCTTGATGTCGTCATTCACGAGGCGGACGACGGAGCTCCTGCCCTTGAGTATCTGAAACAGGAAACGCCGGTCATTGATCTGGTGCTCAGTGATCTGATCATGAAAACCATGGACGGGGACGAACTCTGCCGAAAAATCAGAAACGAGTTGGGGCGCAGAGAACTTCCGGTCATCATCTTAAGTTCCCAGACCGACAAGGACACCATAATCCGGCTTTTCAAGGCGGGGGCCACCGATTACCTGTTCAAGCCCTTTATCCCTGAAGAACTGGTGGCGAGGATCAGCGCCCATCTCGAACAGCGCAGACTCACCAAAATCCTCGAGTACCATATCGTGGAACTCGAGGATCTGAACCGCATGAAGGACCACTTTCTCGCGGCCTGCTCCCACGATTTCAGATCGCCCCTCCAGGGCATTCTGGGCTATACCGAGCTGATAATGAAAACCGGATCACCGGCTGAAAACCACCGGTCCTACCTGACCAAGATCATGACCGCCGGCAAACAGCTCCAGGACATGATCGAGTCCCTGCTCGATTTTTCCCTGGTCACCCAGAAACGGGAAGATGTCCGCATGTTCCCGCTGAACCCGGCAGATCTCCTCGACAATTGCGTTTCCACGGCGTCCTCATCCGCCATGCTGAAAAACATTTCCATTGTCCAGGCGTCGTCCGGGACCATCCCTCTGATCAAAGGAAACACCAACGCCCTCACCCGGGTGTTCAACAACCTGTTGTCCAACGCCGTGAAATTCACCCCGCCGGGCGGGCAGATCACGCTGTCGTGTACCCATCAGATCAACGACAACACCCTGTGCGTCGCCGTCACGGACAACGGCATCGGCATTCCGCCGGACATCCTGCCCACCATCTTCGATCGCTATTCCAAAGGCTCCCGAAAAGGGACCCGCGGTGAAAAAAGCACGGGCCTCGGCCTGTTCATCACCCGTCAACTGGTCGAGCTCCACGGAGGAACCATCAGCGTCGACAGCCGCCCCAACGCGGGGACCTGCTTTACGGTGACGCTGCCTCTTTCCTGACGGCTTTTCAGCCTTCATCGGAAAGAGACCGCGCTACGGTACCGCAAAAGGTGTCCTGGGAAATGACGGAAACATCCTCCTCGACTGAATCAATGTATTCAATCAAAAACTATTCGTTATTATCCTTAAAATCATTGAGAATATCCTCGACCAGACCATCCAGATCCACCAGGTCTAACCCGGTCGTTGAATTATTTGCATTTGTCATTATGACAACCGTGATGCGCTGATTTTTTTCATATCTCATCACGTTTTTATAGCCAGGCGCAGACCCGCCATGGCCGTATAACCCTCCAATCGTACCGTCATCGTATGTGAAATCGTCATACCCGACACCATAGCCGTAGGTATTATCTGCAGGCGCTGAATCTTTAATCTCCGTTCTCACGTCAGAAGTGACAGCATCGCCGTCCGCATCATAAAGCTCAAATCCCCACCTGGCCAATTGATTCGGAGTCGAGATGATGCCTCCCGCTGCCCAGGTGCCTCGACCCACGCCATCATAATAATTGAAGGTGGGATAGACACTGAAAAGGGCAAGGCTCATATCCATAAAGGTTCCCAGCGGCGGTGTCGTGCCATCACCAAAAATATAGGCGTCATCATAGGGATGGGCGATGGTGGTGTAGGGAATCGGATCCTGAGGTGCAAGACAGGCATCGATGCCCAGAATGTTGAAAAATTGATCCGAAAGGAGACTATTCAGGGTGTCGCCACCCATGTGTTCGGCAATCATTCCTAAAAGAATGTAGTTTGTATTGGAATATTGAAAGCCCGCCGCGACATTGAACGGGAGAAAGACGATATTATTCAGAATGTCTGCGGGTTTCCATGTGGTGTAAGCCGGATTGCACATGGCCAGCAACGGCGTGAGGTTTGCGGCATAGTCAGGCATACCCGACGTGTGGTTCAGGAGTTGCTCGACCGTCGCATCAACGTTTATGTTCGTTGTGTTGAACGAACCATAATCGGCCTGATCATTCAATAAATCATCGACGGTATCGTCAAGGGAATAGAGGCCATCTTCAATTTGTGAGAGTATCAGCGCAGAGACCATGGTTTTTGTGATGCTGTATGCATAGCCCGGTGTGGACGTCGTCATATCGACACCCGTTTCGGCATTTCCTGCGGCATAGGTCCACATGGCATACCCATCTTTATACACCGCAACGGAAATCCCGCTATTGTAAGTTGCCGCAGCCAGTGAATCATCCACCGATGTTTTAAAGGCCGCTCTGGTGGCCTCTGAAAACAGATTGGAGCTGTCATGATGACTGTCACTCGAACAGGCTGCAAACACAAACAGCAGCGAAAAAAACAAGATGATTTTTTTCATTTTTTAATTCTCCAAATTTGCATTTTTTAAAAGAACTGACACGAGTTACGTTTGTTTGTAGCCCAATAGAACCGTTAACATACGTAAATATTGTTCCGGAACTATAATATGAAACGCTTTTAATACGCAAACATATTTAATGGTAAATCATACCATTGAAAGATGCCGCCTCCAGAGAAAGCAAGGTGCCCATCAGTTTGAAAAAACGATATTATTATTTGATGAACTCGTAAAAAGTCATCAAAGGACGGCATTGGAATGTAAGTCGGAAACCCAATAGTGGGGAAGAGGCGTGCAGGCTCCACGGTGAATCATATCCCTGAATCAGGGACATGATTACCAGGGAGCGCCTGCTTATGCGAAGGACCGGGCGAACAGATCCTCGAGGGCTTTTCTGCCTTCAGCGGAAAGAGACCGTGTGCCGGTACCGCAAAAGGTGTTGTGGGAAATGACGGGAACATCCTCTTTCCAGTCGTTGTCAATCCAGCTGAACCAGACGTTTTTTGTCTGATCGAACACGCTGACCGGCCGGTTGAAGAACTTGGCAAGTTCGACGCCCCAGCCCGTACCGCCTTTGACCGTCTTGTCGTCCTGGATCCAGCCCACGGCAAACACCTGCAATCCCTTGTTCACCATATGGAAAATCACCTGGAAGACCTTGCGGATCCTGTCGGTCTGTGCATAGCGTCGTCCCATGCGTTTGGAGACGATTTCCATGCTGATGTCGCCAAGCTTGAGGTCGTTGTCCGAAAGAATCAGGACATTCCGATTCCGGTCCGGTTCATGCCCCTGAAAGGACAGTGTCGTCTCTTTGACGCCGTATTTTTCCGCAAGTTCACCAAAGGCTTGTTCAGCTCCTTTGAGACCGCCGCTGAAGAAACTGAAATCTGAAGCTTTTTTCATAATTACCCCTGTTATTGAAACGTTAAATTTTTGAGACAGGCGAATGGTTGTATACGAAACGAATGGAATAGGCAAACGAAAAAGATTCTTATTTTTATCACATCACCACGTGCCGGACAAGGGGCAATTACCAGGGCCATCGCATGTATGATCTTTAAAACGCATGGCCTCTTCCTGCGGGACGGATCATGCCGTTCACGTTTACGGTCATGAGAACGCACGTTCGCGATGGTGGCGCCAAGCAGTGACAAATCATGATCCCTTCGTGCTCTTCGTGTTCTTCAGGGAGCGCAGCGACCGAGTGGTTGAATGGTTTGACCACGAAGCTCACGAAGAGCACGAAGGAAAAGAGCCGTGGCTCTTTTCTGTCATGACATGGGATCGTTGCCGTGCGACATGCCCCGGCATGTCCGGATTTACTCTTTGTGTCTGTGTGAGAGCCCTAAACCGGCTTCCCCGATGTTACGTAGGTTTTTTTGTTTTCTCACGGAGACACCAAGGCACAGAGAAAACATGACCATGCCAAGGGCATGGTGCACGACGTCAGGCTGAGTAACACCACGTGCAGATCCAGGCGATTGCCCCGATTCAGGAAAAACTCAATCAACCGGGCACATACGTGCGATTGCCCGGGGCGAATGACCTACCCCACCTTTACCCTGAAAAACAGGGAATACAGCATCGGTACCACCCCGAGGGTGATGACGGTGGCGAACAGCAGGCCAAAAATGATGGCGATGGCCATGGGCCGGAACATGGGACCGCCGCCGATCCACAGGGGAATCAGACCGCCGGCCGTGGTCAGCGTGGTCAACAGGATGGGCCGAAGACGCCGCTGGGCCGCCTCGACGATGGCCCGCTGCGGCGGAAGCCCGTTGTCCTCGATTTCGATGCGGATGCGGTCGAGCAGCACATTGGCGTTGTTGATGACGATACCCGAAAGGGCCACGATACCCAGAAGGGTCATGAACCCGAAATAGGACCCTGCGACCAGAAGACCGCAGGTCACCCCGATCATGCCTAAGGGTACGATGGAAAGAAGGATCAGCGGTCGCCTTATGGAATTGAACTGGGCCACCAGAAGCAGAAGAATCAGCATGGCTGCAAAGGGAAGCTGCTCGGCGATGGACGCATTGGATTCGGCGGACTTTTCCGCCTCCCCCGCGATGTCGTACCGGTAGCCCAGGCCCCACTGCCGTTTTCCCCCGTCCAGCCAGGATGTCAGGGCCTCATTGATCTCAAGGGCATTGTAGCCGTCATACAGATCCGCATAGACTTCCACGGTTTTCAGCCGGTCCCTTCTGAGGATCTTGGACTGTTCCCAGACGACCTCCACGTCGGCCACCTGCTTGAGAGACACGGATCGTCCGCCTGCCAGGGCATAGACATTGAGACTTTCGAGCTTGGACATGTCCGTCCGGTCCGCAGCCACCGAACGCAGGGTAATGGGAATCAGATCGTCGTTTTCGCGATAACGGCCGATGGTCACCCCGCTGAGCATGGACTGGAGCGAAACGGCGATATCCTGACTGCTGACCCCGGCCCGCCGGGCCCGCTCCTGGTTGATCCGGACCACCAGCTTCTTGGTGCGCATCCCCCAGTCGTCGCCGGTCTGGCGGACACCGGGCATCTGACGGAGACGTTCTTTAACCTGATCGACCAGAGCGAGAAGCCGGTCGGTCTCTTTTCCGGAAAGCCTCACCGCCACCGGATGATTGACCGGCGGCCCCACGGGAAGACGGGCGATCTTGACGGTCAGGTCCGGCAGACAGGTGTCGCAATAGTGCTCCAGCCTTTGAATGGCGGGCATGACCGCTTCGAAGTTTGTGGTGTTGATGATCATGTAAGCCACGCTGGATTCCGGCGGTTCGGGACTGTAGGGCAGAATGTAACGCGGTGCGCCCTTTCCGATAAAACTGCCCCAGTTGACGACCCCCTCTTCCCGATCCGGACCGATCATCAACTCGGACCGGATAAACCGTTCGAGTTCGGCCACCTGCCGCTCTGTGTAATGAATGTCCGATCCCGGAGGGGTCCGAATCAAGGCCGTGATGATGCTGCGGTCCGAATCGGGCATGAAGCGTTTGGGAACATAGCGGAAACCGGCCATGGCCGCGACGAACAGCACGATGATCAGGCCCAGAACCGGCAGACGATGCCGGAGCATGGCCTCGATCATCCGTCTGTACCATTTATAAAAAGGCGTCTGGTAGCTTCCTTCGCCGTCAGAGCCGGCGACCTTGAGAAACCGGACACACAAAAGCGGAATCACGGTCAGCGCCAGGAACCATGAACTGACGAGGGTGATGGACACCACCTTGAACAGGGGCGCCGTGTATTCCCCCACCGAGGATTTCGCCATGAAAATCGGGAGAAAGGCCAGGGAGGTGGTGAGCGATGCCGTCAATAATGGGCGGGCCAGCTCTGCTGCCGAATCAATGGCCGCCTGTTTGACGGGCTTGCCTTCCCGGCACTGGGTCATGATGGATTCGCTTATCACGATGGCGTTGTCAACCAGAATGCCCAGGGCGATCAGAAGGGCCGCCAGGGAAATCTGATCGATGCCGATGCCCAGAAACCGCATGACAAGAAGGGCCATCATGATGGTCACCGGAATCAGGCCGGCCACCAGCACGCCGGTTCTGAGACCCAGGGCGATCAGCATCACCGCAATGACGATGGCGATGCTCTGGAAAAGGTTGTCCCTGAAATTGCTGACGCTGCGATGGACCCGGTCGGGCTGAAACGCCAGAAAGTCGAACTCGATTCCGATGGGATACAGTTCAAGTATCCGATTTCTAAGCTCACTGACCTCTTCTCCCAGAGTCAGGATATTGCCCCCGTCACGCATGGATATACCCAGCCCCAGACAGGGTACGCCGTTATGGTGCATGATCGAGGACGGCGGGTCGATGTACCCCCGGGTCATGGATACCAGATCGCCCAGGTACACGACCTCGTCCTTGCCCGGCAGGGTCACGACGGTTTTCAGGATTTCTTCGGCGGATTCGAAATTGCCCGTGGGCTCGAGGGCGATGCGTTCATGCCCCGCCGTGACGGATCCGCCGGGGATAATGATGTTCCGCCCGTCTAAAATCTGCCGGACATACATGGGTGACATGCCCAGTTCGGCCAGCCTGGAATTGTTGAACTCGATGAAGATCCGCTCGTCCTGGGCTCCGTAAATATCCACCCGGGCCACGTCGTCGATGCACAGAAGCTCGTCCTTGACCTCATCGGCGATATCCTTGAGCTCGGCATACCTGAACCCCTCGCCGGTCAGGGTCATGATAATGCCGAACACATCGCCGAATTCATCGTTGACAAAGGGACCGATGATTTCATCGGGCAGATCCGTGCGGGCGGCGTCCACCTTGCGACGCAGATCGTCCCAGATGGGACGGAGTTTTTTGTACTCGTTTTTGATGTTCACATAGATGATGGAAATCCCGGTGCGGGATTCGCTTTTCACATAGTCGAGCTCGGGAATTTCCTGAACAGCCTTTTCCAGCTTGTCGGTGACCAGCCGTTCCACCCGCTCGGGACTCGCGCCGGGGAAATAGGTGCTGACCATGGCGGTCCGGATGATGAATCCCGGATCTTCGGCCTGGGGAATGTGTTTGGCGGCAAGAAGACCGCCGATGATGATCACGGCGACCAGCACAACAGTCAGACGATTCCACCTAAGGGCCAGGGCGGTAAGATTCATCGAAGAGTCCTTTTCAATTGAGATGGGCCGCATCGCCGGGCGCCGGGCGTTCGAAGGGGGTGTGGTCGAGCAGACGCACCGTCATGCCTTCTTCGAGACGACTGATGCCCGCGGTGATCACCCGGTCGTTGTCCATGAGCCCCGATGTGACCGAAAGGCCTTCGGATACCAGCTCGCCGGTTTCCACCTTAACCTTTTTGACCGTGCCGAGCCCCTTTTCCGTGGGAATGACCAGATAGACAAACCTCAGGCCCCTGTCCTCCGCCACACAGTGAGGCGGAACGTAAATGGCCGTCGAGTCCTCGGACCCGAACACAAAGGTCACGCTGGCCGCCATCCCGGGCTTGATCAACGAACCGTTTGAGGCGATGGACAGGGTCACCGGATAGGTGTTGGCAAAGCGGGTGGCGGCCACCCCCACTTCCCTCACCGTTCCCTCGAAGGTTTTTCCGGGAAGGGCGTCGAAGTGAACGGTCGCGGCGTCACCTTCGGCGATGCGTGAAATCAGAACCTCGGGGATGGCCACCTGGACCTCGGGCGAGGTTTCGGACGTCAAAACCACGGCGGGCTGACCGGCGGCGATGTTTTCACTTTCATCGACCAGAACCTGGGACACGGCCCCGGTGAAGGGGGCTAAAAGTTCGGTGTAGCCCATTTTCAACCGGGCCAGTTCCAGCTTCTTTTCAATGGACCGGACCTGGGCCTGGGCCGAATCAAAGGCGGCCCGGGAATTGTCGAGATCGCTCTTGGAGACGGTGTCGTTCTCGTAGAGTTTGCGGACCCGTTCATAGTTGGACGAAGCGTTCAGGGCCTGGGCGGTCGCCAGGGCCAGCCCTGCCTCGGCGTCCTGGACCTGGAGCATGTAGTCTTTGGGATCCAGAACGGCAATGATCTGACCGTTTTGAACCGTATCCCCGACCTTGACCGCCACACGGCTGACGGTACCGGGCACACGAAAGCTCAGGTTGGATGTCAGGGAGGATTTGGCTGTTCCGGAAAACACCCGGGTTCTGAGCCCCGCCGACGAGGTGACCACCTCATATCTCACCGGCCGGATCACCTCGGTTTCCTGTGTGTCATTGTCTGTGCATCCCATGGCGGTCAGCGTCAGGATCATTCCGACGATCATGCCGTAAATCGACCTCTGTTTCATAGACACCCTCTTGTTATCCAAATGAAATTAAAACGGTTCAGGAGCCGGCCTGGCCTTCAAATCGGTCGAGACGCCGGAAAAAATCATCGGCGACCGAGTCATTTCCTGAAAAATCGATATGGCCGATGGCCCGCTGAACCCCCAGCATATCGATGACGAAATCGTAGACGGCGTTGTCCGCCCCCAGGTCCGCCATCATCGAGGCGTTCTGGGCATCGAGAAGATCGATGATCGACACCATGCCCCGGGCATAGGCATCGGTCACCAGCTCGAGATTTTTCGCGGCTGCCCGGGCCGCGTCCCTGGCCAGGGCGATCCCCCGGTAGGAGGCCTTGGCTTCCTCGAGCATAAACCGGATCTTCTCTTCGATCCGGGCGGCGGCGGACTGACGCTCCATGCGCAGCGCTCCCAATTCTTCACGGGTTTTGAGATAATCGGCTGTTTTGGCGCCACCCGTGAACAGGGGAAACGAGGCGTTGACGGCCACACTCCAGGCCGTTTTGTCCCGGGCATCGGCCACCTGACTGAATCCGTCCCGGTCGAACACATCGCTGATCTGTCCCTTTAAGGCCACTTCGGGCAGATAATGGGCCCGCCGGGCGGACAGCACCTGCTGTTTCCCTGCTTTGAGCGCCGCATCCAGGCGTTTGAGTTCAGGGGCCCGGTCAAGACCTTCCTGAACCATGAAATCGTTGAACCGTCGAAGTTTTTCCGGAGTATTCACCCGGGGCAGAAACCGCTCGTCGCTGATCAGAAGGACCGGATCGGAGACGCTGACCTCGTCGAGGGCCGTCTCATGGGACAGGGGGTACCCCAGAATCCGGTTGAAGGCGCCCGCGGCCTGGGCCACGGAGGCCTGGGCCGCAAACCTCTCTTTTTTCTTTTTGGCAATTTCGCTTTCCCAGCGATAGACTTCGGAGGCACCGGCCGTGCCCACGGTCTGACGGGTCCGGGCCCGGTTCAGGTTGGCCTCGGTCAGCTTCAGGTTGTTGGTAAGAATCCGTTCAAAGGTGCGTGCCCTAAGCACATTCATGTAAGCCCTTGCCGCTTCAAGACACAAATCCAGCTTGAGGGTTTCAAATTCCTGAAGGCGTGCCTCCTGGAGGTGTTTGACGGACCGCCAGCCGGACCAGGCCTTTTCGGAAAAAAGCATCTGGCCGGCGGTGATGCCGGCGTCCCATTTTTTTTCCGATTCCGTGCCGAAACTCAGCTCGGCGCGGTTTTCGTCGATCACGATACCGGTGCTTTCGAGGGTCACTTTAGGAATCAGATACGATCGGGCCTTGTTCACCTCCTGTTCGCCTGCGGCTACCCGGTTCCGTCCGGCGGCCATGTCGGGATTTTGTGTGAGGACCGTCTCCATCACCGTGGCCAGATCGAGTCGGGGCAGATTACGGTTATCCTTCTCGTGAATCAGTTCCGCCCGGGCCAGGATATCCCACTCCGGATAAAAGCCGATCAATCGGGCCGTTTCCATATTGATGACGACGTTGCCCTGATCGGAAAAGGACGAGTCAAAGACATCGGGGCTTTCCCCCAGAAGAATCCGCTGCACGTTCAATGCGATCCGACGGATCAGCCGCAGGGACTCGGCGCCGTAGGTCAGACCGGCCAAAAGCCCGCGCGTGACGTCACTTCGGCCCAAAAGAGAAAAACCCGGAAGTTTTCGACGGTTGAGCCCGTCGATCAGACGATCCAGTTCCGCAAGGGGAAAACTGAGCAGCGGTGCCACAAGCACACCGTCCACCGTGTCCGGCAAACGATCGAGTACGTCATCGGCACGGTCTCCGGCCGGCAGGACATCCAGCCTCACCTGCCGGTCAGCCCCGGCTTTTTCGTAATAGGCGGCAAGACCGGGGACGGCGTCGAGCACATGGCGATCCACAATCAGGGCCAGATGGGTAAACGCCTTGAAACGAAGAAAGGCATCGAGGGTCTTGTCGAATTCCCCGCTGGAAACGATGACGTTCAGGTTGGCCGGTAAACGGGGACGTCCGACATGGGGGTCGCCGATCTGTCCGGCGTACACCGATGAGGCGATGACGGGTTTGGACAGGGACGCATACGATGCGATCTCTGCCGATGCCATAACCCCGAGGCACAGAAGGATATCCACCTCGGGATCAGCCATCAGCGCGGCCACGGACCGGGCGATGCGTTCTTTGTCCCACTGTCCGTCGACCACCGCGTCCTCGTCGAACCGGACATCGAATTCTCCGGCTGTCAGTTCGATGATTTCATCGATCAGCATCTGCCGGTTCTGATGAAACAAGGGCGCCGGGCCGTCGTACACCACGCCGATCCCAACCCGGGGAAGCGGCTGTGAAAAAACAGGCGGACAGAAACAGACCAGCAGCACGGCCGCACACAGAAAACGCCCGAATCGTCGTATCTCCCCTGCCAAAGAGCCATCCCGGTTTATTCGCATACCGCGCCCCATTCCTGATGATGATCAGACAAATGAAGTGTTTTCAATAGATTATCCGCCGTGTAATTGGCAATCATATCCATCCAGTCCTGATCGTATTCCTTTTTCCCCAGGGTTTTCAGGACCGTCCATTTGGACACCACATAGTACTGGATCTGGGCCACCAGGTTGAACACCCACAGATAGGCCTCATTGACATCAAGATCCGGAATATGGCGAACCAGAAAATTCTTGATTCTTTCGGGGTCGGTGATGCTGGTGATCACCGGTTTGACCCTGGGATTGAATTCCTGCTTGGCCCGGATCAAGAGGATCCCGTACCAGTATGGATTGTCCGGGTTCAGAAAAAGAAAGAACATCCTGCGGATCATCTCGGAAAGCAGGGTCGTAAACGCTTCCTGTGACAGGGGGGACGGATCATCCAGAACCTCCAGGGCTTTTTCAAGGGCCAGTTTGTCCTCGATCACATGGCGGACACATTCCACGTAAAGCTGTTCCTTGTTCTCGAAATGATAATTCACCGAACACAAGGCGGTGCCCGCCGCTTTGACGATTTCGCGGATGCTGGTTCCGTCCAGCCCCCGAATGGCGAACAGTTCTCCGGCAGCGTCAATGATGGCCTGCCGTGTATCGATTCGTTTTTTTTTCGTGCGTTGCCGTACCATAGGAGAGCTCCTTTTTTTAGAACAAATGTATATACGAACGTTCGTTCTAATGTCAACGATATTTTTTCCCAACCCGGCCGTCGCCTTGCCAGGCAAGGCGTTCTATGCCGATCATCCCGTCTCTTTAGGGCGGCCCGTCAATCGAAAATGTCTGCGTGTTTGAAGGTAGAAGCCACCCGTTCCGTCAGAGCCGTGCGGGTCGCCGAATCAATTTTCAGGGCGTCAAAGGCCATGGCGAGAGGCGCCGGATCATGGATCAACCGTTCATCGGGACGGTTTCCATGGGTATGACTGAGGAGGTTTCCAAGACAAACCACCCGGGCATGCGGCGACACATCCGCCCCGTCCCGGGACAGATGATGAAAGATGACGGCCTCTTTCAGATGCCGGGGCATGTGCCACTTGTCCATGAACATGGCCCCGATCTCGCAGTGATCGAAACCCAGCACCGTTTTTTCGGCCTCCAGGCTGGAGCAGCCGTCCACACGCTGTTTTCGAAGAATATCCTGGTAGTCCGACGTGTAGGTCAACAGCATGGCCAGTTTTCCGATATCATGAAGAAGCCCGGCCACAAAGGCCTCCTCCGGATCGACCGCCCCGAGGGCCTCGGCGACGATACGGGAAGCCAGACCGCATTCCTTGGAATGCTGCCACAGGTCATGGCTGATCATTTCCAGGCTTTTGTTGTTTTTCGGAAACAGGGACTGGGTGGTGGCCGTAAGAACCAGACTGCGAACGGCTTTGAATCCCAGCTTGGCCACCGCATCGTTCAGTGTGACCACGTCCCGGCCCGTGCGGTAAAGGGCCGAATTGGCCACCTTGATCAGGGTGGCCGCCATGGCCTGGTCCTGAATCATCACACCGGTCAGATCGTCCACCGAACTGTCGGGATCGGACAGGATCTGAAGCATATGGGCCGCCAGATGGGGCATGGGAGGCAGGTCACGGATCAGTTCCGACACGTCTTTTTTCGGTGCGGGGTTGGAGGGCCGAGACTCTGCGTGCTGAAGGCCGCCGTCATCGGAAAGGGACCGGGTATGGGGGTTGACCAGCCAGGACAGGAGTTCGAGATAGTGAAAGGGGCCGAGCCCGCCCGTATCCGGCGCGGCGACGGCAAAGAGCAGATTTATCCGGTCGCCCTTGCGGGACAGGGGAATGATGGCGCACTCCCCCGCCTCGGGCATGGGGTACAGGCCGTTTGTGATCGCGGTTTGAAACACATGGCCGAAAAAAGAAAACCCCGATGTATAAACCCTCGAAAAAACCGGGTCATGGGCCATCGCATAGGGCGTGTTTCTCGTTTCGCGGCTTTTCAGGGTCCCCTGGTCGCCCACGTAGAACACGACAGACCGGATCAGGGTGGTCTTTGTGGCGGAAAAAAGAAAGGTCAGATCAAAATGGTCCTTGCAGAAATCGATCAGGCCCTTGACCCGGCGCAGGGGCTCTTTTTCCGTGAGAATTCCTTTGAAGGCTTTTTTGAACGAATGAAACGTGTCGTCCCGGTCGGCGGGTGACGTAAGATCGTTTTTTTCTCTGGGCAGAAGAACGGCCCAGGAATTTTCGATGATTTTCTCGACGACTTTGAGTGTCTCGAAGCTGGGCATGGGGCTCAGGTCAAGGATATCACGAATGGTCTTTCCATCCCCCAAAAGGTTCAGGACCATCTGAACCTCAGGCTCCCGTGATCCGCTGTCCGTGTCTTTGACGTGTGCCTTGCGGTCGAAAGACGAGAATGTCCGTTCGATGTCGGCCCATTCATCGACCCATCGGGCGATTTCAAAGGCCAGCGTCTGGGGTGCCAGGGCGCTGTGTGTCCGGGCCTGCTCCACATGGATGCTCGAAAACTCGAAGGACCCGTCTTTGAGCAGGAAAAACTGAAACACCACCTCGCGGATTCCAGCGATGACGATTTCGTCGATACGGTTCAGGGGAAACGGCGAAAGTTTCTCGAGGATCTCCATGAGTCCCATGCCGGTTTCCCTGCGCAGAACCATGATGTGCCGGTAGGTCGCTCTATCGATATGCTTACGGATCACAAGGGCTTTGAGCATCTTGTCGTCGGCAAGCCGGCTCCGGGCGTCGACCACCTGCCCGTTCTTGAAAAATATCGTCAGGACATCGTTTGGGTCACTGACGGTCAGCATGCCTTCCTGCCCCATGTTCGCAAGAAACAGGAGAAGGTCCGGCGGAAAGAACTTACTGAGATTTCCTTCGAATTTCATGGTCTGTCCGGAATCGGGATCATCGTCTTGTCCGGCCTGGGACCGGAATGGAATTTGTCGTTTTACAAAACTACCAGAAATCCGGGACTTCCACAACACGACAATTGTCCCGCCAGGGCAATCGCTCGGGCCAGGAACAAGCTGTCGGATAATCATCGATAACGATAAAGATTCAACACGCAAAATTCATACGATTGGTCCATGCCGGCCCTGTTCCGCCCCGGCAAAACATTACAGTCGTTAAAAAAAATTCTGTTGACAAGGCAAAACCGATCCCCTAATGCTATGGCATATTAAATCTGATTCCGAACAAAAATTCACAAAACGCCATTCACACGTATCCTGCACACCCAAGGAGGCTCTTGCTTGATGAAAGAGATGAATCCGTCTTTGTCTGGTACAAACGATGATTTTCTAATTGAAATGGCTGATCAGCTTCGGCATGAGGGCTTCGAAAAGGGCATGCTCAAAGGGCTCCGGGAAGGCATCGAACTGGGGCTCGAACTCAGGTTCGGTCTCACCGGCCGAACCATGATGCGTCAGGTTCAATCCATCTGCGATATCGGAAAGCTTGAATTACTCAAGAACGCCCTTCGTCACGTTCGCAATCCCGACGAGCTGAAAACCATCATACAAGGCCTGTAGGGCCTCGAAAAAACCTGAATCACCCCTCTCAAGGGCCATCGATCCGGGATGAGGATTCCCATTCCATCGGAACATAGGTATAGGGAATCTGAACGTAATTGAATACCCGGGACAGTCGGTTGCGGCGGAGCTCCGTCGCCACCTGGGCCAGACCGATCCCAACGGCCAGATACAGGGCCCGGGTCCGCCGGGCCTCATTCCGGGAATACCCCCTGGCGTAATAACCGATCTGGAACTCAAGTCTTTTCAGCCACGGATCGGTGATCGCGTCAAACCCGGCGGCTTTGACCGCGGTGACAAATTTCATGTTTTCATAATCCGTGCTCAGATCCCGTACGGAAAAATCCGGAATGTATTCGATTCGAAAATCGACCTTCCGCGCCCAATCCGGATTCGTGTACAGAGTGTAACCGAGCCAGCAGCCAACCGTGTTCATGATAAAATCCTCCCAGGAAAACCCGTAACTGCTGAATGAATCGCCCACCTCCATGATTCCCATCAGCCCGAAGGAGGATGCGGCCCCGTAAAGTGCCGCCTCGGACCCGGCATATCCCCAATATTCACAAAGCGCGGCCATACCCTGGGTGAACAGGTAGCTGCTGTAGGCGTGTCCCAGCTTGTCCGCCCCGCCCTCTTTTGTCCCTTGGGAGAACCAGCCTTCAGACTGAGTGTGCGGTCGCCGTTCACCGTAATCCCAATGCATCAGTCCCCAGGCGGAAAGGAGAGACAGTCCGGTGAGGTTGACCATCAACAGCTTTTCCCGACGGGCCGTATCACGATCCTCGGCAGCGGCCGGCGATATCATGACAAGTATCATGATGAACAGGGCAAGCACCCATGTTTTATCGTGACGTATCATGGCGTCTTCCTTTCAGGCAGGGTCGATATCGCTCTGACAGGACCGATGTCAATCAAATCATGGGATTTTATCAGTAACAGGAAAACGTTTCAACCCTATGGACAGGGTTGAAAACGGAGGGCCCCAAAAAACCGGACAACAGACATACAATGGCCCCGTTCGCCCGCAACCCGGGCCTTGTCAACGAACGACGGCTGGGATACATTGGGTGTCGAGTTCGTTTTTCACCCGTCATATCGGCTGGAACAGGTCATAAATCGAAAAAAGGGATAATGCCATGAAATTTCTGATCATCGGCGGAGACGCCGCCGGCATGAGCGCGGCAAGCCGTGCCAAACGGAACAATGCGGATCTCGATGTCACCGTTCTTGAAAAAACCCGGGACGTTTCCTACAGCGCCTGCGGCATGCCTTACAATATCGCGGACCCGGATCGGAACATGGACGTGCTGGTGGTCCGCAGCGCCGAGGTTTTCCGCCGCAAGCAGGGCATCAACCTCCTGACGGGGCACGAGGCCCTGGAACTCGATCCGAAAAACCGGCGGGTCAAAGGGCGGGGCCCCGAGGGGAAACCCTTCGATCTGCCCTACGACCGGCTCCTGATCGCCACGGGGGCATCGCCGATCATCCCACGGGACATCGACCGGACACTCCCCGGTGTCTTTCCCCTCAAAGCCCTGGAAGACGGCCGTAACATCAAAGCCTACATCGCCGATCATGCGGTGAAAAAAGCCGTAATCGTCGGCATGGGTTACATCGGCCTTGAAATGTGCGAGGCCCTGACCGAGCGGGGCATCGCCGTTGACATGATCCGCCGCTCCGGCGGTTTCGTGCCCTGGCTTTCCATGGAGATGAACAATCTGATCGAGGCGGAAACACGCGGCAAGGGAGTGCGCCTCCATTTCAACGAAGGTCTCAAGGGGATCGAGAAAACGGAAAAAGGCCTGATCGTCGAATCGGACACCATGACCTTCGCGGCCGACCTGGTGATCCTCGCCCTGGGCGTCACCCCCAACAGCGGGCTTGCCAAAGCCGCGGGCCTGGCCCTGGGACCACACAAGGAAATCGCCGTCAGCCGGGCCATGGAAACGTCCCTGCCGAACATCTATGCCGCCGGAGACTGCGCCGATGCCTACCATGTGGTCACCGGAGAAAAAGTCTGGATTCCCCTGGCCCTGAGGGCCAATCGGGCCGGATGGGCCGTGGCCGACACGGTCTGCGGTCATCGCACCGAACTGCCGGGCATCGCGGGCACCGCCGTGTTCAAACTCTTCGACTACCAGGTGGCCCGGACGGGACTGACCCTTAGGGAAAGCTTCGAGAACGGGTTCAATGCCGTTGAAACGGTCATCAAGAGCCGATCCCGGGCCCACGGCCAGCGCGGCTCGTCCGATATCTGGGTCCAGGCCGTCGGCGACAGGAAAACCCGCCGCCTTTTAGGCATGTTCATGGTGGGCAAAGACGGGGTCGCCCACCGGATCAACGCCGCCGCCGTGGCCCTTTCGGCCCGGATGACCGTGGACGATTACATCCAGTCGGACCTGGCCTACGCCCCGCCCTTCGGACCGGTCTGGGACCCGACCCTGACGGCGGCCATCCAACTGGCCAAACAGCTTGGATGATCCGACCCGGAACCGGAAGGACATTTTCTTCGTCTCTCCGGTCCCGTCCACAACCCGACTGCTGTTTGCGGCGGATTTATCCTCCCGGAAACAGGTACCTGCGGCCATGGTCCCGAACATGATTCATTTCTTCCTTCAGACGTGCTTAAAAATGATGGATTCCCGAAGCATTTCATGTTAACAAGCCCCTCACTTGGAAACGGTCACAACGTGAGGCACCGTTTCGTTCCGGATGGAGCCGGTTTCAACGCCGGGGGACATCGATTTGGGGTTGTAATCATCCTGTTTTTCATGTAAAAACAGGATGTTTTTGTATTTTTTAAAACCGTTTCCTCAGGGATCACGGGAGCGCGCCAATGAACATCAAGCACAGCATGGAACGATGGACCGTCGAGGACTCGGCCGACCTTTATCACATTCGCGAATGGGGGGCGGGTTACTTCAGCATCTCAAACAAGGGCGACGTGCTGGTCACTCCCTTGCGGGAAAAAAAGAGCGTCTCGGTCAACCTTCCGGAAATCATCGCCGGTATCCGGGCACGGGGCTACGACATGCCCATGCTCCTGCGGTTCGAAGACATCCTTGATTCACAGATCATCCAGATGCACGAAAGCTTTCGGTCCGCCATCGCCAAATTCGATTACAAGGGCCAGTTCAAGGGGGTCTACCCCATCAAGGTCAACCAGCAGAAACAGGTCATCGAAACCATCACCAACATCGGAAAATTTTACCACCACGGCCTTGAAGCCGGCAGCAAGGCCGAGCTGATCGCCGCCCTGTCCTTTCTCGACGACAAGGAAGCCTGCCTGATCTGCAACGGTTACAAGGACCGCGAATTCATCGATCTGGGTCTCTACGCCTGCAAGATGGGCTTCAAGTGCTTTTTTGTCCTTGAAATGCCCGGCGAGCTCGACCTGATCATCGAGCGGTCCAACGCGTTGGGCATCAAACCCCTTCTGGGCGTCCGGTTCAAACTGTCCACCCAGGCCGGGGGGCACTGGACCGAATCCGGCGGAGACCGGAGCATTTTCGGACTGACCATCTCCCAGATCATCGAGGCCATCGAAAAACTGAAAAAAGTAAACATGCTCGACTGCCTCCAGCTTCTCCATTACCACCTGGGCTCCCAGATTCCCAACATCCGGGACATCCGGGCCTCCATCCAGGAAGCCTGCCGGGTTTACGCCGGTCTGGTCCTTGAAGGGGCCGCCATGGGCTATTTCGACCTGGGCGGCGGCCTGGCGGTGGATTACGACGGGTCCCACACCAATTACATGAACTCCCGGAACTACACCCTGGACGAATACTGCGCCGACGTGATCGAAGCCATCATGGAGATCCTGAGCGAGCACGACATCGCCCACCCCACGATCATAACCGAATCGGGTCGGGCCACCGTGGCGTATTACTCGGTGCTTTTGTTCAACATCTTCGACACCAGCGCCATCGACACCAACCCGGTGCCCAAAGAGCTGCCCGAAGATACCCCGGACATCATCCTGAACATGCACGAGGCCCTGAAATCCCTGGGCGTCCGGAACCTCCAGGAATGTTACAACGACGCCCTGTACTACCGGGACCAGATCCGTCAGATGTTCAAGATCGGCGATTTGACCCTCCGGCAGCGGGCTCTGGGCGACAAATTATTCTGGAGCATCATCCAGGGCGTCAGCGAAAACATCAAATTTCTGAAATTCGTTCCCAAAGAACTGGTGGACATCGACATCGCCCTGTGCGACACCTATTACGCCAACTTCAGCGTGTTTCAGTCCCTGCCCGATTCCTGGGCCATCGGCCACCTGTTCCCGGTCATGCCGGTCCATCGCCTGGCCGAAATGCCCGTCAGGAACGCGATACTGGCCGACATCACCTGTGACTGCGACGGCAAGATCGACCGCTTCATCGACAAACAGGGCGTCAGACGGGCCCTGAAGCTCCACACGGTCAGGGAAAACGAAGATTATTATCTGGGTGTGTTCCTGGTGGGAGCCTATCAGGAAACCCTGGGGGACCTGCACAACCTTCTGGGCGACACCAACGTCGTCAGCATCCGGGTCTACGAAGACGGAAGCTACAGTTTTGTCCGGGAAATCGAGGGCGACTCGGTGGCCGACGTGCTGTCCTACGTGGAATACGACCCGAAAAGCATGACCAAACGGTTCAGGGCCACGGCCGAGCAGGCCATCCGTGAAAGCCTGATCACGCCCCAGGAACGACGCGAAATCATGAACATGTACGAAGAGGGCCTCCGGGGCTATCCCTACTTCGAGCAATAGAACCAAATAAACATTAAGGAGAACACCATGTCACGAGTGATGATTATCGGCGCCGGCGGCGTCGGACATGTGGTGGCGCACAAGTGCGCCCAGGTACCGGAGGTATTTTCCGACATCATGCTGGCCAGCCGGACCAAATCCAAGTGCGATGCCGTCGCCGCCGGGATCGATCGTCCCATCCAAACCGCGAAGGTCGATGCGGACAACGTGCCGGAGCTGGTTGCACTGATCCGGTCCTTCAAGCCCGAGATGATCATCAATGTGGCCCTGCCCTACCAGGATCTGCATATCATGGATGCCTGCCTGGAAACCGGCGTGCATTATCTGGACACCGCCAACTACGAGCCCCCCGACGAGGCGAAATTCTGCTACGGCTGGCAGTGGGACTACCACGACAGGTTCAAGGAAAAGGGCCTGATGGCCCTTCTGGGCAGCGGGTTCGACCCCGGCGTGACCAACGTGTTCACCGCCTACGCAAAAAAACATCATTTCGACCGCATGGATACGCTGGACATCATCGACTGCAACGCCGGCGACCACGGTCAGCCCTTCGCCACCAACTTCAACCCGGAAATCAACATCCGGGAGGTGACCCAGAACGGGAAATTCTACGACAAGGGTCAGTGGATCGAAACCCGGCCCATGGAGTTTTCCAAGGAATTCGACTTTCCCGACGGCATCGGACCCAAAAAAATCTACATGCTGTATCACGAGGAACTCGAATCGCTGACCAAGCATTTTTCCGAAATCCAGACCGCAAGGTTCTGGATGACCTTTTCCGACAATTACCTCAACCACCTGAAGGTGCTTGAAAACGTGGGCATGACCCGGATCGATCCGGTGATGTATGAGGGCAAGGAAATCATTCCCCTTCAATTTTTGAAGGCCCTCCTGCCCGACCCCGGTTCCCTGGGTCCCCTGACCAGGGGCAAGACCTGCATCGGCTGCCTGATCAACGGTGAAAAAGACGGCAAACCAAAAAAATACTACGTGTACAACATTTGCTCCCATGAAGAGGCGTACAATGAAGTGGGGTCCCAGGCCATCTCGTACACCACCGGCGTTCCGGCCATGATCGGGGCCATGATGATGCTCACGAAAACATGGACGGGAAAGGGCGTGTTCAACATGGAAGAGTTCGATCCCGATCCCTTTATGGAAAAACTCAACATTCACGGGCTGCCATGGAAAGAAACGATCCTTTAAAATTCGATCCCGCCCGGGTCAAGACGCCCTGCTTCGTGGTGGACACGGACTGCCTGCGGCACAACCTGTCCATCCTGAAGGGGGTCAAAGACCGCACCGGCTGCAAGATCCTCCTGGCCCTCAAGTGCTTTTCCATGTACCGGGTGTTCCCCCTGATCGCCGGGACCCTGGACGGAATCTGCGCCAGTTCGCCCGACGAGGCCCGTCTGGGGCGGGAAGAATTCAAAAAAGAAGTGCACGCCTTCGCTGCGGCTTACAGTGACGCCGACATGGCCGAGATCGTGACCCTCTCCGACCACATCGTGTTCAATTCTTTCGGGCAGTGGCAGCGGTTCAAGGATGTGGCGGCATCATCCGGACGTTCGATCTCCTGCGGCATACGGGTGAACCCCGAACATTCGGAAGGTGCTGTACCCATCTACGACCCCTGCTCTCCGGGCTCGCGTCTGGGTGTGCGCCTGGCGGATTTCAAGGGAAAGGATCTTTCCGGTATTTCCGGGCTTCATTTCCATACCCTGTGTGAGCAGAATTCCGATGCCCTGGAACGCACCGTGGACGCCTTCGAAGCCTCCTTCGGTCCCTATCTGTCCGATCTGACATGGATCAACTTCGGCGGGGGGCATCACATCACCCGGAACGACTACGACATCGACCGGCTCTGCCGGGTCGTTGACCGGATCAAACGGCGGTATGACGTTGAGGTTTATCTGGAACCCGGCGAGGCCGTGGCCCTGAACGCCGGCGTGCTGGTGGCCACGGTGCTGGATCTGACCGAAAACGACATGCCCATCGCCATTTTGGACACCTCGGCGGCCACGCACATGCCCGATGTGATCGAAATGCCCTACCGGCCCTTTATCATCGGCAGCGGCGCCAAAGGCGAAAAACCTTACAGCTACCGCTTGGGCGGCCTGTCCTGCCTGGCCGGAGACATCATCGGCGAGTACTCCTTCGATCGCCCCCTTGCCGTGGGCGACAGACTGGTATTCACCGACATGGCGATCTATTCCATGGTCAAGACCAACACCTTCAACGGTGTCCGCCTTCCGACCATCATGCTCTACGAACCCGCAGAGGACCGCCTGGAAACGGTCCGGACATTCGGATACGAGGATTTCAAGACCCGACTGTCCTGAAAAATCATAGGAGGGATTATGAAATCTCCCGCACTCACCGGCTTTCTCGAATCCGAGCTGGGCAGGCCCCGGCCCGAAGACTGTCTGTTTCATGTGATCCCCGCCGGGTTTGAAAAAACCGTTTCCTACGGCACGGGAACGGCACGGGGACCCCAGGCCCTCATCGACGCATCCCAGTACCTGGAGCTGTACGACGGGTTCAGCGTTCCGGCCGAACGCGGCATTTACACCCTGCCCCCGCTGTCGACGTCCCACAGTTCCGAGCAGGCCGTGAACACCATCGAAGCCGCCGTGACCTCGGTGTTCGACGCCAAAAAAATCCCTGTATTGCTTGGCGGTGAACATACCGTGTCCGTGGGGGCCTTCCGGGCCTTATCCCGACTCGGCGTCCCGGTGGGCGTGGTGCATTTCGACGCTCACGCCGATCTTCGCGACACCTACGAAGGGTCCAGCCTCAGCCACGCCTGCGCCCTGCATCACGCCGTGGCCGCCGGGTTTTCAGTATTTCAGATCGGTGTACGTAGCCTGTCCGAATTTGATGTGGCCTATCGAAAAGAAAAAAACGTCCGTTTTCTGGATGCCTGCGACCTTTACGGCAAGGGCGTTCCAAGTCCCCTGCTGCCGCCGGATTTCCCCCAAACCATCTACATCACCTTCGACGTGGACGGCCTCGATCCTTCGGTGATCCCCGCCACCGGAACCCCAGAACCCGGCGGTCTTTTCTGGTTTCAGGCCATGGAGATGCTGATGGCCGCCATCAGCGGGCGGACGATCCTGGGCTTCGACGTGGTGGAACTGGCCCCCATCCCCGGCCATCACGCCTCGGATTTCGCCGCAGCGCGACTGGTCTACAACATCATGGGCATGATCAGCCGCCACGGCCGGACGTTTTTCGGATCGTAACGCACGGTTATTGACTTGAAAAACCGGCTCGTTGTCCGGTGATGGGCACGCGTTGCTTTGCTCATTCTACCTTGTGTCGCCCGTAGGATGGGCAAAGCGCAGCGTGCCCATCATGGCCGTAAGAATTCGGAATAGTTCAGATAAACCGGGCCGCGTTGGCCTGCATGATCTCGAAGTGCTCCGGGGGGAGACCCGCGCCGAGAATCACCTTTCTGGCAAAATCGCTGTCGATGAGATCGCCCGGTTCGTGGGAGTCGGTGTTGATAACCAGCCCGGCACCGTGTTTCACGGAAAGGGCCGCCACGTGGCCGTTGGTCAGGCTGTGCCCTTTGCGGGCGGTGATTTCAAGAAGGATGCCCTTGTCCCGGGCAAGAATCACATCGGCTTCGTCGATGAGTCCCGGATGGGCCAGAATATCAACATCGGCCTCAAGGGCCGCATGGTTGGTGCCTTTGGCCACGGGTTCCACAATGGTTTCTCCGTGGACGATGATGATTTTCGCCCCGAGCCGGCGGGATTTTTCCGCTGCAAGACCGATCTGGGAGGGCGGGACGTGGGTCAGTTCGATGCCGGGAATCACACGGATCGCCATCACCTGATTGAGCTGTTCGGCCACAGCCGTGATTCTCGGAATGATAAAATCAATGTTGGACAGATCACCGTGGTCGGTGATGCCGATGGCGCGAAGGCCTTTGTGCTCGGCCCGGCGGACCAGCTCCGACGGCACGAGGACACCGTCGCTGAAAAACGAATGGGAATGCAGATCAATCATCGCTCAATTATACCTTATACTTTCCAAAATCATCATTATCAAGCTTGGCCAGGTATTCGGCCCATTTTTTCCCTTCTTCGCTGTCGTCAACCACATCGACCGTTTCGGGCTCCCGGCGGGACTTGGTAATCACGTCCTCTTCGGAATAAATGGCCACATTGAAACGGATGGCCATGGCGATGGCGTCGCTGGGCCTGGCGTCCATAGAAAACTCCGTCTCCCCCGAACGGAAAAAAATTCTGGCGAAAAAGGTGTTGTTCTCCAGATCGCAGATTTCGACCCGCGTGATCGTAAACGCCGTCCGTTCGAGAAAGTTCTTGAACAGATCATGGGTCAGGGGCCGTTCGAACGAGACGCCCTGGAGCGCATACACAATGGATGTCGCCTCAAGCGGTCCTATCCATATCAGAAGAGGACGTTCGTCTTCAAGGGATTTCAAAACGATGATCGGAGATTGGGTTCCGGGGTCGACCGCCAGCGACGCGATGGTCATTTGATGAAGCATAATCCGTCCTCCTTTCTCTATTAAAAAACGTGAAAAGGTTTAGATACGCCCAGATGAAAACATCGCAATCGGCAGGCCGGAGCAGAAATCGTTACGATTGGCCTTATTATGACATGGATGACCGTTATCCCGCAACGTTAAAAACCGTGAAGCGGTTTACCCCAAAGGGAATGGGGCAAACATCGTTCGATGCGGACATCGATGATCCGGCCCGTTATATCAGACCCCTTTACGTCACCGGGGGCCGGAAAATTAACCACCTTGTTGCTTGAACTGCGACCGGACCACTGGAAGCCCCCGTCGGCATCGGCCTTTTTGCTCCGGCCTTCCACCAGAACCGCTTCGATCCGGTCCAGATAGGCGTCGTTACGCATCTGGGACAGGGATTTTTCAAGACGCAAAAGGGCTTCCAGCCGTTTTTTCTTCACATCCTCCGGAACCTTGTCCGGAAATTTCACCGCCGGGGCATGAGGTCGGTCGGAATAAATGAAAGCGAACAGACCGTCGTATCCGATGGTCTTCACCAGATCCAGGGTCTGCTCGAAATCCTCGTCGGTTTCACCGGGGAATCCGACAATCATGTCCGAAGACACGGCGATATCGGGGCGCACCGCCCGCAGCCGCTCGATACGGTCGATATAAGATGCCCGGGTGTATTTCCGGTTCATGCGTTTGAGCACCCGGTCCGAGCCGGACTGCACCGGCAGATGGATATGATTGCAGAGTTTGTCAAGCTCCCCGTAGGCCCGGATCAGATCGTCGGACAGATCCTTGGGATGGGAGGTGGCGAACCGGATACGTGCGAGGCCGTCGATGCGGGCGACCTTGCGCAGCAGGTCGGGAAAGGAACAGATGCCCTCCTTGAGCCCGTAACTGTTCACGTTCTGGCCCAGGAGGGTGACCTCACGAACCCCGTCGGCCACCAGGGCCTCGATTTCACGGATGATGTTTTCCGGCGTGCGGCTGGTCTCGCGGCCCCGGACATAGGGAACAATGCAGTAACTGCAGAAGTTGTCACACCCGCGCATGATGGTGACGAAGGTGGAAACCGGTGTTTTTTTCACGGCGTCCTTCGGGGGCAGGAATTCGATCGGGGCCTCGTCCATGGTGATGTCAATCACCCGGTTGCCCGTCTCTTGGAACGCGCGGACAATGGCCGGCAAACGGCCTGCGGCCCGTGTTCCGAACACAATGTCCACCCAGGGCATCCGGGCCACCACCCGGGCCCCTTCCTGCTGGGCCACACAGCCGCCCATGGCCACGACCAGGCCGGGATTTTTCTTTTTCATGGCCTGAAGACGGCCCAGGAAACTGAAGGCCTTTTCTTCTGCCTTTTTCCGCACCGAGCATGTGTTGACAATGATCAGGTCCGCCTGATCAAGATCCGGGGTCGAAGCATAACCCAATGGTTGAAGAACACGTCCGAACATCTCGGAATCATAGACATTCATTTGACAGCCAATGGTATAGACATACAGATATTTCACGGGCAGCATGGCTTAAAATTCCACCTCCATGGTCACGGGTTCCAGGGTCACCGTTTCGTTCAGGCCGTCGATGACCTCGGCCACCTCCTGTTCGCATCCCGGAGCGACCCGGACGACGATAACCTCTTTGTCCGAGGAAAGTGTGGTGATGACGGCGATGCCGTCAAGGGCCTCGAACACATACCTTATAAAACAGATGTCACCGGGGCTGACACGATAAAACTGATTGCTTGTCTTCAAACAGACACCTCTGGGTTGACGATTGATAAAATCAGGCTTTTATCACAGGACGATACCCCTTGTACAGACGCAAGATCCATGGCATCGGGTTCAACAAATTATGCGACCCCGTTTGAAAAACATGATAGGATGGCGGCGTTTTATTAACCATCAACCCGATCAGGAGCCCCATGGGAACCCCGAGACTCATAGTGATTCTGCTGACATGGTGTTTTCTTTGCATCCCTCTTCCGGCCCGGGCCGATTCGACCCGATCGTCGGGTCAGGACGTGGCCTCGCTGCTCACGACGCTTCTCTCGTCCGACGCCGCGTTTCCGGAACGCTTTGCGGGCAACCCGCAGCAGCCCCTGGCCGATCCGGACGCCACCTTATTTTTCAGCCGAAAATACCTGAACGCCCTTCTCGATGCCGCACTGAAAAAGCCCCTTTATCTCGACAGGGACAAGGGGACGTCGGGGAGCAGCATCCGGGCCGACAAGCTGTTCGTAAGGCCGGATGCCCGACGAAACGTGCTGTTGGTCTTTGTCACGGGAGGTGTTTTGGACCTGCAGACCGGTCAGAAGGGACTGGGAGGAACGCTGTCCTTAAAACAGGCTGAATTCGAACTTGCTCCCGCCTGCACCACGGCACCTGACGGCCAGGTCATACTGAAAACCAAGGTCCGGTGCGTGGGCCTGGACATCGAAAAAACCGCGCCTGCCGTGGATATCAGTATCGCACGGCTGCTCCAGAGCCTTTACCTGGACGCGGGGGCCATCGAGGATGTCAACCTGTCGGAAAAAATCCCGCCGCTCAGGATAATCCAATCAGCAAAAAGTCCGGAGGCCCGCCTGACAAGGGCATCAATTCAGATGCAGGATCAGGGCATCGAAATCCGCACACACTGGTCGGTCAACACCCGGCCCTGATTCTCCGGGGGGGACGTCCAGACGTTTATTCTGATTCTTTTGCCGCGGCATATCCATGCGTTGCCATGGGGGGGGAAGAGGGAAATGGGGTCGCCGCAAAAAGTGTCAGGGTAAAACAAACTCATCACGATTCATCGTTCGAGCCCATTGATCGTGATTCTCTGACAGCATCCAGGATATCGTGTGTATTAATCTTTGACTTCAGTTCGGGCATGCCGGGCACATCGAACGGAGATTTATCGGATCGACTGAAAACAACTTTGAACGTTTCACCGCCACGGCGCTTGATCACAACATCTTCATCCCGCGCCATATCAAGAATCATCGACAGCTTCTGACGCGCCTCAGAATATGTATAAACCTTCATCACGACACCTCCATTAT
>NZ_BAAHXV010000043.1:0-32540 GCF_054657895.1 Desulfatiferula olefinivorans | reverse complement strand
TAAAACCACTTTGTCGAAAGTTTTTTCATTGGCAAAAGTATAATACATTGTGATACGGTTTGTAAAGTTTTTCAATCCCTCGCAAGGCCATTTCAATGTTTTGCCATTGCTGTTGATTTTCAGATCCGTTATTGATACACCTGTTTTGTCGATCGAATCAAATTTTAATTTCGAACAATCTTTCATTTTTCACGGCAAAAATTACCATACCGGGAGGGCGCGGCCCATCGTCGGGCGAGAGGCGTGTTTTCCGGCAACCATCAAGGATGACCCATGGCGGCGATCAAGAAAAACATCGAGCGTGCGTTTGAAACCCTGACCCGGGCGGTGTACCGGCACCGGCTGAAAACCCTGTTTCTCATGGCCCTTCTCATCGGCTGGAGCAGCAGTTTCTGCAGGGATCTGACCGTGGACACGGCCACCGAGGCCATGCTCCATGACAAGGATCCCAGCCTTTTGCTCTACAACGAATTCCGTGACCAGTTCGGCCGATCCGAACTGGTGGCCGTGATGGTCGAGGCCCCGGATCTGTTCGACCGGGCCACGCTGATCAAACTCAAGGCCCTGCACGAGGATCTGGAACGCCGCATTCCCCATCTGAAAAAGATCACCAGCCTGATCAACGTGCGGGACACCTACGGCGAGAACGACGTGCTTCACGTGGACCCGCTGGTCGAAAACCCGCAATCGGCGGACCTCGACCGGGTCCGGACCCGGGCCATGGACTCTCCCTTTTACGAAAACTACATTCTGTCGGCGGACGGGAAAAGCACGGCCATGATCATTGAAACCGTGTCCCGGGTCATCGAGCGTGAGGCCGAAACCGAAGGCGGCAGCGATGATGTTTCCGACGATTTGAGCGATTTCGGTGAAGCGCCCCGGGCGGCGTCATCGAGCCGGTCCCACTACATCACCGCCGATGAAAAGGCCGAGGTCAACACGGCGGTCCGGGCGGTGATCGGCCCCTACCAGGCCGATGATTTCCGGATCACCTATTCGGGCGGATCGGTGGTGGTGGACGTGTTCAACAAGGCCACGGCCCATGATACCACCCGGCTGGTGAAAATCATGGTCGTGGTGATTCTGGTCTTTCTCTATCTGATGTTCCGCCGTCTGTCGGGCATGGTGCTGCCCATTGTGATCGTCGCGGCCACCACCCTCAGCACCCTGGGCCTCATGGGTCTTACCGGCACCCCCATCTCGATCATGACCAACATTCTCCCCGGGTTTCTGGTGTCGGTGTGCATCGCCGCCGCCGTCCATGTGCTGGCCATTTTCTTCCGGGAATTCCAGAACGGCGTCGACAAGGAACAGGCCATTGTCCACGCCATGGGTCATTCGGGGCTGGCGATCTTCATGACCAGCCTGACCACGGCGGCGGGCCTTCTGTCCTTTACCTTCGCTGAAATCGCCACCATCACCGAACTGGGGATCTTCGCCGCAGGCGGGGTCATGCTGGGCTTCGTCTACACCGTGATCCTGTTGCCCGCCCTGATCTCCCTGATTCCCATGATTCCGATCCCCGAGGATCATTCCAGCCGGGCCGCCGTTCGCATGGACCGGTTTCTGCTGTTTTTCAGCGAGACGGCCATCGTTCATTCCCGCAAAATCATCGCCGTCTGCCTGATCCTGTTTATCATCAGCGTTGCCGCGATTTTCAGGCTGGAGTTTTCCAGTCTGGTGCTTACCTATTTCCCGAAACATCACCCGGTGAAACTGGACCTTCAGCACATGGAACGCCACATGGGCGGCACCATCACCTTCGAGGTCGTGGTGGACACGAAACGGGAAAACGGCATTCAGGACCCCGATCTGCTTCGGCGGATCGAGGCGCTGATTCCCGAGATCGCCGCCGTCAAAAATGACGTCATCACCGTGAACAAGGTGATTTCCATCATCGATATCCTCAAGGAGACCAACCGGGCCCTGCACAACAACGACCCGTCGGCCTACCGGCTTCCCGACGGGGCCGACGCCGTGGCCCAGCAGCTGCTTCTTTTCGAAAACAGCGGGTCCGAGGATCTGGAAAAAATCTGCGACAGCCTGTTCAGCAAAACAAGGATCACCATCAAGACCCAGTGGGCCGATTCGGTGGCCTACGCTGCCTTTGTCAAGGATCTCGGGGCCATGTTCGAGGAGGCCCTGGGCGACAGGGCCACGGTCACCGTCACCGGGCTGGCCGCCCTTCTGGGACGGACCATCACCGCGGCCCTCTACAGCATGGCGGAAAGTTACGTCATCGCCCTGGTGATCATCACCCTTCTGATGATCGCCCTGGTGGGGGATCTGAAGCTGGGTCTGATCAGCATGTGCCCCAATCTTCTGCCGATTTTCATGGTCTTCGGCCTGATCAGCCTCATGGGGATCAAGCTGGACATCAACACGCTGTTCATCGGCAGTCTGGCCATCGGCCTGGTGGTCGACGACACCATTCACTTCATGTACAATTATCGGAAATACTTCATCAAAACCGGCAACGCGCGCAAGGCCCTTCGGGAAACCTTTCTGGGCACCGGCCGGGCCCTTCTGATCACCACCATCGTTTTGTCGATGAATTTTTTCGTGCTGATGCTCTCGACCCTCAACCACAGCATCAAGTTCGGATTCTTCACCGGGGTGGCCATCATCTTTGCCCTTCTGGCCGACTTTTTCCTGAGCCCGGCCCTGTTGTTTATATTGACCCGAAACACGCGCCTGCCTGTGGAAGACCCCCATTGTGAGACCACGCCGGACGGCGCGATGCTGACGGAGGTGCCCTGACCGGAACACCTCAGGTGTCGCTGTCGACCAGTTCCAGCAGATCGCGGATCGTCCGGCAGCCTTTGTCCCCGTGGATGCCTGCGGGGTCGTACAAAAGGGCCCGGCCGCCGTTGTCCCGGGCCCAGGCGTAATCGGCCACCGGGTCATCGCCCACCATCAGAATGTCGAACGGGGCGCAGGCCAGAGACCGGCAGACCGCATGGAAAAAGGCGGGGTCGGGTTTGGAGAGCTTAAGGTTCCGTGAACAGAACACCCGATGGATGCCCTGATCCAGACCCGCCCGGGCAAGCGCCTTCCAGATATCCCTTTCATCCGAATCCCGGGCATTGGTGGCCAGGCAGCAGAGACCGCGCCGTGACAGGGCCGACAGGGTTTCCGCAGCGTGGGGGCAGGCCCGGGGATTTTTCCACCGGTACATGGGTCCGGTCTCGTCGGGGTCGACCCTCATCAGGGTGTCACCCCAGTCAAACAGAAAAATCATGGCCTGGTCCCTTCGCCGTCACGGCGCCTCGCTGAGCATGGGGCAGAGGTAATGAAATCCCGTGGGCAGACCGCCAAGGCCGGGGATGGACAGGGTCAGGGGGCTCACCGGCGGGGGTTCCGCACCTGCGCTGCTGTAGAGGGTATCATCCGCCACCTTGTCACGCCGGTAGGTGATTACCCGGGCGGTCTGAATCCCGGCCAGTTCCTGCGCCGCCCGGACCGTATCGCCCAGGTAGCCGATGCCGTCGATCAGCTTGAGGGAAAGGGCCTCCTCGGGCAGAAAGACCGCCGCCGTCCGGATGCGGGCCATGGCGTCGTCCGTCGGTTTCCGGTGCTCGGCCACCAGCCGGTGGAACCGGGCGGCCAGGGTATCGATGATGCTCTGGAAATAACGGTCTTCCTCCTCGGTGGCCGCCTTGAACGGAGAGCCCAGATCCTTGGACGGACCGGAGGTGTTGACCGCCATGCCCACCCCGATTTTTTCCATCAGTTTGTGGATTTTCGGCCGCATGTAGATGACCCCCACGGATCCGGTCACGGCGGTGGGATGGGCCATGATCCGGTCGGCGGGCAGGGCCAGGTAATAGGCCCCCGAGGTGCCCATGTTCATGAACGACACCACCACGGGAATGCTCCGCCGCGCCTTGAATCCCTTGATTTCATGGTACAGGATGTCGCTGGCGGTCACCGTTCCCCCCGGCGAATCGACCTTTAAAATCAGGGCCTTGATATCCGGGTCCGATTCGGCTTTTTTCAACTGGGCCAGCACCTCGGACACCAGCCCCGGCCGGTGCCTGAGCATGCCCTGATCCGGCTGGTCGCTGATCATCCCCCGGATGGAGACGATCAGAATCTTGTCGTCGCCCTTACCTTCCACGGTAAATTCGCGAAGGGGGTCTGTTCCGTCGCTGAACAGTCTGACCTGGGGCGAAAAACAACCGGCCAGGCAGACAATCAGACAGGCAAGCATCAGATGTTTCATGGTTTTCTCCTTAAAGGACGGGTTCTAAAAGGCTAAAGCATATCAGGTCGCCCGCCGCGAATCAATGGCGCCGTGGGGCCGGCGCAGGGCAATCGCATGTCTGATCGTTAAAACACATGGGCCTCTTGCTGCGGGACGGATCATGCACGTGAACGAATAGTACATGCGATGGCCCTGGGAAGGCCGCCGTCGATCTCTTGCCATCCCGGCGAGAGTCTGGTATGGTGTGCGCAAAATGTCCGCCCGGTCCACGGGCCGCTCAACCATGCCCACGCAGAAGGATGCTCCATGAAAAAGGTGCTGATAGTCGAAGACGACCGTGTGTTCCTGAATTTCATCAAAGAATCCCTTTCGTCCTACCATCAGCAGTTTCAGGTGCTGACGGCGGAAAACGGCAGAATCGCCAAGGAGATCCTGATGCGCGAGGACATCGCCCTGCTTCTGACCGACATCATGATGCCCGAAGTCGACGGCCTCTCGCTGCTGGCCTTTGTCAACGACCGGAACCTGTCCATTCCCTGTTTCGTCATGTCGGCCTTCGGCACGCCGGAGATCAAAAAACTCATTCCCAAAGACGTGCTTCAGTTTTTCAGCAAACCCTTTCCCGTCAACCAGCTCGGCCCGGTCATCGCCGAGGCCCTGGCCGAAGGGGTGCCCAGCGGTGCCGTTTCCGGCATCTCCGTGGCCAGTTTTCTGCTTCTGGTGGAAATGGAGAAGAAAACCTGCCTGTTCGAGATCGAACTCCAGGACGGCAAGACGGGTTTGTGTTATTTCAACAAGGGGGTGTTGTTCAACGCCGCCTTTGAGAGCCTTCGGGGCGAAGACGCCGCCTTGAGCCTTCTTCAGCACGAAAAGGCCAAATTCAGTTTCAAGCCCCTGCCCGACCAGAAGCTGGGCAAGCTGATCGACAAGGATCTGGGCACCCTGATCCGGGAAGCCCGCCGGGAAAGTTCGGCGGAAGCACCGGTCGAAGAACTCGAGGCCACCCTGGACGTGGCCTACGAGGACATGTTCGACACCCAGGACCTGAGCGGCCCCCTGCCCGAGCAGCCGGAGCATGTCCTGGACCTTGCAGGCACCTACCAGGCTGCCCGCAAGCAGATCGGCGGCCGGATGACCGTGGTCAACATGTGCCCCAGCCACATCATTTTTGCCATCGCCGAACCGGGCGATCTGGTTCCCGGGGACGACCTTCGCCTGGAATTTACCCTGGACGACAAGCTGCGGTCCCACGTGGCCAAGGAAGTGACCGTCGTCCACATTCGGGGGTGTTACCTGCGCTGCAAGTTTTCAACCTCCTACCATTACGACCGCCTGGGCCCCTACCTGCACTTCAACTATCTGGACAAGCGGGAAATCTGAGGCGGGCGGCTTTCGCGGAAGTCGTTGACAGTGCGAAAGGACGGTTGGTATAATCAGCGAACCGTGATCCCGCCGCCGCCCCGGCCCCGTTGATACGAAGGCGTTTACAGGTGACGATCGTCCGCCGCCGACGATTCCCGCCGGGCGGCACGGCATTCCAGCGACCCCATCCCATCAGGAGGCCCCATGGCCCCACCGTTTGCTGTTCGACGACGGCGGATTTTTCTTCGCCTGCTCGTCCCCGTCGTCGCCGTCTTTTTTGTGCCGGTGTACGGCCTTGCCGCCCCGACCGATGAATCGGCCGAATCACTTCACCTTCTTCGCCTGACCTGTGAGATCCGGGTCCGGGACTGCCTGATGTCCCGGGACAAGGGCTGTTATCGTCGACTGAGGGACGCCCTGACGGCCCTGGACGCGGGTCTGGCCGCCAAAATCAACGCGGCCGGGGAGAGCGGCCTCAACCCCCGGGATTCGGACCGGACCGGGGCCATGGTCGCCGCCGCCGACAACCTGGCCGCTGCGGCGGAAGCGGCCGGTGTCGATAATCAATCCGGGTGCCGGGGACGCCTGATCGCGTCGGGTCTCCGGCTGGAAGCCGCCGCCGCCCCCCACGACCTCACCGCGCCTTACCTTGCCATGCTTCGTATGCGGAACCTTGAAAAAGATTACATCCGCACCTGGTCGAGTACTTATCAGGCTCAGATGACCGAACGCATCGAATCTTTGGACGCGCTGCTGTCGGCCTATCCGGAAAACGGGGGGTGGACGGCCATTCGGGCGGCGCTTGACCGTTACAAAATGGGGTTCGACAACTATTTTTCAGCCGACGAAAAAAAACGGGCCCTGATCTACGAAGACATCCGGTCGGCGGCAAGGGACATGGAAGAGGGGGTTGAGCATCTGATGGTTCCGGACATCCTGCCTCTGGTTGCGGGGGTTCGCCGCCATGAACCGGTTTCGTGGACCCGGGGCAGCCCTCCGGACGCCACGGAGTTCAATGGGGCCATCGACCGCCTCGAACAGGCCGCCATAGGGGCCCCACTTGGTGAATCCGCCCAGCGGGTTTTGCTGGACGCAATCGCGGACTATCGTTCACGATTCAAGGCCTGGATCGAGGAAGAACATCGGTTGACCCGATCCGCATCCTCCCTGATCGATCATCTGGACGGCATGGGGCCGCTTATCGATGAGCTTGACGCCCGCCTTCGGCCGCCTCCGCCCGCCGAGCCCGAACCCCCGGTGATCTTACCGGCCTCGCCGCCCCAGGAACCGCTTTTTTTATTCCAGACGTTTCCGGGGGTGGGGGCACTGATCCTGGGGTTGGCCATCACCTGTGTCCCGGCCGTGATTTTCAGGCGGCGTCTCCGCCGTGCGGCACTGGCCGCCGAGGCCATGGTCGACGATCCCCGGGCATGCCGCCTTGCGGAAACGGGCGGCCCGGACATGAAGCGGCTCGCCGTCGCCTTGAACCGGATGAGCCATCGATGGACGCAGAGAAACGATGACCTGGATCGACACTCCCGTTCCCTGGCCCGTGAGTCCGCGGATCTGGTTGTCCTGGCGGACCACATCGACCGGGATGCCTCGGCGCTGGGCGGCCATGTGACCGTTCTCCGCGATATGGCCCGTCAGATTTCGGCCATAGGTGAGCCCGCCCAAACGGTCCCGCAGGGCCCGGAGCTTCTGGTCGGACAGATCAGAGCCCTGGACACGCCCCTGTCGGAGCTCAGTGCCCAGGCCGGCGGAACCCGGTCGGCCCTGATCCGGGCCCGGGAGACCATGGACCGCGCCTCCCGGACGGCGGCCAATCCGGATCAGGCCGCAGAGCGCATCGTGACCGGCATGGATCATCTTGCCGATATCGCCGACGGCATCGACCTTCTGGCCTTGAACGCCGCCATCGAAGCGGCCCGGGCCGGTGACGCGGGGCGTGGCTTTGCCGTGGTGGCCCATGAAATCAAGGAGCTGGCCGGACAGACGGCGCGGGCCATCCGGACGGTCCGCGCAGGCGTTGACGACCTGACGGGCGTTGCCCGGCAGTCCGAGGGTGTCGTGAGTGAGGTGGCCCACGCCGTTTTACAGATGGAAGAGACGGTCAATCGGGTGATGTCGGGGGCAGAGGAACAACGAAAGACCCTCGGCCGGCTCGCCGATGCGGTCGGTTCGGCCCGGATGCATGGGGATAAAGAAAAACGGCGGCGTCAGAGGGACGAACACCTTGCCCGGATCGGTGCAGTCGTCGACCTTCTCGATCGTCTGGCCGAAACCGTGGCCGGTCATGGCCGGACGATTCAAACGCAGGCCGTCCGCCTGGACGAACGCACCGCCGCCCTCCCGCGTGTGCCGGGCGCGGACGGGGCCTGACCGCCGGGGGCAGGGCCGGTCAGACCTGGATGTCTTCCAGGTCCGGCAGTTCGTTTTCCATGGACACGGCGGCCAGAAAGGCCATCATCAGGTAAAGCGACAGGCAGACCAGCCCGCCCAGCAGCATCAACATCAGATTGACAAACATAACGTTCCTCCGTTCAGGGTTAGTGTTGACGGCTTCGTAAAACGTCCGATTTTAAGCGTTGCGCTTCATCCCTCGTCACTGCGGCGTACCCTTAGTACGCCTCATTCCTCGGGATTCGCGACGCCTTGAACTCGAACGTTTTTCTTTGCCGTCATGTGATGACTAATTACGAGTTCATCATTGTTGGCCCATAGATTAAGGAGCGTCTGTTTTGATCAGATGAGCGCCCGATCAGTTTTTCGTTAGGTACGGTTCCCGGGCCCGGTTTCGACGAACCGCCCGGCTTCCAGCGTCAGCACACGATCCGCGATGCGGTTGACCTGATCCAGGTAGTGGGAGACGACGATCAGGGTGCATCGGTCCTTCAGTTCCACAAGCAGGTCTTCGATACCTTCGGCCGCCCGGGCGTCCAGGGACGATGTCGGTTCATCGAGCAGAAGGATGTCGGGTTCGAGAATCAGAGCCCGTGCAATGCACAGGCGTTGCTGCTGGCCGCCGGACAGGCTTCTTCCGTCGGCGTGAAGGCGGTCCTTGACCTCGTCCCAGAGCCGGGCACGGCGTAGCGCCGTTTCGGCGGCCTCCACCCATTTCCGTTTATCCCCGATTCCGGCAAGCTTCAGGGGGAATGCCATATTTTTCAGAATACTCATGGGCAGGGGATTGGGCATCTGAAACACCATCCCCACCTTCCGCCGCAAGCGGGGCAGGGAATAGCGGCTTCCCATGATGTCCTCGAAATCCCCGTCAAACCGGATGCGGACCTTGCCACGGACCCTGGCCTCCGGAACGGTCTCCCACAAGCGGTTGATCACGGTCAGAAAACTGGATTTCCCCTTTCCCGACGGACCGGTGACGGCGGTGATGCTCCGTTCGGCGAAGGTCACGCGGATACGGTCGAAGATTTGGTGCTCTCCGTAATGGAACGTCAGGTCGTCAACGATGATTTTCGGCGGCGTGTTCATGGGGCCTCTCACAGGGAAATCCGGGCCCTTCGGCCCAATCGGTCTTTGATGATGAATGAGACGGCGAACAGGGTCAGGCAGACACACAAAAGAAGAATCGAAGCGCCATAGCCCCGGGCCAGCTCTTGCTGATCACCGTACTGGGAAGACACGTAATAAATGTAAAACGGGAGGGCTTCGTAATGACTCCACAGGGACCGTGGAAGGCCGGCTGTGGCCACCACGCCGGTCAGCATGATGACGGCCGTGTCTTCGGCGCAGCGCCCGATGGAGAGAACAACGCCGCTCATGATGCCGGAAAGGCAGCGGGGAATCAGGACGAACCGCAGGTTCTGAATCGGCGTTGCCCCCAGGGCCAGGGCCGTCGACCGGACATCCGGGGAGAGGTTCTCAAGGGACACCTGGGTGCTTCGGATCAGATAGGGCAACACCAGAAACGCCAGCGAGCAGGCCGAAATCATCAGACAGGGGAAGATGGATGCCGACAGATGGCGGTGAAGCACGATGGTGATGGAAAAGCCGAACAACCCCACAACGATGGACGGGACGCCGGAAAGGATGTCGTAAAACAGACCAAAGGTTTTTTTCACGCCGGCGGGAGCGAATTCCGCCATGTATATGCCCGCGGCAAGACCCAGGGGGAGGGCCATGGAGACGGAGACCAGCACCAGGCATGTTGTTCCCGCGACGGCGGGAAAGAGTCCGTCGAACACCTGACGTCTTGCCGTCAGGGCATCCAGGGGAGGGACCGATCCGAACACCAGATCCAGGCCCAGGGCGGGCCATCCCTTGACCAGAAGATAGGTCAGCAGACACCCCACCGATGCAATCAGGATGCCTCCGGATACCCAGGCGAATCCTGCGAACAGGCGTTCCATCACCCTCCGGATCATGGTTTCACCCTGAACAGCCTCGGCAGGAGCCGGACCAGGCAAACCAGCACGGCGGTGAACACGTACAGAACCATCCCGCAGGCAAAGAGGGTTTTGAATTCCATGCTGCGGACATCGGCGGCGATGATCAGGGCGATATGGGCCGTGAGGGTCCGGGCGGGATCGAGGAGGGATTCCGGCACGGCGACGGCGTTCCCGGCCACCATCAGGGCGATCATCGTGTCGCCCACGGCACGGCCCAGCGCGAGAACAATGCCGCTGACCAGCCCGGGAATCGAACCGGGAAGAATCACATATAAAAAGGTCTGGACCCGATCGGCCCCAAGGGCCCTGGCGGCCAGCACCGAAGACCGGGGCACCTGGTTGAAACTTTCCAGAAACAGCAGGATCATGGTCGGCGAAATCAACAGCGCCAGCAGCAGGGCTGCGGTAAGGATACACATGCCCGATCCCCGGTCAAAGGTGTTGCGGATGACCGGAACCAGGAG
This sequence comes from Desulfatiferula olefinivorans, assembly GCF_054657895.1. Classification (NCBI taxonomy): domain Bacteria; kingdom Pseudomonadati; phylum Thermodesulfobacteriota; class Desulfobacteria; order Desulfobacterales; family Desulfobacteraceae; genus Desulfatiferula; species Desulfatiferula olefinivorans. Next base: position 22,098 of record NZ_BAAHXV010000043.1, on the reverse strand, counting down.
AAAGACACCGACAAACCCGTAAATCACCGTCGGGATTCCGGTCATCACCTGAACCGTTTTCCCGAGAATACGGGCGAGGGTCCGCGGGGCCAGGGCGCTGATCAGGGCCGACGTCCCCAGGCTCAGCGGGACGCCCAGGCACACGGCAGGAAGGGCAACGGCCATGGTGCCGATGATCATGGCCGCGATACCGAACCGTCCCTGTGAAGGATTCCAGGGGCCGACGAGCATGCGAAAAAAAAGGCCCTCCCCGAAAAGGGGAAGGCCCAGAACGATCATAAACACCATCATGGACACGGCAACGCCCACGCTGATACAGGCCGAAATCAAAAAAAGCCGTTTCACAAAGGCGCCTTACCGGACCGGAATGAATCCGTTTTCCGCCACGATGGCCTGACCCTCATCGCTGAACAGGTAATCGATGAATTTTTTCGAAAGGCCGCCGGGCTGACCCTTGGTATTGCTGTAAAGCCCCCGGGCCACGGTATAGTCACCGGATTTCACCGTCGCATTGCTGGGCGTCACCCCGTCCAGAACCAGGGCCTTGACCGAATCATCGATATGGCCCACCGACACATACCCGATGGCGTAGGGGTTGGAGGCCACGGCGGATTTCATGGCCCCGTTGGACACCACAAACGAGGCGGACGGTGTGATCGTCCCCTTGTCGAGGGCTTTGCCCCAGAACACCTCGCGGGTCCCGCTGGCCTCATCCCGGGTGAACACGTTGATGGGCTTGTCCGGCCCTCCCAGTTCGCTCCAGGACCGTATCGTTCCTGAAAAAACGTCTTTAAGCTGGGTTTTGGTCAGCGCCGTCACCGGGTTGTCCGGATGGATCACCACCGCCACGCCGTCCATGGCCCATTTGAACATGACCAGGCCATGGGCCTCAATTTCACTGTCCTTGGGCTTGCGTCCCGAATTCCCGATGTCGACCAGACCTTCCCCCACCTGGCTGATACCGACGCCGGAACCGCCCCCCGCGATGGTGATCCTGATAGTCGGATTTTTTTCCATGATGCGCTTTGCCGCCTCCTTCATCACGGGGATGTGGGCCGTTCCGCCGGACACACGGATCACACCCGTTTCACCGGAAAACATATCCAGGGCCCCGGCGAACACGCCGGCCGGCATGGCCAGGAAGCCCATCACGGCAAGGGCCGCGATCATTCGTTTGACGCGAGTCTTTTCCATCCTCTAAACATCTCCTTGTTTGGGGTCAATATCATACCAATGATGATGAATTCAGGATGGTTATCACAGGGCTCCCGCCAAATGCCAATCGTTTATCCCGATATTCCGGAGCAGCCGTCATTGACATATTCTATCATGCGATCACTCCGGAGTCGGATCATCAGGGCTTGGCCGTCTCGTCGTTCATCAGGTTCCAGGAAACCCATTCGCCGGCGCGCCAGTTTTTGATGTCCTGAAGGGAATTTTTGTTGTCGGGTTCCAGCGTGCCGTAATCGAAGCGGCTGAGCTTCCATCGCAGCTCATCCAGGGGCTTTGTGTCGCCCACGGTCTGGAAGGTGAAGTGATAGCGTCCCAACGATTCCATTTTCGAAGGCCGCACGGTAAGGGTAACAGGCTTGGGCAGGGGGTAGAATTCGGTTTTCGCCCAGCCGTCGGTTCTTTGGCCGTCGAAGGTCAGGTCCTTGATCGGGGTGGTGATGAAATCATGGTGGGTCATGTAAAGGTAGCGGATGCCGGTGAACGTGTAGGTCCCTTCTCCAACGTTTTCCTTATAGTAATACGTGCCGCCCCGGCCGCTGCCCTCGAACAGGCGGAAGGTCACTTCCCGTCCCTTTGGATCCAGAACAACCGGATAGAATCCGCTGTTGACGGTGTTGACCCGAAACCGGTTTGTGTGGGTGCCGCGCTCGGTGGTCACCGTTTCCAGGGGTTCGAGCTCGAGAACGATCAGCGAGGCGCCGGGGCCCGCGGCCGTTTCGACCTTGGGAAAAAGACTGACGCAGGACGCCAGGATCACGGAACAAAAAACAGCAGGCCAGAATTTTTTCATGCTTCCTCCTTTGGTAGACATTGATTAAGCCCCTGGGGCCAAGGGCATACCGGATCGTGTTATTCCTTCCTATCGGCTTTGAACAGCTCTTTCTTGATCCCCAGTTCCTTCATTTTGTTGTAAAGCCCCCGGGGATGGATGCCGGCCAGCCGGGCCGCTTCGCCCACCCGGCCGCCGGTCTTTTTGAGAATCATCTCCAGATACATCTGTTCCACATGTTTCTGCACCTCTTTGAGCACCTCGGGCAGGGTCATGGTTTCCCAGGATCCCGTGTCGAAAAAATTTTTCAGGGGGGAATTGGCGTCCTGCATGCCGGTTTTGAAAATGCTCGAGGGCAGGTTCTTGACCGTGATGGTGTCCGTGGCGCACAGCAGCATGGCCCGCTCGATCACGTTCATCAGCTCGCGGACGTTGCCGGGCCAGTCATAGCGGCACATCACCTGGACCGCGTCATCGGAGATGCCTGTCACTTCCCGGCCGATCTTGTTTCGGAACAGGGTGATGAAGTTGCGGGTCATGGCCGGGATGTCCTCTTTGCGCCGGCTCAAGGGGGGGATGGTTAAGGTCACCACGCTGAGCCGGTAGAACAGATCCCGGCGGAAGGTACCCTTTTCGATTTCCAGTTCCAGGTCCTTGTTGGTGGCGGCGATGATGCGCACATCCACCCAGATGGGTTCCTCGCCGCCGATGGGGACGATTTCGTAATCCTGGAGCACCCGAAGCAGTTTGGTCTGGAGATGCAGGGGCATGTCCCCGATTTCATCGAGAAATATCGTTCCGCCGTGGGCCAGTTCGAAGGCCCCGCGCCGGGCCCGTATGGCGCCGGTGAAGGCTCCCTGCTCGTGCCCGAACAACTCGCTTTCCAGAAGCTGCTCGGGCAGGGCCGCCGTGTTCACAGTGACGAAGGGCCCGTTGGAGCGCGGACTGTCCGCGTGAATGGCCCGGGCCAGATGCTCCTTGCCCACCCCCGTTTCACCGAGGATCAAAAGGGTGGAATCGCTGGTCACCACCTGATGGACCTCTTCCATGAAAATCTGCATGGTTTCGCTGTTGGACACGAAGTCACCGATCTTGGGTTTCAGCCGTCCTTTCCGGTCGTAGCGGTCCATCAGGCTGAACTGGCGCCTGGATTCGAGAATGGTGTCCACGGCTTCCACCAGGCTGGTGGTGGAGATGCCCGAATACAGCACCGCATCGGCCCCCGCCGCCAGAAGCTGGGCGTGATCCTCGGCCGAATCGTTGGAATGCAGCACGATGGTGGTGGGTTTTTCCGGAAGGGTGTTGAGCATGGCAATATTGGACTCCACCGGTCGGGGGATGGTGGCGTCGCTGAAAATGAAAATGTCCCCGCAACTCCGCACCAGACTTTGCCAGACCCGTTTGCTCCGGCTCAGATCCTTGATCTGAACATCGGACACGTCTTTGAAATACCGTGTCACTTCATCGAGCAGTTCCTTGTGTTTGATGGCCAGCACCAGTCGAATCAGCATGAGGGGGCTCCTTGAAAAAGGTAAAATTATACCGTTTTATCGTTCGTATAGACGGTTTGTACGTTCAAAATACTTAAAATATCAGGTTATATCAACTGAATAATGGGGGAGACGGTCAAAAATCGGTATTTTGATTCTTCCAGTTTACGGTAAGGGACCCGATGGGCTCCTGATGTGCATGACATCGTCTGAATGCTTGCCGGCAGGTGAATGTCAGGCCTTTGGGTCTGCGACAGGCCCTGTGGTTTCAACGGTAAAAGCCGAATTTGAGAAATGAAATGCCGAAAACTCGTCATTTGCGGGATTTAATAGAATAAAATATTGATTTTATGGAATTTATTTTGATCTGTACTCCGTGTTTCTCCAAGGGAAACGACCGTGAACGTGAAAAAAAACAGTATTATTTTGCTTGAAAGTGATGGTTTGACGGATGATAAATTTTAAATATCATTTAAATTCGAATAGATATTATGCATATGGCACAAAAATACCGCAAACCGGTATATCGGTAAAAAATTGCCGAAGCATACGCGGCCCGGTCCGGCCCCCGATGTGTCCATCCTGCCGATAATCGGGCGGATACGGGCACCGTCTTTTTTTTTCTTGCTGTGGCATTCATGTTGCTAAACGATTGCCGGAAATGACCGGCAATCAATCATTAACACTAACAATCAAAGGACAAGCCATCATGGGATTCGCCGCAGCAAGCAGACCGGACACCGTGGAAGACGTATGGGGCATCGCCTCGGCCATCGATATTTACAACTGCGATCCGGCAAAAATCCGGGATGCGGAATTCATCAAACAATTTGTCGTGGAACTCTGTGATCTGATCGAGATGAAACGTTTCGGGGAAACCCAGGTGGTTCATTTCGGAGAGGACGAAAAAGTGGCGGGCTTCTCCATGGTCCAGTTGATCGAGACCTCTCTGATCTCGGCCCATTTCGCCAACCTGACCAACACCACGTATCTGGATGTGTTCAGTTGCAAGGTCTACGACCCCGACGTGGTCAGGGACTTCGCCCGGAAAGCCTTCGGGGGAGAAACCAGTTCACTGCATGTGACCTACAGGAGATAATGATGGAAGAGGTACGAATCGTCCGTGACCTTGACGCCTGTGAGCGCCTGTGGAAGGTTCACTACCCGCAGGAATGCGTCTTTGACCTGTGGGATGTCAGGCAGTGTTTCGCCCGGGCCTACGGCCGCGATCCGTTTTTTATCGTGCTCGAGGAAAAGGGCGAGCTTGCCGGTTTTCTGCCCCTGAGCCGGATCGATGAAAACGGCAGTTACGCCTTTTTCCCCGGCGAAACCTGGCAGGGGAAAACCTGGATGGAGCAGAACAAAATCATCGCCCGGGACGAGGCCTGCCTGAAACGTCTGTTCGATGCGGTTCCCGGCCGGGCCAACGTCCGGTACCTGTGCGCGGAGTCGGAGGCGCTGGACGTGGAACGGATCATGAAGCCCCGGCTGGTTCCCGATGAAGTCGGCTACCTGTTTTTTCCGGCGGTCCATGATTATCTCTACGCCAATTATCTGGCCGCCTTTCCGGGGAAATCCCGAAAGAAAATCCTGGCCGAGGTCGAGACTCTGAAGGCCCGGGGGGTTACGATCCGTCACAATGATCTGTCCGACATCGACTGGGTGTTCCGGCTCAACCTGGACAATTTTGGAGAGTGTTCGTACTTCCACGACCCCCGTTTTATGGGGGCCTTCGACAATCTGGTGAATTTTCTGGACGAGCAGTCGATGCTGCGCGTGGTGACGGTGATGATCGAAGGCCGGGTGGCGGCGGTGGACATCGGCGCCGTGTACAATGGAACCTGCACCCTTTTGGCCGGCGGCACCCACCGGGATTTTCCCGGTGTGGCCAAACTGATCAACCTGCATCATATGGAATGGGCCTGCACGGAAAAAATGACGTCCCTGGATTTCCTCTGCGGGGATTTCGGGTGGAAGGAGCGGTTCAGGCTCAGCCCCCGGCCCCTGTATCAGGTCAACGTCAAGCAGCCCGGATACCAGGCTTTCGATTTCCAGACGGAAAGGCTGCCTGTTTATGCGTCGTGACCGTGTGCTGGTGGTTCTGACCACCTCGGATTACATCGATCTTCTGGACAGGGCGGCGCCGGGTCGTCTTTTGTTCATGACCTTCCATGCCGTCCGGCGGGACGCCCTGGAGCCCGCTCCCTCGCCTGAAGATGAGGTTCTTGTCGACCCCGGGTGTCCGGAAACCGCCGTCATTCGTCTCAAGCAGCACCTTGGGGCACACGGCCTGGCCTTGTCGGGCCTGGTCTGCTATGATTGCGAATCCATGGATCTGGCGGCCCGGATCGCGCAGGTGATGGGGCTTTCGTACCCGTCGCCCGAAAGCATCCGGGCCTGCCGCGACAAATCACGCACGGCGGCCCTGTGGCAGGCCCACAAGGTGCCCTGCCCCCGGTCGGAAACGGTCTGCTCGCCCAGACAGGTCCGGAACTTCTTCGAGACGGTCCGGGGGCCCTGTGTGCTCAAGCCTGTGGACGGCAGCGGCAGTGAGCATGTCTTCCGCTGCGCCGACGAGGCCGAAGGCAGGCGCGCTCTGGACCTGATCGCCGCATCGCCCCGTTCCCACGGGGTGCTGATGCAGGAGTGTGTGGACGGCGTCGAGTACAGCTGTGATTTCATCGTCGACGGCGAGAAAACGGCGGTGGTCCGCGTGGCCCGGAAGATCCATGAACCGGACGCCCCTTTCGGGACGATCATGGCCTACGAGCTGATCGAGTGGCTGCCCGCACCCATCGACCGGAATGAGTTCACGGCCCTTTTGGGCCGGGCGGCCCGGTCTCTGGGTATCACCCGGGCGATCTGCATGGTGGATTTTATCATCCGGGACGGAGCGCCGGTCTTTCTGGAACTGGCGCCGAGGCCCGGCGGGGACTGCCTGCCCTGGCTGATCCGGCGCGCCCTGGGCCTGGATATGCTGACCCTTGCCGTAGACGTCGCCGAGCAGGGGATAAGCGCCTTTGTTTCTCCCCCGCCGTGTTCCGCCCACGTGGGTCTGAGGATCCATGCGCATCGGTCGGGCGTCCTTAAAGGAATCGACCCGCGGCGTCTGAGGGAAGATCCCCGGGTCATCGACGTTTTTTTCAAACACCCGGCGGGGCACACCATTGTGCTGCCCCCGGATGACTATGATTCGTGGAACCTGGGGCACATCGTTTTCACCCCCCGGGGGCCGGACGAGCCTGCCCGGCAATGCCGGGATCTTTTATCACTGCTGACCATCGAGATCGATCATGACACACCCTGTTCCGGACCCAACGCTTGCGGATCACATCCGAACCGCCCTGTCGACGACGCCTTCCAGGCTGCCGGATAACGTCCTTCGGGCCTTTGTCGAGAAACATATCGCCAAGGGCCGACGATTTCTGGACACGATCACCCCGTCCGTGCTTCCCTGTTACCTGTTCGAAAAGGACATGATCGCCCGGCGGACCCGGGCGTTTCAACAGGCCTTCGAGTCCCGGCTTCCGCTTACCGGGTTTTATTTCGCCATGAAGAGCAACAACTGCCCCGATGTTTGCCGGGCCGTTCTCGAGGCGGGATTCGGCCTCGATGTATCGAGCGGGGTCGAACTGAAACTGGCCCTGGATCTGGGGGCGGAAGACATCGTGTTCAGCGGGCCGGGCAAAACCGAGGCCGAACTGTCCCAGGCCGTCGCCCACAGCGATCGGGTGGTGGTGCTGGCCGACAGTTTTACGGAGCTGAACCGTCTCTCCCGTCTGGCCGAACGGTGGGCGCGCACCGTGTCCATCGGCGTCCGGCTGACCAATGACCCCCGGGGCCTGTGGCGGAAATTCGGCATTCCCTGCGATCAGCTGGACGCCTTCATCAGCCGGTGTCTGTCCCTGCCCTTCATCGATTTTCAGGGGCTTCAGTTTCATTCCAGCTGGAACATGGGGCCGGAGCGGCAGATCGACTTCATTCGTCAATTGGGGGGCCTGATCGACACCCTCTCCGACGACAAACGGCGAAGAATACGATTTATCGATATCGGGGGCGGCTACTGGCCCGAAGACGGGGAGTGGATGCTGCCGGCGGCCACCGCCGGCGGTCAGGTCCGAAAGGCCCTGGGCCTGCCCGAGGCCGACCGGGGGCCCTTTTTGAATCCGTCCACCCCCATCGACCGCTTTGCGGACACCCTCTGCGAGGCCGTCAGGGAACACCTTTTGTCCCGCACGGCCTGTCGGATCTGTTTCGAACCGGGCCGCTTCATCTGCCATGACGCCATGCATCTGTTTCTGACCGTCATGGACAGAAAGTACGATGATCTGGTCATCACCGACGCCGGGACCAACATGGTGGGCTGGGAACGGTTCGAGGCGGATTATTTCCCCGTGCTCAACCTGACGCGTCCCGCCCTGACGGAGAGGCCCTGCATGATTCTGGGATCCTTGTGCACCCCCCACGACGTCTGGGGTTACAGTTACTGGGGCGAGGATATCCGGGAGGGGGACATCCTGATGATTCCCACCCAGGGTGCCTACACCTTCAGCCTGCGGCAGCATTTCATCAAGCCGGTCCCCCGGGTGATCATCTACCCCTGACACAACCCCTGCCGGTCGTTTACTTGTGCATGGCGGTGCGGAGGGTTGCCGTCTTGAAGGTGAAGGACAGGTTCCGGACACCTTCGACATCGCTTACCATCGCCTCGATCTCTTTTTTGATCTTGTCCGGATGAACGACCTGATCGTTGACCTGAATGGACACGTTGCCCTCGTGGGCATAGACCGTGGTGTTGAAGAAGCGGTCGATGATCCGGGCGTAAACCCGGGCCGCCAGGGCCATGTCGGCCAGACGCTCCAATGATTCCGCCGTGGTCTGGAACGAGGGCAGGGATGCCGCACGGCAGACCATGTCCACTGCGTCGTCAAGGCTCAGGTCCCTCAGGTTGATCATCAGATCGTACAGGTCCGGGTCATAGGTGTCGACGCCGTACAGAACCTTGCCCCAGTTGTGACGGTCCCTGTCATCGTTCATCAGGCGCTTCCTGGCCATGACCTCGGTGAGATTCTCCTTTTCCATTTCTTCTTTGATGCGAAGATCCATGTCGGCGATCATCCGCACCTTGAGAACGTGGGGCACGCCCTGGAGAAAGAAATGGCCGGCCAGGCCGTGGTAGACCACGTTGCCCCGGCAGAGGCGGTCGAGCAGGGCGGATCGGATAAAGGCAATGTATTTCTGCTTGCCGTGGGTGAACGTGTCGAAAATGGTGGGACCGTCGTGGATGGCTTTGTTCAGGATGATCTCCGGCACGTTGAAGCGGTCCGACGCTTCCAGAAGGATTTCCCGGGACACACAGGTGCAGTCGAGACGCTGGGCGATGCGTTCGGCAAGGTAGGCCCCCTTGCTGCAGAACGCCCTTGAAATTGTGATAATGGGCATAATACCTCCATGGTTGTAGTTTTCTTAGATGTACTCCTTTGAGCGGGTTTTCTCAAATAAAAAAAACGGCTTCTTAAAACGTCCGATATCTTCGTTACGCGTCATCCCTCGTCACTGCGGCGTACCCTAAGTACGCCTCATTCCTTACGGCTTCGCAAGCCTTGATGTCGAACATTTTATAAAGCCGTCCAAACATTGACTTCTAAGGAAACGTCAGGGCAAAACACAAATTATCATACTGAATTTAAAATATAATTATTGCGAAACTTCGGGTATGATACCCCGCCCCTTGGGGCGTAAAAAATCGTCTAAGTTTTTTCAAAGACGGCCCATACCTATCCAATCGCATGAAGGGTTTATAAAATGCATGGGCCTCTCCTGCGTGAGGGATTCATGCCGTTCACGCTTACGTTCACGATGGCGGTCGAACAGGTCTCGGCCTACCGTGCACGTGCTCGTGAACGTGAACATGCACGTGAACGAATGCGACATGCAGTTGCCCGATCGTTCCGGTCTTTTGTATTGCATTGTATTGACATCCATGAAAAAATGACATTCGTCTTTTTCAGAGCCCGGACACGAACCCCATACGCCTGAGTGCGGCTGACCGGAAGGAATCGTCATGGTTGTTTTTTTCAGAAACCGCCACAGGGCCGTCACCAGCGGTGCCCGCCCCCGGTTCACCCTGCTGGGGCATACCCTTGCGCCCCTTCTGGTCATGGGCCTTTTTCTGATCACCATTTTCGGCATCATGCTGCCCCGGATCAACCACCAGTTCGTCGAAAGCCGCAAGGCGCTGATCCGGGACATGATGGAAAGCACCTGGCCCCACCTCACGGGGCTGGAGGAAAGGCGCAAGGCCGGGGAGCTGACCCTCGAACAGGCCCAGGCCAAGGCCTTCACTTATTATCGGAACATCCGCTACGGAACCGACGGCAAGGATTATTTCTGGATCATCAATTTCAACTCCGATGTGATCATGCACCCCTACCAGACCGAGAACATCGGGCGGAATCTGGCCACCATGAGTTATGTCAAGGGGCATTACGCGGTGCCTGACATGGTCCGGATCGCCAAAACCCAAGGCCAGGGTTTTTTGACCTACCACTGGCAGTGGAAAGACGATCCAGGCCGGGTCGAAAAGAAAATCTCTTTCGTCCGGCTGTTCGAACCCTGGGGCTGGGTCGTGGGCACCGGGGTCTATGTGGACGATATCGAGCGGGACATGGCCCATGAACGCAAACGCATCATCTTTTTGTCATTCGGCATCTTTATCGTTCTCTGCCTGGTCATGGCCTACATGATCCATCTGTGGCGGACCGATGATCGCATCATCCGGCTGACCCAGCGCGCCCTGGCCGAGCAGAAGGAATATTACCGGACCCTGTTCGAATCATCGGGGGACGCCCTGCTTCTTCTGTCACGGGATCTTAGCGTGATGGACGGGAATTCGGCCGCTGTTTCCATGTTCGGGGCCGGGACCAGGGATGAGTTGATCGGGCGGGACATCTTTGACCTCAGTCCGGAGAACCAGGCGGAGGGCGTGAACAGCCGGAGCCTGGGGCACGACATGCTTAGGCGGGTCCTCAACGAGGGCCTGGTCAAATTCGAATGGATGCACCGGCGGATCGACGGCGGCGAATTTCCCGTCGAATCCACCATGACCCTCCTGGCGGATTCCAGCGAAGGCCTTCAGCTGGCCATCATTCGCGATATCAGTGAGCGGAAAAAGGCCGAGAAAGTGATCCGGGAAAACGAGTTCCGATTCCGGACGTTCTTCAATTCCAACCCCCAGGGGGTGCTCCTGTTGGATACGGCCGGAACCATTCGGGACGTCAACCGGGCGCTGCTGGACATGACCGGCTGGTCGGCGTCGGATATGGTCGCCCGCAAGGTGACGGACTTCATTCCGGAGCCGGACCGGAGTGCCGTCGACCAGGCCATCCGGGCGATGATGCGGGGAGAGGGGCAGAATCCTTCGGCGGAAATGGGGTTTGCCCGCAAGGGCGGCGATGTGCTGCCCACGGCCATGACAGGCTGGCGCATCACCGGCGAGGAAAGCGAAACGGGCATGCTGGGGGTGTTCATCCGGGACACCACCCGGGAAAAACACCTGGCCGAAGAAAAGGCCCTGCTCCAGCGACAACTGATCCAGACCCAGCGCATGGAGGCCATCGGCACCCTGGCCGGCGGCATCGCCCACGATTTCAACAATATTCTCAGCGGCATCATGGGCTTCACCGAACTGGCCCTGATCGGCGGGGAGGCATCGGGCTCAAACAGCACCCGCAACGCCTACCTGAACCGGGTTCTCGAAGCGGCCAACCGGGCCAAGGAACTGGTGAGGCAGATTCTGACCTTCAGCCGGAGGGAAGACGGGGACCTGGGCCCCATTGCCATGACGCCGCTCATTACCGAATGCGTCAAGCTTTTAAGCTCGACCCTGCCTTCGACCATCACCGTCCGCCGGGACATCCGCGTGAAAAACGATACCGTCACCGCCGATCCCACCCAGATCCATCAGGTGATCATGAATATCTGCACCAACGCCTACCATGCCATGCGGCTGACCGGCGGCGAACTGTCCCTTGTTCTGGACAACGTGACCCTGTCGGCTCCCAGGGAATTCATGACCCTCCGGATTCCGCCGGGGCGCTACCTGAAGCTGAGCATCGGCGATACGGGCACGGGCATGGCGCCCGCCCTCGTCGAGCGGATCTTCGATCCCTATTTCACCACCAAGGCCGTCAACGAGGGCACCGGGCTGGGTCTGTCGGTCACCCTGGGGATCGTCCGAAACTACCAGGGGCTTATCGAGGTGGAGAGTACGCCCGGACGGGGGACGCGGTTCGATCTCTATTTTCCCGTCAGCCGGAAAACCATGGTCGAGCGCACGCCGCAGATCCGGGATATCCCCCGGGGCAAGGGTGAGCACATCCTGGTCGTGGACGACGAAGCGTTCTGTCTGGACGTGCTCGGGGAGCATCTGAACCGGCTGGGGTATCGGATTACGGCCTGCAAAGACGGCCTTACGGCCCGGGATATGATCCAAAGACGTCCCGGAGAGTTTGATCTGCTGATTACCGATCAGACCATGCCGGGCATGACGGGCGTTCAGCTGGCCGGGGAGGTGCTGCGGATCGACCGGACGCTTCCGGTGATTCTCTGCACCGGATACAGCGACAGCATCACCGAGGAGACCATGGCCGATCAGGGCATCCGGACCCTGATCATGAAACCCGTCACGGCCAGAGATCTGGCCTGGGCGGTCTGCCGGGTGCTTTCCGGATGCAACGCGACGGACGCGGCCGATACAGAACCCTGACAAACGCCCTTCCGCCGGGAAGGGTCACATCCCGTCGTTGTCGCTCAGGATCAGTTCCATGAAATAATGAAGAATTTTGGCGGTGACGCCCCAGATGACCAAATCCTCCACGGGGTAAAGCAGTTCGTCCCAGCCGGGGTCACGCCCGGCGAGGTTTCGGCTCAGGTGGGTCTCCATCAGATGGGCCAGGGGGATAAAAAGCACCCGGGCGATTTCGGAGGGGTCGTGGCGGATGGGCTCGGATTGGTCCCAGATCCCGGTGAAGACCTGGATCTCAGTGTTTTTCAAGGTTTGGAAATGGCCGATGGACCCCAGGGGCTCCACATGGGACGGCCGGATGCCCAGCTCCTCCTCCAGCTCGCGAAACGCCGTGTGGAGGGGGTCGGCATCGGTGCCGTCGATCAGACCGCCGGGCAGGGCCACCTGATTGGCCCAGGCATAGCCCGGATTGTCCGCCTTGAGAATGGCGGGAATGTAGTGCCGCCCGTCGGACTCATAGAGAAGCAAAAACACGCAGGCGGGCGTCATCCGGCCCAGGCCGGCCGGATGGCCGCCGGTCTCGATGCGCCGCCTGAGCCGGGAAAAGACGTCCGTCTCATTTCGCGCCGGTTTTGTATTGTTCCTCGTAGACAAAGGTGATGACCTTCATGAAATCTCTGGGGCCCAGGTATCCGGGCTGGTTGCCGATGGTTTCGCCGGTCTCGGCCACGAACACATGGTCGGGCAGGCCGCGAACCCGGTACTTTCGGGCCAGGTCTTTTTGTTTGTCCGAATCGATACGGACGGGAATGTAGTTTTTGTTCAGGTAGGCGATCACCTGGCCGTCCTTGAAGGTTTCACGCTCCATCTTGTGGCAGTAGCCGCACCAGTCCGCGTGAAAGTTGATGTATACCTTTTTCTGTTCCGCTTTGGCCCGGGCCATGCCGTCGTCGTAGGAGTGCCAGGAAATCGTTTCGGCAGACAGGGCTTCATGGACATGACCCGGAACGAGCAGGGCCGAGAATACGAAAAACAACGCAATCATGACGTGTTTCATGGCGGTGGTCCTTCCGGTCAAAAACCGGTGAAAACGTTCATTTTGTCGAAAAGAAGGGCCAGGCCGATCACGATCAGGAACACGCCCGAGGTAACGGTCACGTAACGGATCGCCTGGCCGGCCTTGCGGATGACGCGCAGCATGTAGGTGATAAAGACGCTCAGCAGCATAAACGGCAGGGCCAGGCCCAGGGAATAGACGGCCAGCAGGGCCATGCCGTTGGATACCGAGCCTTCCTGGGCCGCGATGGCCAGAATCGTCCCGAGCATGGGGCCGATGCAGGGGCTCCAGCCTGCGCCGAAGGCCATGCCCACCAGAAAGGTCCCGAACACATGCAGGGGCTTTTTGCTCACATGGAGCCGTTTTTCAAAATCAAGGCCCGGAATCCGGACGATCCCGGCCAGATGGACCCCGAACACCACGACGACAAAGCCGCCGATGGTCCGGATCAGATCCCGGTATTCTCCGAGCTGGTGTCCCAGAACGGACACGGCGGCGCCCATGAGGATGAAGACCAGCGAGAAACCGAGCACATAGGCCAGGGTGGACAAAATGACCTTGATTCGGACGGCGCGGTCGTCGTCCCGGGTCATCTCGTCGACGGACATGCCCGTGATGAAGGTGAAATACGCCGGGATGAGCGGCAGGATACAGGGCGAGAGAAAGGACAGAAGTCCCGCCAGAAGTGCCGCCGGGTATGTAACGGTTTGTGTCAGCATGCACGATCCTTGATAACATGTGAATGACGTCGGCAGCCGGGGCTGTCGAAAGAATGTTACAAGTAATATCGTCATTTCCCGACGAAAAACAACCATGAATTTCGATTCCTTGGAAAAAAAGAGCGATTGCCCGGCAAAAAAACGCCGTTCCATTCTTTTGCTTGCCAAAAACCGGTGCGCTGATATATAATTCAGGTCACTGGTTCTTTGAGGCAGGCCCATTACCGCTGATCCAGAGGGGCATTCTTTCCAATCGTTCATTACCGTCATCCAGATGGATTGTTGAGGCTTTTTTGATAACGGCCCAGTGTCGGATGAGTTTTCATTTTCGCCAACTCTTTTTTTACAACGACAGGCAGACGGCCCGACGCAGCCTTTTCCTTGTCCCGTTGTCTTGCTTTTTCTCAAATGCTTAATCAGGAGGCGCCATGGTCTTTGAAGATGATGAAACCCTACGCATGTATGTGGACGAATCGCTGGAGCACTTGTCGGATATCGAAAACGACCTGCTTTCCATCGAAGAGGGAGGGGCGGACATTGACGAAGATCTCGTGAACAACGTGTTCAGGGCCGCCCATTCCATCAAGGGCGGGGCCGGGTTCATGGGGCTGACCGTGGTCAAGGAACTGGCTCACAATCTCGAGAATGTCCTGGGCATGATACGGACCCGGGACATGATCCCCACGCCGGAAATCATCAGCATCCTGCTCAAGGCCTTCGACCGGCTGCACGATCTGATCGAGAACATCCACGGCAGCAACGACGAGGACGTGTCCGAGCACATCGAGCGGCTGATGACCGTTACCACGGGCTCTCTGCCCGAGGCGGAAAAAGAGACCGTCTCCAGTATCGTCGAAATCCATCACGCGCCGTCACAGTCGATCTTTCTCGTGCCCGAGTTCGATATCGCCCAGGCCCGAAAGCAGGGCAAATTTATCTATATCGTGGAATACGACATGATCCGCGACATCCAGGCCAAGGGCAAAACCCCGCTGGACGTCATCGCCTCGCTTTTGAACAGCGGCACAATCATCGACTCGCGCGTCGACATCCAGTCGGTGGGCACCCTGGACGACGACCTGCCGCCCCGGATCCCCTTCCGGGTTCTGTTCGCCTCGATCATCGAACCGGATATGGCCCCGACGCTGGTTGACGCGCCTGCCGAATACGTGTACCTGGTCGACGAGGGCATGATCGCAGACGGCGCGGCCGAACCGGAAGACCTGCCCGTTGTCGAGGCGGTCCCTGTCCCGGCGACCGAACCCCAGGCCCCGGCGGTCCCCGAACCGGTCGCGGCGGCTCCGGTCAAACCCGTTCAGCGGGTGTCCGAGAAACCGGCCGCCGTCGCGGAAAAAAAGGTGAAACCCAGGGTCATCGAAGAGGCCGCCCCCATGGAGGCCCAGGATGCCCGGGAAGACATGCGGGGCTCAGACAGCGCGAAGGGCGCCCATTCGTCGCTTCGCGTCAACATCAACCTGCTGGATACCCTGATGACCCTGGCCGGCGAGCTGGTGCTCAGCCGCAACCAGCTGATGCAGGGGGTCTCGGCCAACAACACCCGGGCAACCGAGCTGTCCAGCCAGCGCATCGACATGATCACTTCCGAACTCCAGGAAGCGATCATGCGGACCCGCATGCAGCCCATTTCGAATATTTTCAATAAGTTTACCCGTGTGGTCCGGGATCTGTCCAAGGATCTGGGCAAGCAGATCGACCTGTTCATCGAAGGCAAGGATGTCGAGCTTGACAAGACCATCATTGAGGCCATCAATGATCCGTTGACCCATCTGGTGCGAAATTCGGTGGACCACGGGATCGAAACCCCGGAGGTCCGGCTTGGCCGAAACAAGACCGCCGCCGGAAAAATTGTGCTCAAGGCCTTCCATGAGGCCGGTCAGGTGAACATTGAGATCACCGACGACGGCAACGGTCTTGACGGCGAGAAACTCGCTGCGGCCTCGGTGCGCAAGGGGCTGATCACCGAACAGGAAAAAAGCGTGATGTCCGAAAAGGACAAGGTCAACCTGATTTTTCTTCCAGGTTTTTCAACGGCCCAGCAGATTACCGACGTGTCCGGCCGGGGCGTGGGTATGGACGTGGTCAAAACCAACCTGGACAAGCTGGGGGGGATCATCGACATCGATTCCACCGTGGGGGTGGGCACCACCTTCCGCATCAAACTGCCCCTGACCCTGGCCATCATTCCCAGTCAGATCGTGTCCATCGGCAGTGAAAGGTACGCCATTCCCCAGGTCAACCTGGACGAACTGCTGCGCATTCCAGCCGCCCAGGTCAAGGAGCGTATCGAGAAGGTGGGCAATGCCGACGTGGTCCGGCTCCGGGGAAACCTTCTGCCCCTGCTCAATCTGGCCGAACTGCTGGACATCGAGCGGACCTATGTGAACCCCGAAGACGGGCGAACCTATCCCGACAAGCGGAAAAGCATCTCAGACCGGCGGTCCCGAAGGCTTGACCAGAGCGCAGAGGACCGGGAAGCGGGCGACGCCCAATTCCGTGATAAACGAACCTCGCCGGACCGCCGCTATCGCTCGGCCAGCGCCATCAATATCGCGGTGGTGTCGGCCGGAAACTTCAAATACGGCCTGGTGGTCGACAAACTCTGGGATTCGGAAGAAATTGTCGTCAAGCCGCTCGGACGCCACCTGAGCCAGTGCGAGGGCTATGCCGGAGCCACCATCATGGGTGACGGCAAGGTGGCCCTGATTCTTGATGTGGCCAGTCTGGCCCGCATGGGCAACCTGATGACCGTTTCGAGCAAGGCCATGGAAACCGACGCCATGAAAGCGGCCAAGGCCGGAACGGACCGCAGCGCCCTGCTGCTGTTCCGGAATGCCGAAACTGAGCAGTTCGCCGCACCCCTGAATCTGGTGGAACGCATCGAGCGGATCAAAACCGAGGACATCGAAACCGTGGGCGGCAAGCGGGTGATTCAGTACCGCGGCGGCACCCTGCCCCTTCACGAGCTGTCCGAGGTGGCCAAGGTCAAACCCCTGCCCGAAAATGACCAGCACGAGGTCATCGTGTTCAAGATTTCCGGCAAGGAAGTGGGCCTTCTGGTGTCCCCGCCGGTGGACGCGGTGGAGGTGGACCTGAACATCGACGCCACCACTCTCAAGCAGCCCGGCATCATGGGGTCCATCATCGTCGGGGATTTTACCACCCTGATGGTCGACATGTTCGACATCGTCAAGACCCTGAACCCGGACTGGTTCATTGAAAAGGCCTCGGTGACCGCAAAAAACCGGAAAAGTCCGGAAAACGTGACCCTGCTTTTTGCCGAGGATTCGGCCTTTTTCCGAAACCAGGTCAAGGGATTCTTGGAGGAGGAAGGCTTCAAGGTCCTGGCCGCCGAAGACGGCGCCAAGGCCTGGGACCTGCTGGAGGAGTACGCCGATGAGATCAGCGGGGTGGTCACGGATCTGGAAATGCCGGTCATGGACGGATTCGAACTGACCAAACGGATCAAAAACAGCGAAACCTACGGCCGCCTGCCGGTCATCGCCCTGACGTCGTTGGCCAGCGAAGCCGATATGAAAAAAGGGCGGGATGTGGGCATCGACAGCTATGAAATCAAGCTGGACCGTGAGCAGCTGGTCAACGTGGTCAAACATTACGTCCTCAAATAACAGCGGAAGCGACACACAGACAAGGAGCCATGCGATGAGTCAGGCCAAATCCAAACAGACCGCCACAGACACCCTGGAACTGGCGACATTTTATGTGGGAGAAGCTCTCTGCGGCATCGATATTCTCAATATTCAGGAAATCAACAAACAGACCGAGGTGACCGTGGTGCCCCAG
This sequence comes from Desulfatiferula olefinivorans, assembly GCF_054657895.1. NCBI lineage: Bacteria > Pseudomonadati > Thermodesulfobacteriota > Desulfobacteria > Desulfobacterales > Desulfobacteraceae > Desulfatiferula > Desulfatiferula olefinivorans. Next base: position 4,262 of record NZ_BAAHXV010000043.1, on the reverse strand, counting down.
TCCGCCGACTATGTCAAAGGGGTGCTGAACCTTCGGGGAAAGATTGTGTCGGTCATCGACCTGGGAGAAAAGATCGGTCTGTCACCGATTACCCCCCACAAGGACAACCGTAATATCATTGTCAATTCCCATGACGAACACATCGGTCTTCTGGTCGACCGGATCAGCGACGTCATGGTGGCGGACCCCAATCGCATCGAGCACGCCCCCGCCAACATCGGCGGGATTCAGGGCCGCTTCTTCGAAGGCGTGTTCAAAACGGACAAAAGCCTGATCGGCATTCTGGACATTGAAGAGGTCCTCAAGGAGTAGGGCGGCCGTATCGGCCCCGCCATCCTTTCCCGATACCGAAAAAAATGAAAACATCCGTTATATTTCAGAGGTAACGCATTGGACATGCTTCGCGTTCTTGTCGTTGACGACACCATTGTCTATCGGAAAATCGTCAGCGATGTTCTCCAGGAAATTCCCGGTGTTCAGGTCGTCGGCACGGCCAACAACGGAAAAATCGCCCTGTCCAGGATCAGAAGCCTCAAGCCGGATCTGATCACCCTGGACATTGAAATGCCCGAGATGAACGGGCTTCAGGTTCTTGAGGAACTCCGCCGGGAATCCCTTGCCACCGATGTCGTCATGCTGTCGACCCTGACCGTGGAAGGCGGGGCCATGACCATCCAGGCCCTGGAACTGGGGGCTTTTGATTTCATTCCCAAGCCCCAGAGCGGGACCATGGCGGACAACCTTGCCGGTGTGCGGCAGGCCCTTGCCCCCATCATCCGGACCCTGTTGCGGAAAAAGGAAACCCAGAAACGCATCCGCGAACGGCTCAGCGGTGCGGCGGCGCGGCCGGATCTGACGGCCCTTCGCCCCAAGCCCCCGGAGGCATCTCCTCCGGCACCCCGGCCGGTGTCACGGCCGCCGGTTCGCCAGAATGCCGAAATCGTGGCCATTGGAATTTCCACCGGGGGCCCCAACGCCCTGGCCCGCATGATGCCCATGCTGCCCCCGGATCTCGGGGTTCCCATCGTGATTGTCCAGCACATGCCGCCCCTGTTCACCCAATCGCTGGCCCGGAGCCTGGACGCCAAATGCAGCCTGACCGTCCGCGAGGCCCGGCATGGTGACATCCTCGAACCCAATGTGGCCCTGATCGCCCCCGGGGGAAAACAGATGCGCATCGCGGCCCACGCCGACGGACGCCGCCGGATGATCCAGATCACCGACGACCCGCCAATGAACAGCTGCAAGCCGTCGGCAGACTATCTGTTTTTGTCCGTGGCCTCCCACTACGTGGGCCGGGCCACCGGTGTGATCATGACCGGCATGGGCTCGGACGGCACCAAGGGTCTCATGCGCATGTACGAAAACGGAGCGGGCATTATCGCCCAGAACGAGGAAAGCTGCACGGTCTTCGGCATGCCCAAGGAGCCCATTGAATCGGGCATCGCAACCAGCGTGGTCCATCTGGACCGGATCGCCGAAGAAATCGTCAAAACCGTCAGGGGTCGTTTTTTCAAAGGTTAATGGAATGCGTCGATGAGTAAAATCAAGATCACCCCGTCCGAATTCCTGATCATGTCCAAATACATTTTGGAGGTGTCGGGGATTGCCCTGGCCGCAGGCAAGGAATACCTTATCGAGACCCGCCTTGCCCAGCTGATGGAGGAATTGAAATGCCCGTCATACACGGATCTCCATGCCCGTGCCAGGCGTGATGCCGCAGGCCTTCTTGAAAAGAGAATCATCGATGCCGTTTCCACCAATGAAACCTATTTTTTTCGTGACAATGCACCCTTCGAACTGATTCAGCACAAGCTGATTCCCGACCTGATCGACCGTCGAACCAAAAACGGCGGCGGGCTTCAGAAAACAGGGCTGAAAATCTGGAGCAGCGCCAGTTCCACCGGCCAGGAAATTTACAGCATCGCCATGATCCTCAAGGATCTGGGCCTTGACAACCCGCGGTACAACATCAAGCTGCTGGCCACGGACATCTCCGATGCCGCCATCGCCCAGGCCAGTTACGGAAGGTACAATCGCTTCGAGGTGACCCGGGGGCTGTCCCAGCAGCGGCTGACCCGATTTTTCAATCCCGACGGGGATGCCTACCGGATCAAGGATGAAATCCGGGCCATGGTCACCTTCCGGAAAATGAACCTGATGAAACCGTTCACAGGCATGGGGAAATTCGACATGATCCTCTGCCGGAACGTGGCGATCTATTTCACGGCCCATGACCGGCGTCAGCTGTTTGAACGCATGGCCGGCGTCCTTGCGCCGGACGGGGTGCTGATCATCGGTTCCACCGAATCATTGACCAACGAAATCACGTTTTTTCAGCCCCAGCGGTATCTGAATTCGACCTTTTACATGCTCCGGCAAGGCAATTGAAAGGCTTACCATGAAAGAGAACGAAAAAGATTTCCTTGACGAACTCAAATACTGCGTCGGTCGACGGGACATTGTCAAGGCGGCGGCCCTGTTGCAGTTTTTTCCCGAACTGTCGGTCAAGGGACAAAGCAAGGTTCTGTTTGAAGTCCTCAAGGCCCCGGACACGGTGGCCTACCCCATGCTCGAACGTCTGGCCCACAGCGAGGTTGACGATCCTTCGGTCAGGGAAAAAATCATCGAGCTTGTTTATGAAAAGTCCTACAACAATGCGGCCCTGATCGTCTCCTACATCGAGGACCCCCGCCAGAAAAACAAGGATCTGTATATCAAGGTCGCCGGGGCACTGAAACTCACGGAAGCCGTGAGCGCCCTTCAGGCCCTTTTGTTTCAGGACCACGGCGAGGATCTTCTCGAAGAAACCATCCGTGCCCTGGGTAAAATCGGTGATCCCTCGGCGTCCACCCATGTGGCGTCCTTTCTTCACGGAGGCAGCGTCCGCCTTCAATTGGCCGCCGTCTACGCGCTGGCCGACATGGGCGGCGCATCGGCCATCCAGAAACTCTGCGAAGCCCTGACGGCAGATGCCCGTATCGGGACGGTCATCATCGAAGTGCTGGCCCAGATTCAGGATCACCCGGCCCTTGAAAAACTCACCGAACTGTTGAGCTCGCAGTTCGTCGACCTGAGGAACGCCGCCATCGACAGTCTGATCGCCATCGGGCCCAAAGCCATTCCCTTTGTCATCGACAATCTGAAAAGCGACGATGACGACACCCTGATCCACAGTCTGAACGTGTTGGGCAATATCGGCGACATCACGGCCCTGCCCGCTATTTTGAAGATCATCTACAACCAGCCGTCCAATCCCAACGTACGGTTTGCCGTTTACGAGGCCATGGAGCGTCTGCCGTCGTCCAAGTCGGCCATCAGTCTGGCCCAGGGGCTCACCGATCCGGTGGGCCATGTGGCCATGGCGGCGGCCAAGGCCATCGACAAGAACCTGTCCACGGTGCTGGTGGCCGGCATGAAAAACATGATCGAAGCCGCCGACGATCAGTCCGAAGCCGTGGTGGCCACCCTGATCGATTCGGGGGCGGACAACGCCTTCAATTTTCTTCTGGATTCGCAGACCTTTCAGGACTATGCCTTTCGCCATCTGACCGAGAAGGCCCATCCGGATACGGTCGCCCACTTTCTCGACCTTCTCCGGAAGAAGGGGGACAAGGCCCTGACCAAACGGATCAAGGCCGCCCTCAAGGCCGAAGAGGCCGGAGCGATCAAAATCATGGCGGTGGACGATTCAAAAATGATGCTGAAAATCTACATGCGCAAACTCCACGACCTGGGCTTTGAATCCGAAACCCACGAATTTCCGGCCCAGGCCCTGGAATCCTTGAAAACCGCCAAGCCCGATCTTCTGATCACCGATCTGAACATGCCGGAGATCAACGGCCTGCAGCTGAGCGCCGAGGTCCGCAAACTCTACAGCGCCAAAGAGCTGCCCATCATCATGATCACCACACAGAGCGACATGGCCGGCCAGAGCGTGGCCGGGGACAAGGGCAAAGGCGACAACGTCATCAAAAACGCCGGCATCGACCTGGTCCTAAACAAACCCTTCGAAGACAAGGATCTCAAAGACGGCATCCACCAGCTTCTGAACATCAGGGCCTGACTGCTTCGTAAACCTTGATCTCGAACGTTTTACGAAACCGCCCAAAAAATTTGATTTTCTGGTTATGCACTTCCCTCAAGTTGGAGGTGATTCTTCAATTGTTAAACCACCCGTTCGCGTTGCTCACTGAAAGGCACGAAGAGCACGAAGAAGTACGTAAATAGTGGGCTTTTCTTCGTGATCCTTCGTGTTCTTC